>DASYKK010000073.1:0-3364 GCA_035995565.1 Candidatus Angelobacter sp.
GCTGACCGTGCCTTTTCTGGCGCGCCGCGTGGCTGCCGCCCGCATGAAAGATGCTTTTGACTTTGAATTGACGCGTGTCGGCATGGTGTACCTGCTGGTATGTCTGGTGATTGGGATCGCCGCCGTCAATACCGCGAATAATCTCCTTTTTATTGTGCTGGCGGCAATGCTGGCAGCCATCGGGGTTTCGGGCATCTCATCGGCCGCTGTGCTGCGGCGGCTGGAACTTGACGTCATCCTACCCAGGAATGCATTTGCCAGAGTGCCGGTACAAATTCGCGTCAACCTTATCAATCCCCGCCTGTGGATGCCGGCGTTCTCCGTAAAAGTCTTCAGCCCGGTAGACAAAAAGAAGCAGCGCCGCGGCTGGGAATGGAACAAAACAGAATTTGCCTTTCCCAAAAAGAAACGCTGGGTGCGGATGCCGGACTACACGCTGAGCCGGAAGAGTGCACCGCCAGTGCCCGCCCGCATTCTGACGCGGCCCGTCTATTTCACCTTTGTCGCTCCGCAAGACACGGCCGGCACTGAGTTGGAAGTGGCGTTCCCGCGTCGCGGCCACTATTCCCAGGAAGGGTTCAGTATTGCCACGCGCTTTCCGTTCTCATTCCTTGTTAAGAGCCGCAAAGTCAGGCTGGAGCGCGATCTGATGGTCTATCCTTCGCTGCTGGAACCCGACGATTTTCTTGATGTGCTGCCCATGATTACCGGCGATTTTGTTTCCTTCATGCGCGGGCGCGGCACCGAACTCTATCGCATACGCGAAGCCACCCCGCAGGATCCCGGACGCTTTGTCGATTGGAAAGCCACCGCCAAGACCGGGCATCTTAAAGTCCGCGAGTTCACCCGTGAAGACGAGCGCCGGCTGCGCCTTGTGTTTGATAATCCTGAGATCGGCCGTGTCTCACTCCCGGCGTATGAACGCTCCGTCTCCATGGCCGCTTCGCTGGCCTGCCATTTCAACACCGAAAACATCGATCTTTCTTATGCCGGCTCCTGTTACGATGGCGGCCTGCATCTGGCGGATTTTCTGCGCTACCTCGCCACTGTCCAGCCCGATAGCCGCGATCCCCAGTTCCTTGACGCGCTTCCCGTTTCCCAGGACTACAACGTCATCCTCACGTCGCGCAAACCCGGCAGCCTACCCAGCGCTCTCTGGCACAGCTCTTACGTCATCTATATGTAGAAGTGGGAAACCTGCAAACAGTCTTTGTTTGGTTTTTCAACTTTTGGAAATCTTGGCAATTCCGGCGATTTTGGCAATCCCCCAATCAGTGTCATCGGTGTCATCGGTGTCATCAGTGTGAATCAGTGGTAAGTCTCGCCTTTAGCAATTGTCCTGATCCTCGTATATCCGCGTTCATCCGCGGTAAGGCTTTGCCTTTCGATTGGTTTTCCGATCACCTGATCACGCGCGATCACCCGATCTGTCCTGATCAGTGTCATCACTGTTTATCAGACTTGCCTTGCCAGTTGTTACACTAGATCACAATGGCTACTGCAACCCAGGACCCAGCAACCAGTCGCAAGCCCGACCTGAGCGTCAGCTTTGCCGGGATCAGCTTTAA
This sequence comes from Candidatus Angelobacter sp., assembly GCA_035995565.1. Lineage (GTDB taxonomy): Bacteria > Acidobacteriota > Terriglobia > Terriglobales > Acidobacteriaceae > Angelobacter. The sequence continues at coordinate 1,569 of DASYKK010000073.1, forward strand.
AAATCCGGTGATCGCCGCCGGCGGCACGTTTGGCTACGGCATTGAGTTTGAAGACATTGTCACGCTGGAAAAGCTCGGCGGCTTTGTAACCAAAGGGCTCTCGCGTGAGCCCATGGTCGGCAACCCTCCGCCACGCCTGTTTGAAACCGCCGCCGGCATGCTCAACGCGATTGGTTTACAGAATATCGGCGCGCTCGCTTTCATTGAAGAGAAACTGCCTAAGCTGGCCGCGAAGAAAAACGTCGTCGTGATCGCCAACGTGTTTGGCTACTCGCGCGAGGACTACCAGGCGACGATCCGCATCCTGAATGAAGCAGAGGGCATTGCCGCGTATGAGTTGAACGTTTCCTGTCCCAACACCTCACACGGTGGGATGGTATTTGGCACGGACCGCGCCCTGCTGGAAGAGTTGGTGGCCAGCTGCAAATCCGCCGCGCGGCGGCCGCTGATTGTGAAGCTTTCTCCCAACGTGACCAGCATTGCTGCTATGGCCAAGTCCGCCGAAAATGCCGGAGCTGACGCAATTTCCCTGGTCAATACTTTTGTCGGCATGGCGATTGACGCCAAAACGCGCAAGCCGCGCATTTCCAACGTTACCGCTGGATTGAGCGGCCCTGCTATCAAGCCCATCGCCCTCCGCATGGTGTATGAGGCCGCGCACACAGTCGAGATTCCGGTGATTGGCATGGGCGGAATCACTACCGCAGAAGACGCGGTGGAGTTCATGCTGGCCGGCGCCGCTGCCGTGGAAGTGGGCACAGCTAACTTCTGGGACCCTTGCGCGACCGAGAAGATTGTCGACGGGCTACAGCGCTGGTGCTTTGAAAACCGCGTAAAGCGCATCACCGACATTATCGGGACGCTGGAGACGTAGACGCGGTTCGCACAAACCGGCAAACGCATTCAGCCGAGTCCGGCTTCCCGGCCCGTAACTATTGTCTCTCTTTAAGGAATTCCTGGGTAATCTCCGGCAGCTTCTCGCGAATCTGGCTGGGCAGCCGATCGTGTATGCGGCGGGCCTGTATGCGCGCAACGTCGGCCACTACCACAGGAGCCGGCGTGGCCACAGCCACAATCAGCCATACCACGCTGAAGAAAAGGAAGCCGGCCAGCGCGATCAACTCGAGCACCAGCGCGTGCCGAGGAGAAAAATGACGTACCGCGCCGAAAGCGACCAGGAACATCACAGCGGAAACGCCGGCCACGATCATTAATCCAATGTCGATAGTGCGGTGCAGGACCTGGCGGGAGCGGCAGTGCGCGCATTCGACCAGATGCGCTTCATAATCGCCTCGCATCTCGGGCGCCAGGCCTGAGATATCGTATCGCCAGCCGGCGAGAATATCCCCAACTACGCGATCACTGCACATATTGCTCATTCACTTGCCTGACTGCTGTTCAAAAAGCCTCACACCGCCAAAGGGGCGGCTTGCTTAACCTATTCTCATCCCAGATTAAGGTTCTGTACAGGTATCTTCTCACCCCAGGCAGAGAGGCTGCAATGGGTGGTCCTGCTGTGCCAGGGTCAGGGCACAAGACTGAAAAAGGTTCAATTTGCCCCCCAGGGCCTTGTTGGCGGTTTCGCGGGCCACTGCCGGGTGGTTATTGTGCTCGGAAAGGTGCGCCAGAACCAGGAAAGCAGCCTGGCCGTCATAGTCTTTTTCAAAGAATTCAGCCAGCGCCGTGTTGGAAAGATGGCCCACGCGGCTCATCACCCGCTGCTTCACCATCCATGGATAAGGCCCATTGCGCAGCATTTCCAGGTCATGGTTCGATTCGATCATCAGCCCATCGCA
>DASYKK010000074.1:0-7696 GCA_035995565.1 Candidatus Angelobacter sp.
TACGTCACAGTCCACCGTCATGGCGCGCGAAATCTTTCCTTCCTGGTGCATGCGCTTAATGGCTACGGCCACATCGTGAACCACGCAAAAACCTTCGCCATGATCGGGGAAGGCGTGATGAAATCCTCCGCCAATGTTGCATCCGATCCCGTCACGCAGCGCCATGTCCGCCGTCAGGATCGATCCGCCCGCGGCCAGCCAGAACGCTTTCACCAGCTCCGGCGAATACGGCACTTCCATCTGCATCTCTTCCTGCCGCGATAGCGTTCCCGTCTTGAGCTTCTGCACATATTCCCGCGTATGTACCAGCAGGATATCTTCGTCAGCCGCGGCTTTCGGTGTGATGAAATCCCCGGGCTCAGCGATTCCGCTTTCCAGCAGACGCTTGTGGATCAGCCGGTATTTCTCCGCCGGGAAAACATGCGCGCCAATCGGCAGGTAATAATCATCGCTATAAATTAATTTAAACGGCAACATTGCCGGATAAGACTAACGCTTCGCCTCTATCTCCGCAAAGTTCGTTTGGAGGATGTCCTGATTCGTCGTAGTAATTTAGTGTCCAGAGTCGTACCATTTCATGCTAGTTCTACAGGAGGCCGTCATGGTCTTTGGCATGTCCCTCGCCACCTTCACTCTCATCCACGTAATCATCAGCCTGATCGGGATCGGTTCCGGTCTTATCGTTCTGTTTGGAATGTTCGGTGGCAAGCGGCTGGATGGCATGACCGCGCTCTTCCTGGTAACCACCGTCCTGACCAGCCTGACCGGCTATTTATTTCCCTTTGAGCACCTGTTGCCGTCACATATTGTCGGCGCGATCTCCCTGGTTGTTCTTGCCATCGCCATCGTTGCCCGATACAGCTTTCACCTGGCCGGCAGATGGCGCACTATTTATGTGATCACCGCCGTCATGGCGTTGTACCTGAATTGTTTTGTCCTGGTGGTGCAAAGCTTCCTGAAAGTGCCGGCGCTTCACGCTCTGGCCCCAAAAGGCAATGAGCCGCCGTTTGCGATTGCTCAGGGCATATTGCTGGTGCTTTTTATCGTGGCAGGCATTTTGGCGGTAAAAAAGTTCCGCTCAGCCGACGCAACGAATCTGGCCCGGGCGGCCGCCGCTGTGAAATCATGAAGCGGTAGACTACCCGGGCGAATCTAAATACCTACAGCGCGGGAAATTCCCGCGCTCACCGCAAAGGCCGCAAACCACTCCACAAGGATTTGAGAGATGTGCAGAAACATCAAGACGCTTTTCAACTTTGATCCGCCAGTCACCACCGACGAAGTTCAGGCTGCGTCGCTCCAGTTCGTAAGAAAGATTACGGGCTTCAACAAGCCGTCTAAGGCCAACGAGGCGGCCTTCCAGGCTGCCATCGATGAAATCGCTGCGATCTCGAACCGGCTGCTTCGCTCCCTGGAAACCACCGCGCCTCCCAAGAACCGAGAAGAAGAAGCCGCCAAAGCAAAGTCCCGGGCAGCGGAGAGATTCGGCGCGTAGGGATGGGTCAACTGTAAGGTTGATTCTGACTTGCAGCCAGCGGATCAATTCCCGCTCGCGGCTAGCGCCGCCAAGCGGACCTTTAGCAAATCCTCAAACACCCTATAGCGATCAACATGAGGAACGTAGCTTGATTTCACTATGCGACCGAGTTCCAGGCACTTTTGGGTCGCCGGGTCAAACTCCTGCCACTTAGGAAGATCTCCCTGGTTGGGATCTCCTTTCTCCACGAATCGGCTCCAATAGCCCCTCATCATTCGCGACAATGCCTGGTCGTCTGGACCAAACTCGCCCCACGAACTCTTGCGTGCCATGCCTGCGAGAAAAGACAATTCCAATCCGTGGTAAGAACTGAGCCGCGCATTTTTGCCTTTAGACGGATACGTGAAGTAATAAAAATACACGTGCTGGCCAATCCTCTTCATGGCGCGCGCCAAGATGTAGGTGCTGCTGCCAAATTCATAGTCAGTCACAACAGAAAGAAAAGTTTTTGGGGCTTCACTGTCATTGGTCGCAGGATATACTCTTTCAACTTCTTCCCATTGGGCGCGGAACTTTTTCTTCAGCCATGCACGGTATTGCTCGACCGAGACTGGACCGGAAGGATCTTCGGCAAACATCGAGCCTTCGTCAGCGTTGCTGCCAACGATTACCGGTATTCGTGCCTGACGCCCATCGGCAAAAACGATTGCGGGTTGTCGGGGAATAACCCAGCCGTCAACTATCTCCAATGCGGCCGCGGTATCGGTGGCGCTCATTATTTCGTCGACACTCTTTGCTCGCAGCTTGGCCAGAGCGTCGACACTATTCTCAATGCCAAGTTTTCCAGCAAAGCGAGCCCCCGCCTGTTCGCCTGACTCTTGCATTCCGGCAATATCTCGCGCACGCTTCATGTCAGGAATAAAGTAGTCTGAGCATCCATTGCTATGGATGATGGCGCGTGCGAAGAGACCTTGGGCGAGAGGCATCGTCATCAGGTAGCAGATATCCACTGCGCCGGACGATTCGCCGAAAACAGTGACATTTTCAGGAGATCCGCCGAACTTCCCAATGTTCTCTTTCACCCATTTCAAAGCCGCAATCTGATCAAGCAAAGCATAGTTGCCGGAGGAGTGGTGCGGCGATTCAGATGTCAGAGCCGGATGAGCGAGGAAGCCGAGCATCCCAAGGCGGTAATTGATGCTGACAAAAACGACGCCGTTCCGCGCCATTGCAGGCCCCATGGCAGGCAACTCGCCTGTACCTTCCACGCTTCCGCCGCCGTGAATCCAAACCATTACCGGAGCTTTCTTTTTCCCGCCGAAGTTCGTTGTCCACACATTGAGATACAGGCAGTCTTCGCTTGTCTTAAAGCCGGCGTAATAACCTAGTGATTCTGAAAGTTCGCGTGTGGCCGCTGCATAATATGCCATTCGATCAGCATCCTGGGGGCAGCTTGGAGCGAATGAGCCGGCGTTGCGTGTGCCAAGCCACGGTTTCACAGGTTGAGGAGGTTTCCATCGCCGCGCGCCAGTCGGGGGCGCGGCATAAGGTATCCCCAGAAACAGTACTTCGTGATGCTCCCTACCAAAGAACGCGCCTTTGAGGGTTCCCGCAGAGAATATCACGCGAGGAAGCTCCTGCTGCAGTATCGGCTGAGCAACAAAAAGGCTGATCCAACAAAGACAGACTCCAGGTACACGCCACATTTCGCCCCTTTTTACCGGTGATTGTTTTCGGTCTAAGAAATGTTTACAGAAAAGTTGATTTTGTGCTTGACATACATACCGACTGGTCTGTATGTTGCTCCTGTGAGCAAGAAATCCTCAATTCGCACCCCCGAAGCTACCCGCCAGAAGATCCTCATGGCCGCTTTCCATGAGTTTTACAAACACGGTTTTCAGGGTGGCAGCCTGAACCATATTGTGGAAACCGCCGGCACCACCAAAGGCGCCCTGTTTCATCACTTCGCCGGTAAGCAGGAGCTTGGTTACGCCGTGGTGGACGAGGTGATCGGACCACTATTGCAACAGCGCTGGCTCCATCCCGTCATCAACTCCGCCGATCCGATTGCCGACCTGAAGCAGGCCTTCCGCCAATTTGTGAAAGAAGACATCAAAAGCGGAGCGTTTGTTCAGGGATGTCCGCTCAACAATCTGGCGCAGGAAATGTCCCCGCTCGACAACGGATTTCACCAGCGCATTGACAAGCTCTACGATACCTGGCGCCAAACGTACGCTACAGCGTTCACCGAAGGCATCAAGTCACGCAAGATTCGAAAAGATGTCTCGCCTCAAAACGTTGCGGCCTTGGTGGTGGCGGCCCAGATGGGCATATGGGGCACGGCCAAGAGCTCACAGGATCCGCGACTCATGGCCCAGGCCAGTGACGCTATCTGCGCCTATCTGGACGGCCTGAGGCCGTGAGGCGTGTTGGTTCGCAATTTTTTAAATTGAAAGGAATTGATATGTCAGGAAACTTTGACGCAATTGCCACAATCGCCGTTTCGAACCTTGCGGCGGCCGAGAAATTCTATGAAGAGAAATTGAGTTTCAAGCAGGTCGGTCCCCAGGAACCAGGAACACATGTCTACCAGAGCGGAGAGTCCACGCTCATGATTTATCAATTGCAGTTCGCTGGAACGAACAAAGCCACCGCTGCAACATGGATAGTCGATGATGCTGAGGCATTGGCGCGTGAGCTCGCTGCCCGCGGCATCTCTTTTGAGCACTATGAATTTCCTCAGACCACACTCAAAGGCGACGTCCATTTTTACAAAAACCTAAAGCAAGCATGGTTCAAAGATCCCGATGGGAACATTCTGGCCATTATCAGCAAGTAACAATAAATTCTGATTACAGGAGACAAATGTATGCAAGCAACTGCTCTAGCTGTTCAGACTTCCAGCAAAGCTCTTTGGACCGGACGGATCCTCAGCGGGCTGGTCGTGCTGTTCCTGCTGGTAGACGCTGGATTCAAACTAATCAAACCACTGCCGGCGCCGGCGGTTCAGGCATTCGGGCAATTGGGATATCCGGTTGGGCTCGCTGCCGGCATCGGTATTCTTCTGCTCGCCTGCGTCGCTCTTTATGCGGTCCCGCGCACATCGGTTCTCGGCGCCATTCTTCTCACAGGATATCTGGGTGGCGCGGTTGCGAGCCATGTGCGCGTCGGTGATCCATGGTTCAGCCACGCGCTCTTTCCGGTTTATGTCGGCTTGCTCGTGTGGGGCGGTCTGTATTTGCGCGATGAGCGCGTGCGCGCTCTCATCCCACTGCGGAACTGACTCTCTGCACGCATATGTAATAGTTGGCAGTATTAAATTCATCATAGAAATGGAGCGAACATGAAACAGATCAATGCATACTTAATTTTCAACGGAAATTGCCGCGAAGCAATGACCTTTTACCAGAAATGCCTTGGCGGCGACCTGCAGGTGACAACGTTTGCTGACATGCCCGGCGATATTCCGCCTGAAGCAAAAGACCAGATCGCGCATGCCAGGATAGTCAAGGGTGGCAGCCCAATTTTGATGGCGTCGGACAACATGGGAGGCCCGCCGGTTGAGCACAGCGAGAACTTTTTTGTTGCTATCGCGTGTGATAGCACTCAGGAGACTGAAAAATTATTTGCCGTACTCAGTGAAAAAGGCAAAATCAAGATGCCGCCGCAGGAAACCTCTTGGGCAGAGCGTTTTACTATGTTCACTGACCAGTTCGGCATCAACTGGATGATAAATTGTGAAAAACCCATGCGGTAGGAGCGCACTGGTACGGGACCGTGCCCACCGGGGCACGGTCACCTCTATTGCACGGTGGTTTTACCGCTCACGGATTTGGGCGCGAAACGCTCAACGGATAGGAAGCTATCAGGTGCTGGCCCTGATCACTATCGAGCGGATCAAAATCGAAGAGGTTCTGGTTTTCACCACCAAGGCCCGCGTTCGAAAGTAATAGACCTTACCCGCTTCCGCGGTGAAATGCACGAGCGCTATCACGGGACCCGGAGTCGCACACATATGGTGCTCACCCGGTTCCACGGAAATCGAGAAATAGGAGTTGCGCCGGACTGCACCAACCCAAGTTCCGTCCATTCCGATTTTAGTTTTCACACAAGCTCCGATGCAGCTTACTCGGCCAATATCCTGAATGAAGTAAACCCGCGCTTTGCCAGGTTCGGGCGGCGCGAGCGCGTGTTTGGATTTATCCAGCTTCACTTCGAAGTCTGTATCTTTCGGGCCACAGGCCGCTGCGGCTGCAGCAGACTGGTCCTGGGCAAATGTGGATGCCGCCAGAAAAATCACGACGAGAGCGATTCTCACAAGCTCCTCCGTTCGACGTTTTCGATTTCTAACGTGTACAGGTTCCCGCACCTTTATAGTCAGGGCTTACATTCACGATGATAGAAGGACGAGGTACTCTGAAAAATCAAAGTTTTACAAAGTATGGCAAAGATTAGTCAACGCCTTGCCATTGGCGGCAGCATCTCCATTCATCAGTCAGCAATGTTTTGACTTTTCCCCACTCCATGCAGGAAGCGAAAGTGGCCATTCCTTCACGGTCCTGCATCTGTGGAATCCGAGACTTCTCTGTTAAAATCTATAAGTAACAGAATCTTTCCCGTCCGGACTTCCCAGACTCATTTGTAGAAGACTATTTTTGAACTGCGAAAAAACCACTACGGGCGAGGAGTGTGCATTTCCAGTGAAGCGCGGTAAGACAGCAGTGATCGTTGGCGCCCAGTGGGGCGACGAAGGCAAAGGCAAAATTGTGGACGTGCTGTCGCACAATTTTTCCATCGTGGCCCGTTATGCCGGTGGGCATAACGCCGGACACACCGTCATTATCAAGGGCAAAAAATTTGTTTTGCAACTGGTGCCCTGCGGCGTGCTGCGCAAAGGCTGCCGCTCTGTGATTGGCAACGGCGTGGTGCTGGATCCACTGGCCTTTCTTAAGGAAGTAAAGATGCTGCGCGACGCCGGCGTGCAGGTGGATGGAAACCTATTTGTCTCCAATCGCGCCCACGTGATCCTTCCCTACCACCGCATGATTGAAATGGGAGCGGAGAACGCTCCCGGACGCGTGAAGATCGGCACCACGTCGCGCGGCATCGGTCCGGCGTATGAAGACAAGATGGGCCGCCGCGGTCTGCGCGTCGCCGATCTTCTCGACTCCACTCTTCTCAAATCGACGATTGAGAACGCCTGCCGCGAAAAGAACATGATCGCGCATGCGCTTTTCAATTCTGATCCGCTCGACGCCGACAGCATGTACGCCGAGTATGCCGAGGCCGCCAAGCAGATTGCGCCATTCGTGGCTGATACCGCAGTGCTGCTTAATCACGCGCTGGCTGAAGGCGAATCGGTGATGTTTGAAGGCGCGCAGGCCACGATGCTCGATATCGATCATGGAACCTACCCATTTGTTACATCGTCAAGCTGCACCGCGGGTGGCGCGGCAACCGGCACAGGTGTTCCGCCAAATGCAATCCAGAATGTAATCGGTGTAACCAAAGCTTATTGCACCCGCGTAGGCGGCGGTCCTTTCCCCAGCGAAGTGGAAGGTCCCGTCGCTGACCTGCTTCGCGCGCGCGGCAATGAATACGGCGCGGTCACGGGACGCTCCCGCCGCTGCGGCTGGATCGATCTGCCGCTTCTTCGCTACGCGCAGATGATCAACGGCGTGAACTGGTGGGTGGTCACCAAGCTTGACGTGCTCGATGTGCTCGACGAAGTGCCGGTCTGCGTTGGCTACAAAATCAAAGGCAAAAAGTACGACTCAGTCCCTGCGCTGGCCACCGGCTTTGAGCAGGTGGAGCCTGTTTACGAAAAGATGCCGGGCTGGAAGAAATCAACCGAAGGCGCGGCCAGCTTTGACGATCTGCCAAAGAAGGCCCAGGAATACCTGCGCTTCATCGAACGCGAGAGTGGAGCGAAGATTGGCATGGTCTCTACCGGTCCTGACCGCGACCAGACAATGCTTTTGCCAGAGTTCGAAGCGGAGATCATTACCTCGCCGGACAAAGCTGTCCCGCAGAAAGGCGCGAAGGCGAAATGATCGTATTGAAGGTCGATATGCTGGTGAAGCCAGGCACGGAACAAAAGTGCCGCGAGTACATTCAGATTCTGCAGGAGCATTCTCGCAAGGAACCGGGCTGCCTGCTGTATATCGGCCACCAATCGACGGAAGACCCGCGCAAATTTCTTTTCTACGAACAATATAG
>DASYKK010000075.1:0-2897 GCA_035995565.1 Candidatus Angelobacter sp.
TCGCCGGTCGCCACAGCCACTTGTTCCATGTTGGCAATCACCGCGTCAGCGAATTCGCTGGTTCCGGCAGTCCCTCCTACGTCGCGCGTGAGGTGAAGTTTTTCTTTATAGGTCTTTTCCAGCGCCGCATGGACTTTATCCGCGGCTTCCACTTCGCCGATGTGGCGCAGCATCAGCACCGCCGATTGCAACACCGCCGTTGGATTGGCGATGTCTTTGCCCGCAATATCAGGCGCCGAGCCATGTACGGCCTCGAAAATCGCACAGTGGTTACCAATGTTAGCGCCCGGAACCAGTCCCAGCCCGCCGACAAACGCCGCGCAGAGATCGGAAATAATATCGCCATAAAGATTTTCCATTACCAGCACGTCATATTGGTACGGATTCATCACCAACTGCATGCAGGTGTTATCGACAATGTGCTCGCCGTAGGTGATTTCCGGATATTCCCGGGCCACCTCACGGCAGCAGCGCAGGAACAGGCCGTCACTCATCTTCATGATGTTGGCTTTGTGGACGGCGTGCACCCGCTTGCGCTTCTCCCGTCGGGAATAGGCAAACGCGAACCGCGCGATCCTGGTCGATGCCTTCTCCGTGATGATCTTCAGCGACTCAACTACGCCCGGCACTACTTCATGCTCAATGCCGGAATACAGACCCTCAGTGTTTTCGCGCACAATCGCCAGATCCACGCTGGGATAGCGCGTGGGCAGGGAAGGCAGGTTGCGGATCGGACGGAAGTTGGCGAATAGCTCGAACTGCCTGCGCAGGGCCACGTTGATGCTGGAAAATCCGCCGCCGATCGGCGTTGTGACCGGCCCTTTCAGACCCAGCCCGGTGCTCTCAATGGAATGCGTGAGTTCTTTAGGAATGTATTCGCCGTACTTGGCAAAAGCCTCTGAGCCCGCGGCAAATCGCTCCCATTCAATCTTCACCCCGGACGCATCCACAATGCGCACGGCGGCGTTTGTAACTTCCGGGCCGATGCCGTCCCCGGGAATCAGCGTAACCTTGTGTGCCATAATTCCTGTTTATTTCGCGCTGGTCTTAGCCTTGACCGGCTTTGATTTGTCTTCTTTGGTGTTGAGCAGTGACTCCAGCTCAGAGTGGAATTCGTCCACGTCCTTGAAGTCGCGATACACGGAGGCGAAGCGTATGTATGCGACTTTGTCGATCTGCTTCAGGCTGTTCATGATCTGCTCACCCAGTTCGCTGGCGGTGCGTTCGCGCTCCGGTGAGTCGATCACGTACTGCTCCACTTCATTGACGATTTGCTCCATCTTGCCCATGGAAATGGGCCGCTTTTCACAGGCCCGCAGCAGCCCGGCCAGGATCTTCTGCCGCTCAAACTTCTCCCGGCGACCGTCTTTCTTCACTACCATGTAGGGGATCTCGTCGATGCGTTCGTAGGTGGTGAAGCGCTTTTCGCACTTCAGGCATTCGCGGCGGCGGCGAATCGATTCGCCTTCTTTGCTCTCACGCGAGTCCACTACTTTGTCATTTTCGAACCCGCAAAACGGACATTTCATCGTGTCTTAACCGCAACTCTCAATGGGGTGTGATGTCTTAGATTGTAACAGGGGGTGAGCAGATCGGGTTATCGGGACATCTGGTCATAGGGTCATCGAAAAGCAAATGTTGCCGCGAACCAGCAATTGCCAAGAATGCCAAAATTACCGAAATTGAAACCAAATCCCGCCTCGATCAGCGTCATCTGAGTTTATTAGTGGCAGGGTCTTGCTTTCCCCGCTGTTCGGATGACCCGATATCCCGATTACCCGATCTTCCGATCCCTCGATTCTTCCTCCAATGCCTTTTCCTCTTCCTCCAGGCTCGCTTCTTCCACCTGGGTGATCGACACATGTTCTGAATGCGCCATCGCGAGCCCGGCCGGAACTACTGACATAAACGTCACCAGCCATAGCATGATGCCGCAACTGGTCGCTAGTTCCGGTGAAAGGTTGAAGACGCCGCGCAACATCCCGATCGTCGCGAGCTGCGAGCCGCCACCGACCACCGGTAATTGCAAAATTCCGCCCACCACGCTGGCGGCGGTCAAGAGGAAGACGCTGGAAAGCGTCATCTGTGAGAGCTTGTGGATGGAGTACGCGTGCGTCACCGCCAGATAGGCGAAGCCGATAAAGACCCAGATAACAATAGATAAGCCAGATAACTGAAAGAAAGACGTGAGGTCTTTCACCGTGTTCAGCCCTTCGCCAAACGCTTGTACGCGCTTGCCTATGGCATGGCCGATTTTCGGCGAGATCCGGCCGAAGAGTCGCACAAAGAACCTTGATGCGGTGGCTGGATTTTTTCGAATCCGAAACGCCATCAGAGACACCAGTGCCACGCCGCCCAGCAGAGCCATGGCAAAACCTTCAAAGAACGCGAAAGATGAAATTTCGCGGCCCAGAAAGTGTCGATGGGCGGAACTGGCAAAGCCCGGCAGTCTGCTGAGACTGTCTCGTGACCACAAGATATTCACCGCCATGATCAGGGCAAACGCGCCCATGTCAAAGATGCGCTCTACCGTCCACACCGCCAGTTGTGATGCCATGCTCAAATTCACCTTGCGCGCGATCAGATATGGGCGAATAAACTCGCCCGGCCTTCCGAGCAGGGCCAGGCCGGCAAAGCCGATCATGGTAGGCGCCACCAGGTCGGCTGTCTTGGTTTCACAAACCGGTCGCAGCAGAATCTTCCACCGCATGGCACGTAGAATGTAGTCGGCATAGACCAGCGCCACGCCGGCGACGAGATAAAACTTATTCGTATTGTGGGTGGCCACCCAGAAGCGGTGCCAGTCGAATTTCTTCCAGGCCCTTACCTGGAGATAGACCAGCCCGGCCAGCACAACCAGCACCAGGGCGGTGATCAGAAATCTTTTTTTGCTCATG
>DASYKK010000076.1:0-2618 GCA_035995565.1 Candidatus Angelobacter sp.
GGCCATCTCGCCGCGAGGCACAGCCACACCATACTTCGCAAGGATTGTCTTCGCCTGGTACTCGTGAATTTTCATGTCTGGGTTTCTTTTGGCGTTCTATTTGGGGTTCTGGTAAAAGAAGCGTTCATACAGCAGATGCAATGCGCTGAAGCGAACCTGTGATTTTATAAGACGAGCGATGCAATCGGCAAACCGCTCGCCCCACTCCGAGCCTCCGTGGTGAAGAAACGGTTGTTCAGTCCATCCGCCCCACCTCTTCCATCATTTTTGCCAGCGCCCGCCGCACATCATCTGCTGACCTCACCTCGAAGCTCCGCACCTTGAGCGGTCGCAGCATTTTCTCTACGTTGCCGACGCCGCCCGTGATGCCCTGCCGCTGAATGAATTCAAATTGCAGATAATAAATGACGCAATCCTTCTCCTCGCCGGTTTCGATTTCCGGTAGTTTTGGAAACGTATATAAATCCATTGGGCTGCCGATCACCACAAACACATGCAACGGCTTACCTGCTGGTGTGGCTGCTTGGTTCGATCCCTCTTTCAGCCGCCGAACGATTTCGTCCCGCAGGTAAACCGGGCTTTGCTGCTTGTTTTGCAGGTCCTTCACGCTGACCACGCCCGGACCGTTGTCCGGCGACAGCGGCTTTCGCAAAATGGCCCAATCCAGATCTTTCCCATCATTCTGTTCGAAAACAACGTGGCGTTGTACTAGTTCCAGGGCCGCCGCACGTCTGGACCCGTGGCTGAGATTGATCTGGTTGAATAGTTTGAACGTTGGCAATGCCGCGCCAAGATAACGGTTGTAGTATCCATAGTTGCCACGAAAGATTTCCGCGGAGGGCGTCAGGTCCAGCAGCACTTCCATATGTATCGGCCGGCGTGTGGCCAGCGTCAGACTAGGGCGTCCTTCAATATCGGAATGAAACATATAATCCGGGCCATCGCGCTGGGTTCCCCAGAATTCAAAAGCGTCCAGCCCGCGCCACATTTCCGGTAGCGGATCATTTCTATAAGCATCCACGTGAAACAGCCGGCGCAGGAAATTGTGCTCGCCTGATTTTTTGTCCCACAGCGCCACCGACACCTCATACTGTCCGGGTACGGCAAATGCCTGCCAGGAAAATTCAACATCGCTGCGCTTCATCTCCGGCTTCAGGTTATCGAGTTCAAGCAGTCCATAATTCCGGGAAGAGACGCCCTCGCCGTTCCTCACCTCAATCAGGAGTGTGATGTGCTCATCATGGCTCCGTTTCAGCAACTCCGGGCCCGGTACCTCAACCTGGATCGCGGCAATCAGCCGCTGGTGGAAAGAGAGGTGGCCGGCGGACATATGCACCTGCCATGGAACATCTTGCCGCGGACCCTGCGCTACCCACTTCGCAAAAGGCGCTTCGGCAAAAACTGAATCGGTGGTGGGTTCATCGGCTTGCAGCGGCGTGATGAAACCGCAACCCAATATCAGCACTGCGAGTAGAGGTAAGAAGTTCGACCTTTCCTTGATTGGCATGAGAGAGCCGTCACTACCCCTTCTCGGACGCCTGCTTGAGCCGATTGATGTCAATCTTGTCCATCTGCAGCATCGCCTGCATCACTCTTTTTGCCTTTTCAGGATCTTTATCCTGTAATAGCTTGCTCAGGATCGTCGGCACAATCTGCCACGACACCCCAAATTTGTCCGTCAGCCACGCGCACCGGTCTTTTCGTCCGCCCGCGGATAGCTTCTCCCACAGCTCGTCCACCTCTTCTTGCGTTTCACAGTTCACCACGAACGAAATGGCCGGCGTAAATTTGAATTGCGGGCCGCCGTTCAATGCAACAAAGTCCTGGCCTTCAAGTTGGAAGGCTGCGGTCATCACGCTTCCCTTCGGACCGGGACCGGCCTCTCCGTAGCGGGCCATGCTCACAATTTTTGAATTCTTGAAGATAGACACATAAAAATTCACGGCTTCTTCGGCTTGGCCGTCGTACCACAAAAAGGGAGTGATTTTTTGCATGATGGAAAGTCCTCATTTCGATTTTATGCTGGGCAGTTCGTCCTTGGCGAGGCAGCTACAGTTGAACGTCTCGGTTCTTGGCCCACAAAATTGCACCCGGTTTGCTGGAACCCTCGTCTAACAGAGACAATGGTTCCCATGCGCTCAAAGCTCACCCGCCAGGCTCTGGCCTGCGCCTGCCTGCTTTTCCTTCTCGTCTCCACCGTGCATTCAGACACACGACCGCTCCCGGAAGACCTGGGCGCGCTCCATCTCGCCCAGTTGCTTACCAAACTGAAGACCACTGCGCGCATCATGCAGGTGGTCGCCCATCCCGACGATGAAGATGGTGGCATGTTGACGCTGGAAGCGCGCGGTAACGGCGTTAGCGTTTTGCTTTTTACCCTTACGCGTGGCGAAGGGGGCCAGAATAAATTTGGCGCCGAGAGCTCCGACGAGCTCGGCATCCTGCGCACTCTGGAACTTCTTGAAGCCGACAAATACTACGGCGTGGAGCAGCGCTTCAGCCACGTGACCGACTTTGGCTTTTCCAAGACCGCCGAAGAGACTTTCAACAAATGGCACGGGCATGACGTAGCTCTTGCCGATCTGGTCCGCGCTATCCGCACGTTCCGCCCTGACGTG
>DASYKK010000077.1:0-30135 GCA_035995565.1 Candidatus Angelobacter sp.
GACCACGGTTACGCTGCAATCGTTCAATCTCACAAGCTTTGCTCTGCTGAACTCGATTACGATTCCCAATCTCAACGGGACCGTTCAGACCCTGGTAAGGTGGGGCAGCAACGGACTTGCGTTCAGCACAAGCAAAGGGCAGATCGTCCTGCTGGGCGGCAGCTTTGTGAACTAAAGGACCTTTCACGAGTTTTACAAGATTGTCATTTCCGACCTGAGCGTAGGAATCGGAGTCATCGGCGCCTCCTAACCGGCCAATATTTGGCCCACGCGTTGACACAAATGTCCACATTTCGACAGGGCTGAGATTTTAATCTGTCGAACGAAGTTCCTCGATGGCTGCCGTCGCGTCCAGAAACCTTTATTCTCAGCGTCTTGGGCTTTGGCAGATCGATTGCTCTTTATTGAGACGAAATGGCGCAGGGTCTCTCTCATACCCCCAGTCCTGCGCCGTCAACCGAAGCGCGTTTCGCGTAGAGCTGGTCATACACGGGCAACGCGTTCGCGCTTCGTCTCCGCCTGAGACGGAAACGTCGTCAAAAGTGCGGTTCGAATAAGTGAAAGGTAGAGAAGCGAAATGACAACACTAAAACAAGAAGCAATGAGCTCGAGTCACGGACTTAGACCTCAATTGATAACAGGGGTGGCTATCATTTTCATATTGGCACTCGCACTGCTGGTCACCATCTTTTTACTTGCAGCAATATCTGTCGGCTGAGCAGCTTTAGCGTCTTGGCTGCCTACGCAGTCGAGAGCCAAAAAAGGCCGGGGAGGGTTCGCCAACAGTGGCTTCCAATCGCCCGGCCGATTGATTGTTAGTTATAAGATGCTGGCATTATCCGTAAATGCTCATCAGTGTCCGATCTTGTTCCTGTTGTTCCTGGTCATCGCCCTGGGGGTTATTTGATTTACCCTGCGTGCCTGGGCCGTTCGCATTCTGCTTCAAATTATTCTGCTCTGTAATATTGCATTGGGCTGCATTCTCGCTCTTTTTGTCGTCAGTCTGGGCGAAAGCCGAGATTGACGTTGCGAGCATCGCGATAGCCAGCGTACGAATTAAAGTGGTTTTCATGATTTAGTCCTTTCATCTTTAGATACAAGCATGCAGACTGCCAAACTTGACGCCGATTGGGCCCAATGCAACCTATTGAAAGAACTAATTCTTGTTTGCTTCAGACCGTTCAGGCGTCCTAACGATTGGCTGTCGAAGCCCGGGCATCTGTCGAAATCCAGACATTCGCAGCAACCAATGAATCGCGACCCACTCCCTAAATCTCGACGCACTTCCTGGATCTCAACAATGCTGACGCCGACAAACAATCCTCGCAGAGCACTTGTATCAGAGGTGCGCCGCTTGAAGTTCTATCCGGGTTACCGCTTCCCTGAGCGTGTCGGCACTGCGTTGGAGGGCTTGCTGCTCTTCCCCTGACATCTCAGGTTCCATGATTTGCACGACGCCTTCCCGCCCGACTACGCTCGGCAAAGAGAGCGTAACTCCATACCTTGGATTGAAGGAACCGATAGGTACAACAGATCTCTCATCGCGTAACACCATCTCCGCAATGCGCGCCGCGACTATGCCGATGCCGAACTGGCTGGCCTCGTTCCCCTCAATGATGGTGATATTGGCATACCGCACCTCGTGTTCGACCGTCTGGCGCAGCTTCTTGTAGTTCAGATGGTTCTGGGTCAAGGCCTCAGCGATTGGCACTCCCGCTACCTGCGCCGAAGACCACAACAACACTTCCGAGGTCCCATGCTCGCCCACAACCTGGGCTTCCACCGATGCCGGATCAACATTCAGGTGTTGCGCAAGATGAAATCGGAATCGGAGGCTGTCCAGGAATGTTCCGCTGCTCAACACGCATTTGAATCCAAACTTGCGGACAAAATCGGCGAGCGGATCAGGCGGATCGGTGAGCACCAGCACCACGGCTTCCGGAACAACCTGGAAAACCTGAGGCAGGATTTCGTTGTACACAGCGACATTCGCATCCAGCAGTCTCAGCCTGCCCGATGGATCGTTGCGGTCGGTTGCCCCACCGGTTTTTTCGTTCACCCCGGAGGTGATCATGATCAGCGCGGCGCCAGTCAGGTCAGAGTAATCTCCGTCATGAATGTTTACCACCGGAGAGAGGGATGCGCCATACTGCATGTCTGTGGCGACCGCTTTCGCCCGCTTGCGGGTTCTATTCAACACCACGATCTCGCGCGCACTGCCACGTAAGATCAATGACAACAGGCATGCAGAACCAACTGCTCCGGCCCCAATCACTCCAACCTTCATAAACTCCTCCTTAGTTGAAAGCGGCGCGTGCTGGTTTCAGCGAACGGCCGCGCTCTGTATTTGTCTAGATGTTCACGCCAGATTGATGGTTGGAGGTTTCTGCTCCTCATCGCAGCTATGAACGCTTTTGCCGCTTGTCAAAAATGTGTTGCCTCCACCGCACTAGATACCTGGAGCCAGTGCCGGCGCCAGGCATGATTGTTGGTTATGTTTCATGCGATGTTGCGCGCCGTCCGGCGCCGTAAGCAGAGCCCTGCGCCAATCGCCGCGAAGCCCAGCAGTCCAAATAGCGGAAGAGGACTCGCTGTCTGCGGCAGTCTCGTCACAACTTCATCCGACGGCAATTCGGACTCAACGATCTCAGATAGTTCGACCTCTTCACCACTCGGAGTTACGGCGTTCATTGCCGGCGGCTCGGCATCGGTTGCCGTTGTGTCTGGCATTGAGAGCACAGACATTTGGGTCTGCACGGCCAGCGCCGCTGCTCTTGCTTTTGGATAGACAAATTCGTGACCGAAACTCTCGCCGGGGTAAAACCATGCTTCGATCGCTTCGGGCTGATCTGCTGGCCTTTCCGCGAAGTTGATCACCGTCTTGCCAGTCGGCCGATAACGATAATCGGAGACGGCAAAAATTGTTGCTACAAGTTTCGACCTGTCACCGTTCCATATCTGAACGATATTGCGGTCCGCGGACGTGTCCAGCAGCGTAAACCAGTAGGTTCCGGCCTCCAAAACGTGGCCCGGTACTTCTACCGGTTCACTGAAAGTCAGTTTTGTGGCCTGATCGGCATCATCCGCCATCGCGACGACGGGCATTGTAAACAAGCACAAAAGTATTAGGCAGAATCCTGCGATAGAAAAATTCCTTCGGGTCATTGAATGGTCCTCCTCGCTCAGCCCTTTGGGTCGTGATCCGGCTGGCGTTTGATTCGAAATGGATTTAGTTCCTTCGGCATAAAACGGTCGGAAACTACAGCGTCGCGCAAATTGGATCCTGTTCTCACCTATATCGACACGCTGCCATATTTCTCACCTGCTAATAGCTGTATGCATCTGGCCTGCCATCTTCCGAATGGTCGAAACCGCGCTAAAGGGTTGAAAAAACACAAAGACGTGTTTCCTGGACCACTGCTGCTGTTAGAAGTTCGACACCAGCGATGGCATTTGTCGATCATTGGACAATAGGGAGCGGTGGAACAGTGTTGATCCCGGACCGAATGGGGGCGATTCCGAAAACGCGGCGTTCGTTATGAAGATGGCGTTGGAAATACCATGCCGGTCTTGACACCTGGATAAATGTGATGGGCTACTGAATTCGCGGCAGGGGCTGTGCCTCATGCATCGCCGGCCCCGTCGCGTCCTGGCTGCTTTGGGGACGAGGCCGGGATATCCCGAGCTTCTTCATCTTATGGATCAGGGTGGTGCGTTTCAATCCGAGCTTGGTGGCGGCGCCTTTTGGCCCGCCGATCACCCAACCGAGCGAGTCAAGGGTGTGCAAAATCAGATTGCGTTCGGAGTCCTTAAGAGTAGTTGCTCCCGGAGTGATCGTGACACTCTGGGTTTCTGATGTTGGCAAAGTATTGGGAAGTATCCCATCGTTAGAAAGGATCACCGCACGTTCGATCAAGTTCTGTAGCTCGCGGATATTCCCCGGCCATTCGTGCGCGCTGAGCGCAGACATGGTTTCCTCGGAAATGTGCTCGATTTGCTTACCCATGCGCCGGCTAAAAATCTCGACAAAATGTGCCACCAGCGCCGGAATGTCCGTGCGTCGCGCCCGCAATGGGGGTAGTTGGATGGGAAACACGTTCAGGCGGTAATAAAGATCGGTGCGAAATTCGCTGTGCTTCACCATCTCCGCCAGATTCTGATTCGTCGCGGCTACTAGCCGGACGTTAACTTTCTGGGTCCGGGTGCTGCCCAGGCGCTCGAACTCCTGTTCCTGCAGAACACGCAATAACTTGGGTTGCAATGCCAGCGGAATGTCGCCCACTTCGTCCAGGAAAAGCGTGCCCTTGTCCGCCCACTCGAAGCGTCCGATCTTTTGTGCTATGGCTCCGGTGAACGCACCTTTCTCGTGGCCAAAAAGCTCACTTTCCAGTAGATCCAGGGGAATGGCAGCGCAATTCAGCTTTACGAACGGGCGCCCGCACCGCGAGCTGATGTTGTGAATCGCGCGCGCGATCAATTCCTTGCCGGTGCCCGTTTCCCCCTGAATCAGAACGGTGGAATCCGCCGGCGCGACGCGCTCGACTTGCTCGAGCACCGCCTCCAGAGCAGAACTTGTACCTATGAGCTGCTCAAATCTGCGATGACTATGGTCCTGGTCACCGAATCCGAGTTTTTCGCAACTTTCCACAGATGACCTCCAAACCGGATACCAGCCCCCGTCGCTGGCTCAGCCTTCGAGAGCCACGCGAACGCTTTCAACCAGGGCATCGTCATCAAACGGTTTTGCCATGAACTCCACCGCCCCCGCCCTTAACGCCTGCATCCGCATTTTTGCGTCGCCATGTGCCGTGATGAAGATAGTGGGAATCCTGCAATGCTCGGCATTCAGCTTGGCCTGCAGTTCCAAACCGGACATTCCCGGCATGCGGATATCGGCGATCAGACATGCCGTCTCGCGATATTGGCCGGATTTCAGAAATTCTTCCGCTGATGCAAACGCCTGCGACGGCCATCCGACCGCTTTTAGCAAGCCCTGCAATGCGCCGCGCATCAAGTCATCGTCATCGACAATTGCAACTAGTTTAGTGTTAGCTTGAATGGCCATATTGGAAAGTTAGCAGCAGAGCAAAAGAGGCGCAATTATACGTTGGTATACTGGCACTAATACCGTCCTGAAATCGGAAGAGAGCTGTCGTCCTTAATGAGGACTGCACGCAAACCAGCGGTTTAATGCGGAAGGACTGCGAACCGGCAAATCCTTAAGTAAGCCGCTGCCTATCTATTCTTATCGGGTGGAAGCTCGAGTTTTGCTGCCATTCTGACCAATTCAGCCAGTGACTCAGCCTGCATCTTCCGCATCACGTGCCCACGTTGGATCTTTACCGTGATTTCACTGGTCCCGAGTTCAAAAGCTACTTGCTTGTTGAGCATGCCCGAAGCCACCAGTACCATCACCTCGTGTTCGCGCGCGGTTAGTGACTCGTAGCGCTTTCGCAACTCGGCAAGCTCATTCTGCTGCTGACGCATCGCGCGGTCGCGCTCCAAAGCCTGGTAAATCGCATCCAGCAAGTCCTGGTCGCGGAAGGGCTTGGTCAGAAACTCCACGGCGCCGGACTTCATGGCCTTCACTGTCATGGGGATGTCTCCGTGACCGGTGATGAAGATGATGGGAATCCGGACGCCCGCCTCGACTAATTCGCGTTGAAAATCCAGACCGTTCACTCCGGGCAGGCGCACGTCCAGAACCAGGCAACTTGGCCCGTCGGGCCGTTTGCTGCGCAAGAACTCCTGCGGTGTCCCGAAGGTCTCAGACCGCAAGCTCACCGACTTCAGCATGCCCTGAATGGCAGCACGCACCAGAGCGTCATCATCAATGACAAATACTGTGGGAGCGCCTGCGGGGATCATTCATGTGCCTCGGTTCTAATGGGCAAGGTGAAGTGAAATGTTGTGCCCCGTCCGGAATTGGAGGCGGCCCACAAGCGGCCGCCATGCGATTCAACAATGGACCGGCTGACGGACAGCCCCATACCCGTCCCGTGGGCCTTGGTGGTAAAGAAAGCATCGAAGATTTGATTTGCCTGCTCATGGGGCAACCCGAGCCCGGTATCGTTCACCGATATCATGAGGTGTTCAGTTTCCTGGTGCGACTTGATAGCGAGCTCCCGCGCTGCATTTACATCTTTCATTGCATCGATGCCGTTGATCATCAAGTTCATCAGCACTTGCTGCAACTGCACCCGATCTCCCATGATCTGGGGAAGGTTTGCGGCCAGATCGGTCCGGACTGAAATGGAGTAGCGTGTTAGTTCACTTCGCAGGAGGAGGTTCATCTCTCGAATGACTTCATTTACGTCTACCAGCTCCCGTTGCGATGAGCCCTTAGTAAAGAGCAGGCGTATCCGGCTCACGATTTCTGCCGCACGCTTCCCATCTTTCACGGTCCTCATTGCAGCTTCGCGCGCCTCTTCGATGTTTGGTGTATCGCCAACAAGCCACCGCAAACAGGTACTTGCGTCAGTCACCGCGGCGGCAATCGGCTGATTCACTTCGTGCGCCAATGAGGCTGTCAACTCCCCCATTGTGTTTACCCGGCTGATGTGTGCCAGATCCGCCTGGGCCTGGCGCAACTTCTCCCGCTCTTCTTCCGCATGCTTGCGCTCGGTTATATCAAGCTGCGTGCCGACGACTTCAACAAGCTCGCCGTTCGCGCTGAAAACTGGATGGCCTAACCCCTGGATGTGTTTAACTGTTCCCTCGGGTAGAACGATTCTGAACTCGACAGCATAGTCTCTTTTTTCGCGCATGGCTTTCTGGACATATTCGAGCATCCTGTCTCGATCCTCCGGATGGATCCGTTCCAATATTGTTGTGCGGTCCGGAAGCCCCTGTTGCGGATTGAAGCCCCAAATCAGGAAATTTTCCTCTGACCAGTAGAGAACCGCTCGGGCGTTGAATGCCCAGCTGCCGGTGTGACTCAGCCTCTGCGCTTCAGTCAGATATGCCTCGCTGCGGCGAAGTTTATCCTCTGCGTTTTGGCGCTCAATGCTCTCGGCTCGCAATGCCTCGTTGGTTCTTTGTAGCTCTTGAACCGTGCCTTTCAGATCATCGCGCGCGTGCCTGAGCGAGTTTGTGGCGCTCCTTTGCGCGGCGCTCAGCGAACCGACAAACAGGGCCGACACCGTAAAGATGATAAGCCGTGGTATCTCTTCGGGCTTTGGCGCCAACGTATGTATCGGGGGCAGAAAGTAGAAATCGAAAGCCAGCGAGGAGAGCGCCGTCGCGAGCAGTCCTGGTCCCATCCCACCGAACCACGCGCTCAACATGACGGCACAGAAAAACAAAGACACGGGAGCTGTTTCTAAATGCAATACCGGCCATCGTGAAAGGACCAGTGCCGCGACGACTGAAAGAGCGGTAATTCCATAGCTCCAAATTACAGACGGCCGCGGCCACAAAAGAGGATTGAACCTGGACATGCTTCGGCTCCGGCAATGCAGGGTGGCGCTCGGTGCAAATGAAATGTTACATCACAAGGTCCAAGTGGCTGAAACCCTGAAGCCACTTTGCGGAACTCAGCCAAATTGTCCGCTTTCCGATCGGAAGCACAGCTCTGTGTCGGTGACCGCGAATGTAGGAACCCTTGGGCCGATTTGAGTGAGTTGAACGATTTTGGAAAGGAGCCGGCCTGTACCCTCGTCCTTACTGACGAAAGCATCTAAGCTAGACATTTCGTTTTCAGGAATGTCAACTGCGCCGGAGTAAAGAATTATTTTCAGCCTGGGACACATAGACCTGAGCTGGTCCGCCAGATCGCATCCATTCATGACCGGCATGTCGTAATCAAGGATGGCGAGGTCGATCTTCCCAGTCGCTTCCTCCGCCATTAAGGAGATTGCCTCAATGGGGCCGTCAGCCGTGACGACCGGAAAGCCGCACAGTGTCATCACCTGAGCCCGCAACCACAATCCCTGAGCCTCGTCGTCCACCAACAGAATTTTCGGAAGGTGTGGAATCATTCGTCATCGCCTCCATCTTCCTTCTGGATAGAGCACGTGAGATTCCAATCTCCTCACTCTGGACAAATGACAATTCCTCGCGTCTCTGCCTGTCTTTATGCTCTGTTCGAGCCCACAGCCCGAAGCGGTCGTATGACCCGGTGTGTGCGCTAAATAACAGCTCAGTCAAAATTTCGACACTGTAACGCGCAGGGCCTGGGTGATCGAGAGGACTGCTAATGGAGAGCAGTATGAGAGGGCGGACAAATCACTGATCATTTTTTGGGTTACTAATCGCCGCTAACATGGTCGGCATTCACGTAGCGTTGGCCGCGAGGAACCGTTTCGACGGCGATCTGCATCGCCGTCAAAAGACGCCGCACTTCCAAAGTAAGGTCGTCCAGGGTAAGGTCTTCAAACGGTTGTCCTAAACTCACGCAGGCATCCACGTCTGGTGGCGCGCAGTGGATCTGATCATGGCACAGCAGCAAAATCGGAACGTCGGGGCAGATCGACCGAAGGTTTCGTATCAGGTTAAAGTTGGCCTCTTCTCCTGTCCGCTGATCAAGTACGACGGCAACGGCTGAATGCATGACGAATAGCAGCGCGATCGCCTGCGTTGAGCGGGTGGTGTTCACAACAGCATAACCAGTGGCCTCGAGCGCAGCCAATATCGGTTTGCTGCTCGTTGTCGGGTCAGATATATAGAGAATCGTATCGCAAGCCATAGTAGTTTTCCCCCTTATCGCGGCGTGATCACCAGTTTGTCCTTTGGGATTGCGTCATAGGTCGCTTTGTCAATGTTGAGGTGCGCCATGACCAGTTGGGGCGGCGTGTGGGCCAGCCATTCGGAAAGCGAGATATCCGCATAGTGGCCCGCCTTGAACATCTCAAGGAATCGCAGGTCCGTATTTCCTGTGTTCTCGATATAGTGCGGCAACGTTTGCTGCACGTAGCCCACATCCCCGGCCTCAAAGTCCATCGTGCGTGCGCGCGCGCCGGTGGCAAGCACCGTCATCCTGGCCCTGCCGCTGATGTAGTACTGCCATTCATCGGCATTCTGGTGCCAGTGAAGTTCGCGCATACCGCCGGGATGGACGGTGACGATCGCGGCCGTAATAGTGGTCGACACTTTGAAAGTGTTTGAATCTACGATAAGAACTTCCCCACCCTTCGTGGTTTTCGTAGGCTTCTGCTGACGAGTTTGAAAAGAGAAGTCATTCGGAGACGGGCCTAACGTTCCCGCCGCGGCCTTTTGGTCTGCGGCAAGTGGCCCGGGCACTGGAGCCTGAAATATGAAGAGTTCTTCGTTGCGAATGTTGTCGAGAGATGGTTGAGCGATGCCAAAATTCTTTGCTATCACCTCGCGAGGCGTGTGCGCCATCAGGTCAGACAGCAGCACAGTCGCGAACTCGGAGAAGGTGCCATCGTCAAACACCAGCAGGAACTCTGCGCCGTCGGGCCCAAGTCCCTGGATCGAGTGAGGTATGCCGGTCGGGAAATACCAGAGATCGCCTTCCCGCGTGTCGCGCACAAAGCTGCGGCCGTCCGCGTCGATCGCGGTGATTCTTGCGCTTCCGTAAAGCATGATGGCCCACTCAGCCGCTGTGTGCCAGTGCAGCTCGCGGATACCCCCGGCGGTCAGCCTCATGTTCACTCCAGCGATGTCTCGTGAAACCGGGAGCTCTCGAACAGTCACTTCGCGTGACCATCCGCCCTCATAGACCCGCTTGTTCGAGAGCGAGAACGGGTATTTGAAAGTTGCTACCCCGCCTGCATCTGAAAGCGGCGGCACGCTCACATCCGGATTGGCCGCATCCAGGGCCTTGTCTGTGGGGCCCGGATCACTCATGCTCCTGCTCCGGCCGGTTCTGACGTCTGAGGAAGGCGATTGCTGCGCCGCAACCGTTTTCATTGAGAGTATTCCCGAGGCCAGGGCGGCCGAACTATATCCCAGGAATCCGCGCCTGGAGACCTGATCCTTCAGTTTTCCATCTTTCATTTGTGGTTACCTCGTTGTTGGCGCGTTCAGCGTTTTTCTGTCCGTCGAGTTGATTCGGTTCGCACTGCATCGCAGACCGTTAAAATCTCGCAGGCTACGCGGTCATCATGAAAAGAGTGACAATTCCCGCGCCTCCGCCATTTGGGCCTGTGCTATCTCATCCACCTCGCTGTCGCTCAGTCGAAACTCTCCGGCCTCAATGATTCCCAACACCTGGTCCGGATTCCTTACCCCGACGATCGCCGCGGTAACGGCTGGGTTTTGCAACGTCCAGGCAATGGCAACTTCACCCGCTGTTACGTCATGGCGCAGACCAATTTCACGCAGGAATTCAACCAGCCGCAGGTTGTAAGAGAGGAGAGGTTCCTGGAAGTTGCGATTACGCCTGCGCCAGTCATCCACCGGAAATCTGGCTGCGCGCCCGCGCGTCATCTTGCCGCTCAAAAGCCCGGAATACATCGGCGAATAAACAATCACGCCGATGTTCTGGCGCGCGGCGAATGGCAGGATCTCGCCTTCGATCTGCCGCGCAAGCAAAGAGTAAGGAGGCTGCAGCGATGTAATCGGAGCAATGCTCAACGCTCTTTCCATCTGTTTTTCATCGAAGTTAGAGACACCGAGGTAGCGGACTTTGCCTTCCTCTTTCAGCCGGGCAAGCTCGGTCCACGCTTCCTCGATGTCTTCGTCGGGATTGGGCCAATGAATCTGGTAAAGATCAATCGTGTCCAGCTTTAGCCGGCGCAGGCTCTGCTCGCACTCATGCCTGATTGATGCAGCTTTCAGCGAATGTCCAATTTCTCCGCGTTCATTCCACACCAGCGAGCATTTCGTGAACACGTAAGGACGTTTGCTGCGTCCCTGCAATGCCTGAGCAACCACCTCTTCCGAATGGCCAAGGCCATAGGCAGCCGCGGTGTCGATCCAGTTGATGCCCCGATCAAGGCCTTCGTGAATGGCAGCAACAGAGCTCTTATCTTCCTGTGGACCCCAGCCAAATTCCCAACCGCCTCCGCCGATGGCCCAGGCTCCCAGGCCGATCGGCGTAATCTCAAGATCGCTATTTCCAAGTTGTCGCTTTTCCATATTGATTTCCTTTCTGTTTTTCCTTGCCGCGAGCTTGAGCGGTATAACCGCGTGCCCGCTCAATTGTGTTCAAACGTTTCGTAAATCCAGAACTTTCCAGCTTCCCGAGAACGCTGTAGTCTCAGGCGCTACTGCACGTCGATCTTGTCCACGATATTCCGAGAACGGCTGTAGGACGAGGCGAGCTCCAGGACTCTCTCGTGTTGCCGATAGCTCTGCACTGTTCCAGTGAGCGTGATGCCCTCGTCATCTACCTTCGCTCCAACGTCAGCTCCACTCAGAAGTGGGTCGTCGTCGAGAGCAGATTGAAGATTGCTCTGGATCTGGTCGTTCGCCGCCGCCTTCTCCTGCAGTGACGCTTGGATCGGCTGCTCCGGCTGTTGCGCCTGCGCGGTAGCGGCCTGCGTACTTGTGAAAGCCGGCTGCTGGCCGTGCGCTTGACATACCAGCAGTGCCGATAGCAATAACAGGCTGCATGCAAATTGTCTGATCATAAGTCCCTTCCTTCTGTTGCCATATCTCGCAACGTCTACGGGTGCTCCTGCTCGAACGTCGAGCCGCCACCGGCGCAGGCACCTTTCGGGTGTTTCCACGCCAGAAACGCCGCCGCCATCAGGCTGCACTCTGCGCTTCCGCTTGAGGTGGAAACACAAGGAGTTCATACCGCCGTTCCAGCACCAGATTGGCATTGATTAGCAAAAGCTCTTCTTCGATGGCATCAGCGAGGCATTGCTGGGTCTCAGGATCGTGCTTGCCGCTGGCGATGGCATTGATGGCCTTATAAATAAATTCAATTGAATGGGGCTTCATAAGCCCTCCTTATAGTGACGATGCTTTCTTTGCTTATAACTGCTGACACGATTCTTAAAGCACTTTGGCTGCCAAAGAGAGAAGTGCCGAAAACTCATTAAGTACAGCAGATATGATTTCGCGAGTGTCAAGCCGTTGACACCTGATGGTGGTCAGTCGCAAATGTCAAAGGCTCGACGAACCGTCGAAGATTAGCAGGAGCCCTTTTAAACAACTCTGGATTTCGACGGCCTCAATTACCAATGCATTCAGCGCCTTCCAGTGCCCGAGCTGGAAAACGGTTTGGCAAAACAAGTGCATTCTTTTCGTTAGAGACGTGGAAGAGTCATATCTTGATCGCTAATTAGCGCCGGCAAATACCGGATTTTCACGCCTCATTCATTATTCTCAACGAGGTTCTATATATGGCACTTTCCAAAACTCAAGAACGCAAACAAACCGAATTCTCCAGCGGGCCTCAGCCGATCCGAGGCAAGGCGGGCGCAACTATCATTGGGCCCACAAATCCCACACGTGAAGCCGAGAACCCAGATACCCTGGCGCCACCGCGGGTGGACCATGGCACGTTGGCAAATCTGCGATGGTCTTTCGCCGATAGCCACATGCATTTGGAGCCGGGCGGTTGGGGGCGGCAAACCACCGCCCGCGAATTACCCAACGCGACTGAGATCGCCGGCGTTAATATGCGGCTTACGCCTGGCGGGGTTCGCGAACTGCACTGGCACACAGCGGCCGAGTGGGCCTACATGCTCAAAGGCTTCGCACGCATTACGGGCATCGACCAGGATGGCCGCGCTTTCCAGGATGACGTCAGCGAGGGCGACCTTTGGTACTTCCCAGCCGGGATTCCCCACTCCATCCAGGGACTTGAGCCCGACGGCTGCGAATTTCTGCTTGTCTTCGATGACGGCAACTTCTCGGAAGAGGCGACCTTCCTGCTCAGCGACTGGATTGCCCACACTCCTAAAGATATTCTGGCCAAAAACTTTGGCGTACCGGAGAGTGCCTTCGACCGGATCCCTGAGAAAGATCTCTGGATTTTCCAGGCGCCAGTGCCGGGTTCGCTGGCAGCGGATCGCGTCATTGGCGCCGGACCGGTGCCCAACACGTTCAGCCATCGAATGCTGGCCCAGGAGCCTATCCGTATGAAAGGCGGAACTGTTCGCATCACCGATTCCTCCTTATTCAAGGCTTCAAAAACGATTGCGGCAGCACTGGTTGAGGTGGAACCGGGCGCCATGCGCGAACTGCACTGGCATCCAAACTCGGACGAATGGCAGTACTACATTTCAGGCGAAGCGCGGATGACCGTGTTTGCAGCGGAGAACAATGCACGCACCTTCAACTTCCAGGCAGGCGATGTCGGCTCTGTGCCGTTTGCGATGGGCCACTATATCGAGAACATTGGCACGACGACGCTGCGATTTCTCGAGGTCTTCCGCAGCGACCACTACGCCGATGTATCACTGGCGCAATGGTTGAAGTTTACGCCGCATGAGCTGGTGCGGGCACACCTGAATATCGACGAGTCCGTGCTGGCAGGAATACCGGCGGCCAAGACACCGATCGTGGGTGGCTGAGCATACGCGAAGCGGTACGCGATTAACCCTCTTCTGGATTTCGGCTCTGGCCGAAGTCCAGGCAGAGTCTGGAAATACGGGCAAAACGACGCTGGTGATTGCGTGCGCCTCGTGCGCCACTATGTGAGCTACAGAGAATAGAGAGGTCGGGCTTAAATCATGCGAACCGAACTTATGGCAAAGATCAACAATCCAGCGGTCGAACTCGGGGTCCGTGACCTGTTGCTCAACGCGTTGACAGTTTCGTCAGGTGCTGTCGACGCGATCAGCTTCCTTGCCCTGGGCAAGGTCTTCTCGGCCTTCATGACCGGGAACATCGCATTTCTCGGGCTCCGGGTTGCAGGTGCGGGTGCACCCGGCGCCGTCGCTATTCTCGTCTCTATGGCCTCCTTCGCGGCGGGGGTCTACCTTTCGACGCGAATCGTCAAGTCTTCTGAGAGTCTCGGCACGTGGCCTGAAAGAGTGACAATCGCGCTCGGCGTATCTCTGATCGCGCATGCTGCTTTCCTGGCCATCTGGTTCGCCAAAGACGGCCAGCCTTCAGTTAACGTCGCCCACGTTCTTCTCGGCATGTGGGGATTCGCGATGGGAATGCAAAGCGCGGCGGTTCGCACGCTTCACGTGGACGGCGTGTTTACGACCGCTGCGACCGCGACGATAATATATCTCGTCGGCGACCTTACCAACTGGCCCGCGACAGTCGCGGAGAGGCGGCGGCTTGCAGGGGTTCTTCTGTCCTTGTTCGTCGGCGCCACTGCCGGAGGATTGCTTCTAGTACACGCCCATATTTACGCCCCGGTCCTGCCATTTGGGATTACTGCTATCGCCGTCGTCATGGCAGCGATCGTTTTAAGGGAGCGTGATGCGGCAAATGATTAGGAGTTCCGCAAAAAGTGACTGCCGCAAGTGTCCGAACCTCGACAGCTGTCGAGCAGCAGGTCGAAACTAGAAACATCTTCTCCAGCAATCACGACGTCAATTTCCTTCTATTCCAGTCACTTCCCCGAGTCCAGGCTAAAGGTCGGTTTTTGGCCAGTCAAATGCAATTAGCTCCATTGAAGGAGAAATCATGAAAATAAAAATGCACAACCTATTTGTTGCAATTGCAATGTTCATCTTTGTCACCACAGCATTATCCGCGCAGCAGGTGAAAACCGACTATGATCGGAGCGTAAATTTTAGCCAGTATAAGACCTACTCCTGGGAAAAGGTTAAAACACAGGACCCGCTGTGGGTCGACCGGATCAAAAGCGCCGTGGACGCAGACCTGACAGCGAAAGGCTGGACGCAGGTGCCTGCAAACGGTGACATCTCACTCGTCGCAATCGAAGCCACGAAGAATGAACAGACTCTCAATACGTTCTACAACGGGTTTGGAGGCGGCTGGCGTTGGGGAGGATTCGGCGGATTCGGAGACGCGACCACTACCACCGATACCTACCAGGTCGGGACCCTGGTGCTTGACATGTTCGATACGCAGACGAAGAAATTGGTTTGGCGAGGCTCGGCCAGCGATACTCTGTCAAACAAGGCTGATAAGAACATTAAAAATCTGGATAAGGGAGTCCAGAAGATGTTGAAGCACTTCCCGCCGGGAGCACCGAAGAAATAAGCGACTATTCTTATCTTTGACTATTCTTATCTTTGAAGGTCGCTACGACTGAGATGTACCACAGAAATTTGCGTCATCCTCCGCCGGACGACTAAACTTAAATTGCTGATGCCAAGCTCTTTGAACAGAGTTTGGCATTTCTCTTTTGTGCAATTGGCACTCTCTGCTTTATCACACGCCGCCTCCTCTGCGCGGTTGGCTATTTGAACAGAATCTTCGCCATCATCCCTTTGTCCTCATGATTCAGCAGATGACAGTGAAATACTGACATGCCCCGGATCACGGGGTCGGTAAGGTCCAGAATGACATCAATCGTGCTGTGATACGGAACATTTACAGTATCCAGCCACGCTGGATGCTCAAGCGGGCGGCCGTTTTCCGCGTAGGCGAGGAAATGGACCTGGTGTATGTGGAAAGGATGCAACTCTCCAGTCTCATTGACGATCCGCCAATGTTGATAGGTACCAACGCGAGCAGTTGTCATCGGACCTGCGTCCAGTGCAAACTTGCGGCCATTGATGTAGAAGCCGTCTTTGTCCTCAGTGAAGGTGACGGTGAAGTCAGGCTTACTGTTTTTCGACGAGTCCACGTTGATCGGCTTGTAAACCGGCCGGCGGACATCAACAGCGCGTTCCTGCGCCGACGGCGGCTCCGAGCTGGGTTGCACCAGATCTGCCAGCACCATCCCCGGATTGGGGTCCCCGTCAGGACCGGTATTTACACAAAGCGTGCGCAGAGCGCTGTGTGTTCCAGGGGGCGGCCCGGTGACGATAGCTTCGAGCCGTCCCCCGGGCGACAGCAAAAGATGATCGGTGGTGCGTGTCGCGCTTTCGCGTTCGTGATAGG
Organism: Candidatus Angelobacter sp.; assembly: GCA_035995565.1. Classification (GTDB taxonomy): domain Bacteria; phylum Acidobacteriota; class Terriglobia; order Terriglobales; family Acidobacteriaceae; genus Angelobacter. The sequence continues at coordinate 15,892 of DASYKK010000077.1, forward strand.
CGAGGGGCGTCCCGTCCAGCGCCACGATTTCAAATGTCTCTCCATCAAGCTTCAGATCCAGATAGCGATCCGGTGAGGCGTTCACTATTCGCCAGAATTGCCGCTCTTTAGACGCAATTTCAATTTGCGGGCGAATCGCCCCATTCGCGGTGAAGATCTCTTCGGCTGCTTCTTTTTCTCCTCCGCATCGCTTCGTGGCAACTTGGACCTGTCGCCTGAGTTCGTCGGCCTTTGGATCATTCTCAAGCGAACGGCCGCGCAGGACAATCACGCGCTCACGCAGTTTCCGAACTTCGGGAGCATAGCGTTCCATCCCCTCGATGACGATGGCTCCTGACATGCCATCCAATGCCTGCCGGTGACTCTCGCCATGGGGATGGGTGTGATACCAGAACAGGCCTGGAGGATGATCGCGTGGGATTTCCACCGAGTAATGTAAAACCTGGCCAGGCATCGCCAACATTCCAAGCACGTCATCCTGCGGAGCATTCGGCGAGACGCCGAGCCCATGAAAATGCAGGTTTGTCATGTTCATACAGGGATTCACCGCACAAGTCTCCTGTGACTTGGGAGGGAGATCGTTGCTGTAGGTAATTTTAAGAACATCACCAGGCGAAGCGCGGATCACAGGCGCCATGTTCCCGCCGTCGAAAGCAAAGGCATCCCGCCCATTTACATTCACTGCATGGAGCGGAAGGGACGTGGCGTGATTCTTCGCTCGGACTTGCGGAGGCTGCGGCAGAAAAACAGTCTGGGCACGGACCAGAGCTGAGATGACTATCTGCGCACCGATGAGAAGTAAGATTTTTGTCATAAGTAAGTGTGATCGCACTTCGCATGCCAAAGCGACCATCGCAAATGGTCCAAGCTGACACGCTGCAATCGCCACTATTGAGACTACGAGGCGTTGCCAGCACTACGGTGTCGAAATATTGACACCTGTCAGTACCAGGCTGCGTGTTTCAGTGTTCTTCCCACCCGGTATTTATAGATCATGTTTTAATTCAGTAATTTACCGCGATCTCGGTCCCCCATCACCCTTGGCAACTCAAGTGCTTTAACCAAGGCGATGGCGCATTTGCCCGATTGTTCCTCTGCAATCGCGTTATCGATCCGACCTGATGGTCACATGGGGGTAATTTATGTGGATTGTTCGACTCGCGCTCAGGCGGCCCTACACGTTCGTAGTGCTGGCTATTCTGATCTTGATCCTGGGAACGCTTTCGGCGCTACGCACGCCCACCGACATTTTTCCAAATATCAACATCCCTGTGGTGAGCATCATCTGGAATTTCACTGGTATGGTGCCGTCTGACATGGCGAGCCGGATCGTCGTTCTTCAGGAACGGAACTTAACGACCGTAGTAAATAATATTGAGCACATAGAGTCGCAATCGCTGAACGGCATCGGTGTTATCAAGGTCTTTTTTCATCCGGGTGCGGACATCAGTACCGCTATCGCGCAAATTGCAGGCCAGTCCCAGACTCAACTAAAGGTGATGCCATTGGGAACGACCGCGCCGCTGGTCATCACTTACAGCGCTTCCAGCGTTCCCATCCTTCAGCTTGCTCTCTCCAGCCCCACGCTTTCTGAGCAGCAGTTGAATGACTACGGGCTCAATTTCATCCGGCCCCCGCTTACTTCAGTGCCCGGCACGGCGATCCCGTATCCCTACGGTGGCAAGCAAAGGCAGGTGCAGGTGGATCTGAACACCAACGCGCTCCAGGCGAACGGCCTTTCGCCGCTGGATGTGGTGAACGCAATCAGCGCGCAAAATCTCATTCTTCCCACGGGAACGGCAAAGATCGGAACCTACGAATACAACGTCGACATGAATGGCAGTCCGACGACAATCAAAGGATTGAACGACCTTCCCATCAAGACCGTCGGAACTAACACAATTTACATTCGTGACGTCGCCTTCGTGCGTGATGGCTTCCCGCCGCAAACCAATATCGTTCGCGTTGACGGCCGGCGGTCCACGCTGATGACCATCCAGAAGAATGGTACAGCCTCAACACTCAACATCATTGCCGGTATCAAACAGATGTTGCCCATCATCAAGAACACGCTCCCCCAGGACCTGCAAATTAAGCCGCTGGGCGATCAATCTGTTTTTGTCCGCGGAGCCATTTCCGGAGTGGTGCGAGAGGCGCTCATCGCTGCCTGCCTCACAGCTATGATGATTCTTCTTTTCCTTGGCAGCTGGCGCAGCACGGTCATCATTGCTATTTCAATTCCTCTTTCTATTCTGTCTTCCATTATTGCCCTTAGCATGCTGGGAGAAACCATCAATCTTATGACGCTGGGTGGTCTGGCCCTGGCCGTCGGCATTCTCGTGGATGACGCCACGGTCACGATTGAAAATATCCACCGCTATCTCAGCGAAGGAAAGGATATAGAAGAAGCGATTCTCGATGGCGCGCAGCAGATCGCAATACCCGCGCTGGTGTCAACTCTCAGCATTTGCATTGTGTTTGTACCGATGTTCCTGCTGACCGGGGTTGCACGCTATCTTTTTGTGCCGCTGGCTGAGGCGGTTGTGTTCGCGATGCTGGCGTCCTATCTGCTTTCTCGAACCCTGGTGCCGACCCTGGCGAAATACTTTCTTAAAGCCCATACGGGAGAGAACGAACATGAGGCCAGTTCCAGCAAGAACCCTCTAGTGCACTTTCAGCTGTGGTTCGAACATGGATTTGAGAATATTCGTAGCGCATATCGTGGGCTCCTGGAAACATTGATTGAACATCGCCGCATTTTTGTAGGTGGCTTCCTCCTGGCCTGCTTCCTTTCGTTCGCTCTGTACCCATGGTTGGGGCAAGACTTTTTTCCATCGGTGGATAGTGGCGAATTCACGCTGCACATGCGCGCGCCTACCGGAACACGCATTGAAGAAACCGCCGCCTTGTGTGACCGCGTAGAAAACGAAATCCGCAAGCAGGTCCCGTCGCAGGAGTTGACCGGGATCATCGATAACATTGGCTTACCCTATAGCGGTATTAATCTTTCCTACAGCAATTCGGCTCCGGTCGGAACGCAGGATGCGGACATCATGGTTGCGCTTTCGCCGAAGCACCACCCTACGGCAGGGTACGTGCATGACTTGAGGCTCAAGCTGGGGCGAGCCTTTCCGGGAACCACGTTCTATTTCCTTCCCTCAGACATGGTGACCCAGATTCTGAACTTCGGGCTGCCTGCACCCATCGATATTCAAGTGGTGGGCAACGATCTGGAAGCCAATCGGCAATTTGCCGACACGCTGCTGGCACGCGTAAAGAACGTTTCCGGAACATCTGATCTCCGCATCCAGCAGACCTTTGATCAGCCAAAGCTGCATGTCGACGTGGACCGCACGAAGGCGGAGTCTATCGGGTTCAGTCAGCGGGAAGTCGCAACCAATCTACTGGTAACGCTCAGCGGCAGTTCTCAAACCTCGCCCACTTTTTGGCTAAACCCGAAGAACGGTGTGAGTTATAGCATCGCAACGCAAACGCCCCAGTACCGCGTGCAGTCATTGCAGGACCTGAATAATATTCCGATCACCGGCGCGGGTACGGCCACTGGCAATGCGCCACCCTCCATACTTGGGAGTCTGGCTTCGGTGAACCGGGCTTCCGACTTAAGTGTTGTGTCCCACTACAACGTATCGCCGGTGATCGACATATTTGGCGCAGTCCAAGGACGGGACCTTGGCGGCGTCTCCAAGGACCTTTTCTCAATCATCAACGCCAGTAAGAAAGAGCTTCCCCGTGGATCGCAGGTCATCGTACGCGGGCAGATCCAGACCATGCGTTCCTCTTTTACCGGCTTGTTGACAGGTCTGGTATTTGCCATTGCTCTGGTTTACTTGCTGATCGTCATGAATTTTCAATCGTGGCTCGACCCCTTCATCATTCTCATGGCGTTGCCGGCGGCACTGGCTGGAATTGTCTGGTTCCTGTTTATGACAGGCACCACCATCAGCGTTCCTGCTCTCACCGGTTCGATCATGTGCGTGGGCGTTGCGACAGCAAACAGCATCCTGGTGGTTAGCTTTGCCAAAGAACAACTGAGTTCGGGAGTCAACGCGGCGGAAGCCGCCCTTCAGGCAGGATACATGCGCTTTCGGCCTGTGTTGATGACCGCTTTGGCCATGATCATTGGAATGGCTCCCATGGCGCTGGGACTTGGCGAAGGCGGTGAGCAGAATGCGCCTCTTGGGCGCGCCGTAATTGGCGGACTGCTCTTCGCTACCGTGTCAACGCTACTCTTCGTCCCGGCGGTTTTCAGCGTCATCCACGGGATGCGGCAGGCAACCAACACCGGGAAACAACAACACTAAGACGGATTTTGAAGGAAAACAGGATGGGTATGCCAATGCAATCACAAACTCAAATCAAAGCACCTCCGCACAAATCGCCGGCACTGAGCGTCGTTAAAGGGATGCGCCGATCGAAACGCGGCTGGCTTATTGCCGGCGCACTTCTCGTGGTTTTTGGCGGGATCGTCGTATATGGCATCCTCTCGCGTCACTTGAAGGGGAACACGGTGCGTGCTGAAACCGCACAGATGGCTGCGCCTTCAGTTTCGGTCGTTTCTCCGCAACGCTCGGCGCCATCGCAGGAAATTGTGCTGCCGGGGAACGTCCAGCCGTTCATTAGTTCCCCTATTTACGCGCGCACGAATGGCTATGTGAAGAGCTGGCATGCCGATATCGGAGCACACGTAAGAAAAGGGCAACTGCTGGCGGTGATTGAGACGCCGGAAGTCGATCAGCAATTGCTGCAGTCACGCAGCAATCTGGCAACCGCGCAGGCCAATCTCAAACTGGCGGAGATCACCAAGACCCGCTACCTCGGTTTGTTGGCGACCCATGCTGTGGCGCAACAAGATGCAGATAATGCCGAGGGCACTTACAACGCGAACAAGGCAATTGTCGAAGCCGATCAGGCCAACGTTCGGCAGCTTGAGACCTTGCAGTCGTTCGAGAAAATCTATGCTCCCTTCGAGGGCATCATCACGGCACGCAACACCGATATTGGGCAGCTGATCAATTCCGGTAACAGTGGGAATACGAAGACCGATCTGTTCCATATCTCCCAGCCGGGAAAGCTGCGTGTCTATGTAAGTGTGCCGGAACAGTACTCCAAGGCCGCTACTCCGGGATTGACGGCAAATCTGACCCTTGCGGAATTTCCCGGACGCCAATTCCAGGGAAAATTGGTTCGCACTTCAAATTCGATCAACTTCGCTACTCGCACGTTGACGGCGGAGATTGACGTGGATAATCCCAGCGGCGAGTTGCTCACCGGAGCCTATACTGAGGTCCACCTCAAGGTACCCGGACAGACGTCCTCATATCTGGTGCCGGTCTCGACGCTCATCTTTCGCTCGCAGGGACTGCAGTTGGCAGTGGTAAAAAATAGCACTGCGTCGCTCATCTCTGTAACGGCTGGCCACGATTTTGGTGATCAAATCGAGATTGTCTCTGGTCTCAACGGTAACGAATCTGTGATCATAAGTCCGCCGGACTCCATCGTGTCCGGACAAAAAGTGCAGATCGTACAGGCTGCTTCCACGGGAGGTCCACAATGAATTTCCTTTGGAAGCCAAGAAGAGAAATTCGAATCGGCGCGAGTGCAGCGGCGATCTGTCTGGCAAGCGTGCTCTTTCTTGCGGGCTGTACAGTTGGCCCACGTTACCAGCGGCCGCCAGTCGAAGCTCCACCGGCTTATAAGGAATCCGGCAATTGGAAAACCGCCCAGCCGAACGAGCTTAGTCTCCGTGGCAATTGGTGGGAAATATTCCAGGATCCGCAACTGAACGCTCTGGAACAGCAAGTGACTATTTCCAATCAGAACTTGAAGGCCGCACAGGCGCAGTATACGCAGGCCCGTGCGCTGGTCCGCTACAATCGCGCCGATTATTTTCCCACGGTGGCCGCCGGAGCGTCTGCGGCGCGCACTAGAGTGTCCAGCAACCGCGCGCCTACGAATGCAATTGGCAATGGCCGTACCAACAATGACTTCCAACTGCCCGTCGACTTTTCCTACGAGGTAGACGCGTGGGGACGAGTGCGCAAGAATGTGGAGTCCTTTCGCGAGCAGGCGCAGGCCAGTGCGGCGGACCTGGCAACGGTTAACCTGAGCGTGCACGCGCAACTGGCTCTACTTTATTTCCAGGCGCGCAGTCTGGATGCTCAAGAGCAGCTCTTGAACTCTACTGTTCAATATTATGAGCAGGCGCTGCAGTTGAACGTGGCCCGGTTCCAGGGAGGAGTTGGCTCCGAAGTTGAGGTCGAGCAGGCCAAAACACAACTTGAGACAACCCGCGCTCAGGCAATCGACGTTGGAGTGGCCCGCTCCCAGTTCGAACATGCCGTTGCCGTTCTGATCGGAAAACCTGCCGCATCGTTCACCCTTCCTCCACTGCCGCTACGCGCGCCGCCACCTCCCATTCCGGCCGGTGTGCCGTCAGAGTTGCTCGAGCGGCGGCCTGACATCGCATCTGCCGAGCGACTGATGGCGGCTGCGAATGCCCGGATCGGAGTGGCCAAAGCCGCCTATTATCCACTCTTAAGCCTGACTGGTGTCGGAGGCTTTGAAAGTGGGGCCATTACAACATTGTTGCAGGGACCGGCCGGCTTGTGGTCTGTCGGAGCCTCGGCATTGCAGACTGTATTTGACGGAGGCAGACGTCGGGCCGCCTCGGACCAGGCTGTTGCGGTCTATGACCAGACGGTGGCTTCCTATCGCGAAACTGTGCTGACCAGCTTCCAACAGGTGGAAGATAATCTTGCCGCATTACGCATTCTGGAAAAAGAAGCCCAGACTCAGAATGAAGCAGTTGTTGCAGCCCAGAAATCGCTTGAACTCTCCATCCAACGCTACAAAGGCGGTGTTACCAGTTACCTGGAAGTAACCATCGCACAGAGTGCGGCTCTCTCTGACGAAGCTACCGCGGTAAACATTCTGGGCCGGCGAATGGTCGCGGCTGTTCAACTTATCCAGGCCCTTGGCGGAGGATGGGACAGCTCGAGCCTCCCGCAACATCCTGAGTGTTGCGGCAAACTTGCAAGCACAACCGACTCGCGTTGACGGAATGTAAATGAGAAGTTAATGATAAGGGAGCAAACAGTGAATAAGAAAAGATGTCTATTTGCAATTCTGCTGTTGGCCTTCAGCGCGACACTGAACGCATGGCAGCAAGATTCCCACTCACATAGCCAAAAGACCGCGGTGGAACCTGAGTGGGCTGAACTGATGGGAAGCATGGACAACATGCATGCCACCATGGCTTCAGTAGAGCCGTCTGGCGACGCCGACGTAGATTTTGTCAAATTGATGCTTTCACACCATCAAGCGGCGCTGGACATGGCGAAGACCGAACTGGTTTACGGGAAGGATCCGCAGATGCGCCGCCTGGCGCAGGAGATCATCGCCGCTCAACAGTCGGAAATTGAAACTATGCAACTTTGGTTGAAGCGACACGACCCAAACTCGCCGAAGTAAATCAGCACAAGCCGCTTCTACACGAACAGCGACCCTGCGATGAAGGTAATCCGTTTGTTCTGTGCACTGCCATGTGCGCTTGCGGAGCAAGTTCCTGGGGCAGGGCGGTCTTCCCTATCTTCGGCCAGTTTTAGGCAGCGGATCAAACTTCCAATCATTTTCAAAGACGAGCCCACACTCAAGCATTCCACAGTCAGAGCCCAGTCAGGGACAGATCTCACTCTTAAATTGTCCGGCCTCACATATGGGTTCTGTAGTTTGTCCAAACGAGCTTGCGGCGTCAGCAACATTGACTCTCACTGACTAAGTTGATCGTCACAGCTTCGTCAGCTGTCGAACCATTGACAGTTCCTTTCCTTACAAATCTTTCAACATTTTAGAATGCACGCGGAATCAATCAGTTCCGACGAATAGCTTTCGACTCCACTATGGCAAGCAAGATGCTTTCATCCATAGCGAAATAGGAGCTGTTCCAAATTCAATTGAGTGGAGGAAGTTCGGTGAAATCAAATCTAGCGAAGTGGAAAGTGCGGGCGTTGTGCTACCTGGGTAGCGTCATTCTGCTCGGAAGTCTGTCATACGCAGCCCAGTCGGAAACGCGGCTTATTGAAGCCGGCAAGAAAGTTAAAGTCACAGGTCGAATCCTGTCTCGCAACGGAGATCTGGTCAACGTCTATGACACAAGTTCGGCCGAAATCGTTGTTGTCGATATCAATGCCAGCACCAGGATCGAACGCAGGCGGGGCAAGATCCTGTTCTTTCGCCATACGCAGATGGATAAGACGGCCCTGATACCCGGCCTGACCATGACGGTAGAGGGCCCCGGCAACGCCAAGGGACAGATTGAGGCTGACAATATCTCCTTTGCTCCGCCTGACGCGTTCACCGTTGCAGTGGCCGAAGAGCAGCAGATCATTGCCAATCAGAGGGCTGCTAAGCAGGCGCAATCCACGGCGAACCGAGGCGTGGCGGCGGCAAACGATGCTCAGTCCACGGCGGAGCAGGCGCAAACTACAGCGAATGACGCTGGGATCGTGGCAACGGAAGCTGCTGCTGTCGGAATTCTCGATGCCCAGGCTCTTCAGGTCGTCAACACGCGCGTGTCGGACCTCGATGAATATAAGACTGTCGCCGAAGCTGGCATTTACTTTGGCAACGATCAGTCTGCTCTGGACGAGGCGGCTAAGAAGGACCTTGACGTTCTTGCGGGGGTTGCAGCGTCACTCGACGGATACAAGATCGAAATCACTGGTTATGCCTCGGCTTCAGGATCCAGCGACCTGAACCAGAAACTGAGCGAGGCACGCGCCGTAGCGGTTACGCGCTACCTGGAGGAAGTCAGGGACATACCGGTGCGGAACATCGTGACGCCGGTTGGCTATGGCTCGACCCATCCCGACGCGTCAAATACTGATTCGCACGGCCGTGCGTTGAACCGCCGTGTTGATGTGAAGCTGCTGGTACACGGAGATTTGCAGCACGAGGAAATGACGGTCCCGACAGCGCTTTCAGAAAATTGATTTTTTGGTGAAAGGTTTGAGTTGAAGGAAGAAGGATGGAAGTTTCGATGATCAGTCAAAAATCAAAAAAGTGTGCGCACATAACGTGCCTGTGCGATGTGAAGGAGGGCGAAGAGTATTGTGGGGACGTTTGTCGTGCCAGGGGCCGCGACAACGTGGAGATCGCATGCGGATGCGACCATCTCGCCTGCCCCTACGTTATTGCCCTGGCTACCATCGTAAGGCGGCACAGCCATCAGGAGAAATAATTATGAATCGCTTAAAACAAAGTTTATCTGTCTTACTTTTATGTTGTCTTTTCTTAACCGCTGCACCGGGAGCGTTCGCCTACCAAGCGGACCAAACCCCGCCGGTGCCGGTCCAAGCCGCTAAGCAGACTTTAGCGCAACTGCAGCAACTAGTCGCGCCGATCGCGTTGTATCCGGACTCCCTGGTTGCCCAGATACTGGCAGCCGCCACATATCCCGATCAGGTTGTGGAAGCAGACCGATGGGTGCAACAAAACACGGATCTCAAGGGAGAACAACTCGGCCAGGCGGTCGATAAACAGACTTGGGACCCGAGCGTCAAAGCGCTCACGGAATTTCCATCGGTGCTCGGGAACATGGACAAGAATCTTTCATGGACCTCGTCGCTTGGCGATGCCTACGTCAATCAGCCACAGGACGTAATGAACGCGGTACAGGTGATGCGCCAACGCGCCCAGAAGGCTGGAAACTTAGAGACTACATCGCAGGAAAACGTGGCTCAGCAGGGACAAACAATAGTGATTGAACCCGCCGATCCGCAGATCGTTTACGTGCCGCAATATGATCCCTGGCTTGTATACGGAGCGCCTATTGGAGTCTGGCCAGGCTGGTATGACTATCCAGGTCTATTCCTGCGCGGGCCCGGAATTGGGTTCGGCCTGGGCTTTGGCGTCGGCTTCTTTGGCGGGTTTGGCTGGGGATGGCACCACTGGGGATCGGACTGGGATCACCACCGGATTGATTTTGACCACCACGGCTATGAATCCCACAGCAGGACTTTTTTCAATCACGACGCATTGAATCACGGACGAGGCGGCTTCAATTATCGCCAGCCTGATTTCGGACGCGGCCCTGCCGGTTTCAATCATGGAAGTCAGGGTTTTCATAGCGGCCCGGCACGCGTACCGACAGATCATGGATCCCCTGCGATGGGTCATCAATCCGGTATGCACTCTGGCGCTTTCAGCGGTTTCGATCATGGCGGCAGCGTGAGAGGAATGTCTTCTCGCGGGCAGTCGAGTCTGGGCGGAGGCTTTCACGGTGGTGGCGGCTTTCACGGCGGCGGAGGTTCTCATGGTGGCGGGGGCCATGGCGGCGGAGGTCATAGGTAGCTTGAATCGCCTTACGCTAGCGGACAACTTTCAGCAAATTGCAAACAGGAGTCAAAATCATGCGTGTATCAGGTACGGAAGTACAAACAATCTTTGGAACGCGAACGACTGCAGTGGTGATCGCGGTATTGGTAGTGGCCGTCGTCGTGCTCGTGGGCGGGTATTTTCAATTCGGTTTTGCGCGGCAACAACAAAGGACGTTTTCGTCCCCGGAAGAGGCGACCCGCGCTCTCTTCGTGGCTGTCCAGGCTCATAACGACCAGGAATTGATGAACATCCTGGGCTGCGGAAACGAACTCGTCTCGACAGGAGACGACATTCAAGACAAACTTGAGAGCGAGCAGTTTGTCCAGAAATATCAAGAGATGCACCGTCTGGTACGGGAGCCGGACAAAACGACGGTGCTGTACGTGGGTGCGGAAAACTGGCCGTTCCCAATTCCTTTAGTATCCAGCAAGGGCGTTTGGCGCTTCGATGCGGACGCTGGAAGCGACGAGATTCTGTCGCGGCGAATCGGTGACAACGAAGCTATGGCAATTGGCGCGTTTCGCCTGCTAATCCTGGCGCAGCAAGAACATCTGGAAGATTCGCGAAATCGAGGCTCTGTCCCCGAGTACGCAACACGTTTTGTCGGAATTAAAGGCGCGTATAACGGCCTGGACTGGAAAGAGGACGGCGCCGTTCCGCAGTCCCTGGTTAGTGCAGGCATTAGTAACGATATGACGAGAGAAACCTCCGCAGTTCCTTTTTACGGCTACTACTTTCGCATCCTGACGGGTCAAGGCAAGAACGCGTCCGGAGGGACAAAGAGCTATCTTTCCGACGGTAAACTTACTGGTGGATTCGCCTTCGTAGCCTACCCGGCGGTGTACCGCTCCTCCGGCGTAAAAACATTCATTGCCGGCCCGGAGGGAATTGTGTATGAAAAAGACCTGGGCACGCAAACAGTTAAAATTGCAAAATCCATGACCCAGTACAATCCTGATCCAAGCTGGCACGTGGCCGAACAGTAAACTCGAAACCTATAACCGGACTGGGGGTGCGCTCAGTGCATGGAGGTTGTATTGAGCTGACGTGCCCCGGCTTTCCACTTCGTAGGCAGAGTGAAATGAAAACTTGCGCCCTGCTCAGGGTTGGGGGTGGCCCATAAACGACCTCCATGAGACTCGATAATTGAGCGGCTGATTGGGAGTCCCATGCCGGTGCCGTGATCTTTCGTGGTGAAAAACGCGCTGAAGATCTGTTCGGACTGCTGCAGAGGCAATCCGATGCCGGTATCGTTGACTGAGACCGTTAACTGGCCATCCTGTAGCTGGGACTTTATCGTAAGTTCACGCGCGGTGTTAATGTCCTTCATAGAGTCGATGCCGTTGAGCATCAGGTTCATGAACACCTGCTGCAGTTGGACACGGTCTGCCATAACATTGGGAAGATCCTCGGCGAGGTCGGCGCGGATCGAAATCGAGAACCGGGCAGCCTCGTTGCGCAGTAGAACAATCATTTCCCGAATGAGCTCATTTACATTGAGCAACTCGTGCTGTGTACCCTTCTTGAAAAGCGAGCTGATTCTGCTGATGATTTCCGCCGCGCGGGTTACATCGGTTACGAGCCTTGATGCGGCTTCGCGAGCCTCTAACATGTCAGGCTCATCGCGCCCAAGCCACCGCAAGCAGGTCTTGGCATTGATGACGGCCGCGGTAATGGGCTGCTTGATCTCGTGCGCCAGGGAGGCGGTCAGTTCGCCCATCGTGGTCACCCTGTTTATGTGCGCCAGATCAGCCTGGGCCTGACGCAATCGTTCGCGTTCTTCACGTGCGTGCTTGCGCTCAATAGCAATGCCGGCGAGGTGAGTGGCCATTTGCAGAGCGCGGGTTTCCGCCAGGCTCGGACTGCGCGGTTCGCGGTAATACATGGCAAACGAGCCCAGCGGCTTGCCCGAGTGCGCAAGTATGGGGGTGGACCAGCAGGCGCGGAACCCATACGGTTCGACCAGGGCCCGGTAGTCTTCCCAGAGCGGATCCTGGAGAATGTCGGTAACGACAACAGGTTCTCTGCGGTACATGGCCGTGCCGCATGATCCTGCCTTCGGTCCAATGCAAAGGCCGTCGATGGCCTTGTTGTAAGGCTCGGGAAGGCTGGGGGCGGCGCCGTGACGCGCGTGCTGCTCATCCTCATCCAAAAGCAGGACAGAGCAAAGCAGGCCGGCAAACTGGGCTTCCAAGATGCGCACCAGGTGCTCCAGTATTTCCTCCGCTGGAGCGTCGCGCGCTATCATTTCCAAAATGCGGCTCTCTCCGTCACGCAACGCCTCACCTCGTTTGCGCGCGGTAATATCTGTAACCGCCCCTACGAATTCAAAGTTGCCCGATTCGTCGTTTGTTGAGGGATGGCCCACAACTCGAATGCACTTCACTGAGCCATCCGGCATCAGCAGCCTATGTTCAAAATCAAAAGGTTTCTTGTCCCCTGCTGCCTGATCGAGCATTTCCTGAACGAGGGTTCTGTCTTGCGGGTGTGTTCTTTCCAGTACGAGTTCGACTGTAGGCTTTTGGGCTGGATCGTATTCAAAAATTCGCAATGTCTCGTCTGACCAGACGATATGCCCAGTGGAAACGCTCCAGCCGAAACTGCCGGTGTGGCTCACTCTTTGTGCTTCCGCCAAATAAGCCTCACTCCGCAAGAGGGCGTCCTCGGCGTGCTGGCGTTGTACGACTTCCTTTGTCAGCTCGCCATTGACGGCTGTCAACTGGCAGGTCCGTTCTACGACGCGTTGCTCAAGTTCCTCATTCAGGCGCTTAATTTCAGCCTTAGCTTGTTTGTGCCCTGCAGTTTCGATGACATCCCAAGCCCCGCGTCGCTTTGTTACCGCGAACTGATGTGTTCGCACCACATCCAGAATTTCATTCGCTCCGCATATGGCGAGCGGGTACGTGCATAGAACGGAGAGGCGCTGATTGGCAACCGCATGGTTGAGTGACTCTTCGTATTCACAGAAGTCCTTCCAATTTTTCTTCTCCAGCCACGCAGTATCGCCGGTAACTCGTACGCCCGCGAAGCCTCTGGCCGATGCGCTCGCGAGTTTCTCATTCCAACCGGCAATGACCCGGTTGAGATCAAAGGTACTGTCCTGCAAATACCAGTCGCAAGCCCTGATAATCTCTATGCTATTGTCCGCAAAGTATTGATCCAGGTCAGGTACGGCTCGTTGCAATGCATGCCGTGCATCTTCCACAGCAATCGGGTCAGCAACCACCCACAGGCAGAACTCATGGCTCTCCAATCCAGCTTTGCAGTAGGATACCGATATTTCAAGAAGGTCCGCTTTCGTTTCATAAAAGAGACAAAAGTGTGTCCCCCAAGGCATGTCGCCGACCAGGTCGACTCCGGTCTTCCGCATCTCGGTGATCATCGCGGTCGCCCTTCAGTTTCAATTTGGGGGTAGCTGAATGCTGCTGCGATAGCCGGGGACAGACCTGTAGCGCCGTAATACAAAATCACGGGAACGGAGGTCAGAAATGAAGAGTTGCACTGCGCCATGGTTTACCTCACCCCGATCGCGCAGATCGTTACCTCAGATGATAACGCCGTTGCTATGGCTTGATCTATAAGAAAAATAAAAATTCACTAAAGGATTTTGAGAGATGTGCAAAGAAGCATTCCAGCCGGATCGCGAGGACGGCTTGATAGAATGTCGGCCAGTCAAAATGCCCTCTCCATTCGCCGTTATCGCTACAACGCATAAGTCTGAGCCTTGGGACACCCGCTATTCCATGGTCGACGCCTGGCGTGGACTGGCTGCCTTCGGTGTCGTCTGTTTCCATCTCAAAATCGGGGCTGCTTTTAATCTCGGCCACCTCTGCGTAATGGTGTTCT
>DASYKK010000078.1:0-19626 GCA_035995565.1 Candidatus Angelobacter sp.
TGCCACTTCTTCAATACTGGCGCGCAGGTAGAGCACGTTCTTGGCGGGATTGTGATGCATCTCTCCCACTTCGCCAATGTCGTAATGTAGCATGGCCACTTGCAACTCTTCGGTGCTCAGCACGCCTTCGGCTTCGTCCAGCGTCCAGGTGAAGTAATCGCCATCGTCATCCAGCGAAATATCGGCATCCTGTGAAGCGTAAAAACCACCGTGCTCCCGATCAGAGAGCACTTCATCCATCCAGCGGACAATGTCTTTGGCTATAAAAGCAAAGAACTCGTTTCCCGTGAGCTGGTATCCATGAACGTAATTCTTCAGCAGCTCAGAATTGTCGTACGACATCTTTTCGAAATGCGGAACGATCCAGTGCTCGTCCACGGAATAGCGATGGAAGCCGCCGGCCAACTGATCGTAAACGCCGCCGCGCGCCATCTTATCCAGCGAAATAGTAATCACGTTGAGCAATTCCGCGTTGCCGGTTTGGGCGGCGCGCTGCATCAGCAGGTCCATGCCACTGGGATGAGGAAATTTAGGCGAGGAACCGAAGCCGCCATGCTGCGGATCAAACAATTTCACGGCCGATTCCACCATGCTGTCAATTAGCTCAGGCTTGAGCGATCCGGATTTTCCGGCAAAGCCCTCGGCCTGGCTGATGGCAGACATCACGCTCTCCGCTGACTCCAGCACATCACTGTGTTTTTCGCGATACGCCTGCGCCAGCGTAAGCAGCACACGGCTGAAGCTGGGACGCCCCTGGTAATCCTGCGGCGGAAAATATGTGCCGGCATAAAACGGTTTGCCCTCTGGCGTCAGGAACGCCGTCAACGGCCAGCCACCTTGTCCGCTGATAGCCTGCACCGCGGTCTGGTAGCGGCTATCCACGTCAGGACGCTCATCGCGATCAACCTTGATTGCGATGAAATGTTCATTCACGATGGCGGCAACCTCCGGGCTCTCATAGGATTCCCTGTCCATCACGTGGCACCAGTGGCACCACACCGCGCCTATGTCGAGGAGAATAGGCTTGTTCTCGCGCGTCGCGGTTTCAAATGCCTCCGTGCCCCATTCATGCCAGTGGATGGGCTGGTGCATGGCAGAGCGGAGGTAAGAGGATGACGCTTTAGCAAGCGAGTTGGTCGCGACTTCAGGCATACATTTAGTTTATCTTTTTATTCACTGGGAGGTAATTAGCAGCGCATGCGTATCGCCATCATCTCAGACATCCACGGCAACCTGACGGCGCTCGACGCTGTGCTGGCCGATTTGCGCCCGCAAAAACCGGACGTGGTTTATCAGGGCGGCGACGTAGCGTTCGGCGGAGCGCAGCCGGCTGAGGTCATCGACTGTATTATCCAGGAAGGCTGGAAGGGAGTGCTGGGCAATACCGACGAAATGTTGTGGGACACCTCAGCCCGGCCGGCGCTGGAAGCAGCCGTGCCCAAACTGAAGTCGCTGTTCAAAGTCTTCTTTGAATCGTGCGCTCCTGCGACGAGCGCGATGATCGGTGCTTCGCGGTTGGCATGGCTGCGCGCCCTGCCAACCGAACTTCGCCATGAATGCATGGCGCTGATGCATGCCAGTCCCGGCAATCTGTGGCGCGCACCTATGGATACGGCGGATGACGCTGAGATCTTAAAGACCTATGAACCACTGAACGTATCGATTGTTGTCTATTGCCATATTCACCGTCCGTTTATTCGCAAAGTCGGGCAGATGACGGTCTGCAATACGGGTAGCGTGGGCTCGCCGTATGATGGCGATCCGCGGGCTTCTTATCTGTTGATCGACGAAGGCAAGCCGGCAATCCGCCGCGTGGAATATGACATAGAAAAAGAGGTTGGACGGCTTCTGGCGTCTGATTATCCGTACAAGGAGTGGATTGCGGAGATGCGCCGCAAAGGCAGTTATGTGCCGCCGCCGGAAAAGCGTGGCTGAAAGGCCTGTGGGTGTCGGCCAGCAACTTATGCCGCGGTAACCCGGATTTTAGCTGTCCGCTTTCCTGGAGCTTTGCGGATTACGATTTCCACGTCCCGGCCAAGCGCATTGAGAAAGTTCATCAGGCGCTCCATCGAAAATCCTTCCAGACGGTAATTAGCCAGCGCGGAAATCTTCGGCTGATTTATTTTCAGTGCCTCTGAAGCCGCTGCTTGTGAAAGCCTCGCGCTCTCAATGATTTGATTGATGGCAACAGCGAGGCGGACTTTCGTTTGCTTCTCCTCAGCGTCGGGCAATTGCAAGTCAGCAAAGACATTCCCCGCGCTTGGAGTTATTGAGGTTTTATTTCTTTTCGCCGAAACGTGTTTCATAGTCTTCCTGCGCTGCTCTGAGCCGTTTTCCGATCAATGTAATATCTAAGTTGGCTGTCTTAGACCCACGTCGTGATTTTTTCTGAAAAGCGTGCAATACATACACGGCCCGTTCGAAGCGAACAGTACAAACAGCTCGAAAGGTGTCGCCGCGGAAGTCTTCGACAACCTCGAGAACTCCTGATCCTTCGCCCTTCCACGGTTTTGCGTGTGGATGCTTCCCGCCAAACTGGGCCACACTAAGCGCGATCCCGATGCCGTCTTTTGCGGGTTCCGGAAAATCAAGCAAGTCCGCCTTGGATGAGCCAACCCAGTAGAGTGGTTTCTCTCCGGGCATCTTACTTTTCCGTGCCATAAGAAGTATCCCAGTATTAGGATATGGGAGTCAACTGTATTTTTTAGGGTGCCTACGCGTCCAACTCCGCCGCTTCCTTCTTCAGCCTCGCCAGTTTGCTCATCAGAAATAGCAGATAGCCGACGTAAATGCCCCACGCTGCCAGGTAGCCGCCCCAGAGATAAGAAATCGGCGCGACGTGGCCAGGGGCCATAAAGAACATGGCAGGGATCAGCATCATGCCGGCTGCGCCGCCGGCGGCCCGTTGAATATGCGCCGAGTCGATTTTTTGGGCTGTCCGCTCCATCTCATAGCGGAACCAGCAAATCAGCCCGCTGAAGCAGAGGAAAGCCAGCATGTTGACAAACATAATGTGTTCCATGCGGTGATCAATATTGGGTGTGCCCAGCATGGGCGCAGGATGGTGCGTGCGGAACCAGCGATTGGCCATGTAAACGATGGGCACATCGAGAAAAGAAAACACTGCCAGCGCTGCCGCCAAGACCGACGTGGATCCCGCCGTCGAAGAGCGGCGCATCATTAAATAACTGACATACAGCAGCCACAGCATCAGCGTCGTGTTCAGGCGCATGTCCCATGGCGACCACCAGACTCCCCAGGCATAACGCGCCCAGATAGGCCCGGTAATCAGCACCACGGAGCAGAAGACCACGCCGACTTCAGCGGTAGTCGCGGCCAGTGCGTCCGCGCGCGGGCTGCGCTTCCACAGGTAAAAGATGGACGCGAGAAAATTCACAAAAAACAGCGTAAAGGCGACCGTGGCCGCGGGCACGTGGACGTAAAAAATCCGCTGCACGTCGCCCATGGTTTCTTCCGTGGGCGCAACGACCAGGCCCTGATAGGTTCCGTAAGCCAGGAAGACGCAACAAAATGCGGCGAAAGCGAAAAATAGTTTGGTTTTCATTCTGCGTTCAACACCGTATCAAACAGCAGGAAACATGCTGTGGTAAAGATCACGCAGAATCCTGCCAGAAATTTCAACTGTACCGCGGGCGATCCCTCGCCGCTGAGTACCTGAGTAGTTCCCGTTACCATGCTGATCACTGCCGGAAGCGAAATCGGCAGCAAAAGCAGCGGCAGCATGAGTTCACGGTTCCGCGTGCGGATGGACATGGCGGCAAAGAAAGTTCCATTCACCACCAGGGCCCATGTCCCCAGGACGGCGACCAGCAGCAACTGCCAGAGTGGTCCCACTGAACTTAGATTGTAGAAGACCACGAATAACGGGGCCATCAGACATTCCAGCAATATGATCAAGATAAAGTTACCCAGGCACTTACCCAGAAATAAGGCCTCGGCGGGCGCCGGAGAGACTCGATAGGCATCCAGCACACCGTTGCGCAGCTCGCGCGCCCAGCTCTGGTTGAGCGCCATAGTGGTCGAAAACAAAAACGCAATCCAGATCAGCCCGCCCATCACCGGTCGGGAATCTTCGCGCTCAAAAGCAAAGCTAAAGACCACCACCACGACTAACGCAAAAAACATCATGGAGTTAAAAACATCACGCGAGCGCCATTCCAGGCGCAGGTCCTTGCTGACGTTAATCCATGTAAGCCTGGCGATGGACATGCTCAGGCCGTTCCTTTGGTCGTGGGATCTTGCTTCATGGTGTCTTGAACCATGGCCCCGCGATCAACCAGCTGCCCGTGTGAAAGCATGAGATATTCGTCCGCCAGGTTGGCCAGGAGCCCGATCTGATGCGTGACGAGCAAAATGGTGGTGCCGCTGGAGCGCATGTCTGCCAGGAGCTTGGCAATCTGCAGCGCGGAATCAGGATCGACGTTGGAGAAAGGTTCGTCCAGCAACAGCAAGCGCGGCTGATGAAAAATTGCTCGCGCCAATGAAAGCCGCTGGCGCATCCCCTGAGAATATTGATCCACCCGCCGTCCCAGCTTGGGATCGAGTCCAACGCGCAGCATGGCCTGAGCCAGTGGTTCGTCAGAATTGACGCCGTAAAGCTGGGCGAAGAAGCGCAGGTTCTCCATGCCGGAAAGTTCGTCATAAAGCAGCGGCGCGTGGGCCATGTATCCCATGCGATTGAGCGCCTGCTTGTTGGGAATGCCGTAAATCAGGATGCTGCCTTCGGTCGGCTCATTGAGCCCGGCGATCATGCGCAGCAGCGTGGACTTGCCGGCGCCATTCTCTCCGCGCAGGACGTAAAACCGGCCTGGCTGCAATGCCAGAGAGACTTTTCTTACCGCAGCGGTGCGGCCATAAATCTTGGAGACGTTTTGAGTGCGGACAGGAGGGGCGTCGGGGATCGTCAGCGGCGGACCTCAGTATCCTTTCGACGGCGGCTGTGCGGCCGGCGCGGCGCCCGGTTGTTGCTGCTGCGGCGCATACTTCGACGCGCATTTTGCCTGCAGCTCATTGGCGTAAAAAACGCCATCATGCTTATAAATGCCCATGGCCAGGGCCTGGGCATTGTCTTTGAACGTGTCCGGCGGCGGCTCAGAGCCTTTATAGACCACGCGCAAGGTCTCGCCATTTTCCACCAACTGGAAATCCGCATGTGGGCCGTTCATCTTGATCGATCCCGGCAGTACATTCCCAGCCACCCGCAGGTTCTTTTTGTAAACATCGTCACCCATGGCGTGGAGCTCTTTAATGGTGACGTAATAGCTCTTGCTTTCCTGCGCTCCCAGATAAGCCAGATAAGCCAGAGTCAGCACGATCACCGTGATCGCGGCCCCAAACTTGACGTATTTATTGCTTGTTTGCGACATGACTGCTCAAAGGGTATCCCCGCTTTGGGCGGTGGTCAAGCGTCTTAATGAAGCAGCGTGACGAAAGTCACGCGCTCTTATGGCGGTATAATAAGGGGTTTCCAGCATAAGGTGAATCATGAGCACAACACACAGCACCCCGCAGACCCACGCCAAGCCCCAACTTAAGCCCCGTGAAGAGTGGATCGTCCGCCGCCGCGAACACGCAGCCCGCACCGGCGACAGCAACGTTTCCCAGATGCATTTTGCCCGCAAAGGGCTGATTACAGAAGAGATGCTGTACGTTGCCGAGCGGGAAAAGGTGCGACCGGAGCTGATTCGGGACGAAGTGGCTGTGGGCCGGATGATTATCCCGGCGAATATCAATCATCCTGAGCTTGAGCCAATGGCAATTGGCGTGGAATCGCTGTGCAAGATCAATGCCAATATCGGCAATTCCGCCATTACTTCTAATGTGGATGAAGAGTTGAAGAAACTGCATACGGCTGTCCATTTTGGCGCCGATACGGTGATGGATCTTTCCACCGGCGGTGGGATCCATGAAATCCGCGAAGCCATCCTGCGGCATTCACCCGTTCCAATTGGTACCGTGCCGATTTACGAAGCCGTCTCGCGGGTAAAGCGCATTGAAGATCTGAACGCCAGTCTGATGCTGGAGGTGATTGAAGAGCAGGCGCAGCAGGGCGTGGATTACATGACGATCCATGCCGGCGTGCTGGTGCAGTATCTGCCGCTGATTTCCAAACGCATCACCGGCATCGTTAGCCGTGGCGGCGCGATTCTGGCGCAGTGGATGGCCCATCACCACAAACAGAATTTTCTCTACGAATGCTTTGACGACATCACCAAAATCATGAAGAAGTACGACGTTTCGTACTCTCTCGGTGATGGGCTGCGGCCGGGCTGCATTGCCGACGCCAGCGATGAAGCCCAATTCTCTGAGCTACGCACGCTCGGCGAACTCACCAGTAAAGCCTGGGAGCACGACGTGCAAGTGATGATTGAAGGCCCGGGACATGTTCCGCTGGACAAGATCAAAGAACAGGTCGAGAAGGAGGTGGAATGGTGCCATGGCGCTCCGTTCTATACGCTGGGCCCGCTGGTCACCGACATTGCTCCGGGCTACGACCACATTACTTCGGCAATCGGCGCGGCGATGATCGGCTGGCACGGTGCTTCCATGCTGTGCTACGTCACCCCGAAAGAGCATCTTGGCCTGCCCAACGAAAAAGATGTGAAGGACGGAATTATCGCTTACAAGATCGCGGCGCACGCAGCTGATATTGCTCGCCACCGTCCCGGCGCGCAGGACCGCGACAACGCGCTGAGCTACGCTCGTTACACATTCGATTGGGACAAACAGTTCGCCCTCTCGCTTGATCCGGAGACCGCCCGCTCTATGCATGATGAGACCTTGGCTGACGATTACTACAAAGAAGCCAAATTCTGCTCCATGTGCGGACCGAAATTCTGCTCCATGAATTACTCGCAGAAGGTGGACGAGTTCAACAAGCAGGTTTATGGGATCGAGAAGACTGACTACTCACAGCTGGTGGAGAAACTCGCGGCAGGCAAATAAGCTTCGCGCGGCTGGTGAAGTCGGCCTCGGAGTCGGGCATTGCGAATATCTGGAGCAAGTGAATGGCGCTTTGTACGTGCGGCAATAAGGTAGAGGAATCTGCAAGTTTCTGTACGTCATGCGGCAAACCGATGCCCGCTGCGGCACAGCTTTCCGCCGCGGTTACGGTAACGCGGCCGGTTTGTTCATCCTGCGGCGCACAAGGTGATCCAGATTCTGCTTTCTGCACCGAGTGTGGCCAACGGCTGGCAACGCAATCCGCGCCTGTTGGTGATGGCGGTTCTATATCACAGGGAGCCGCAGCTGCTCCGCTCGAGGCCGAGACTGTCACGAAAGCTTCGGCCGTCGCTCCTTGTATCTCGTGTGGAACCAAGCTTGAGCCCGGAACCGGGTTTTGTACCAATTGCGGACAGCCGGCGGCTGCCAGTGGTTCTGCAAACATTCCCGAATCAGCTCCAGCAATGGAAGCCGCTCCATTGAGCAGCGGTAAGACTGCCGGTGTCTCGCCAGTAATTTCGCAGCCCCAAATTGCTCCAATCGCGCCGGAATCCACGGTCGGTGCGCCCACGCCCGTTCTTGTCGAAACATCAGCCGCCGCAGCGGCCGAACCTTCGACTGATCATTATCCTGCGCAACCGGCGCCGCAAGTTGCTGCTCCGGTTTACGCCGCACCCAGCGAATATCAACCTGCGCCACCAAGAGGAGGCGCATTTCGCGCGATCGTTCTGGTTCTGCTGCTTTTGATTGTGGCTGGCGGCTTTGGTGGCTGGTATTTTATGGGCGTGGAAACCGTAATAGTTTGCAGCCCGCCTGACGTGACCATCTTTCTCGATGGCAAAGAACTGGCTCCAATGTCGTATGGCAGATATGTGATTCCGCATCTGTCGCGCCAGCTCCATTTGCTCAGGGTACAGCGAGCCGGATTTGCCGATACTATCGAGCGGCTGGATTTTCCGCTGACATCGCTGCATGAGTGGGTCAACATCAAATTGGTGCCGCGACGGCCCTCGCGCTAGCAGTCGCCGGCCAAAAGAAAAGCCGGCGCTCAAGCACCGGCCATTTTCCTGTTCAGTTTCCTGACTAATTCTCTAAATCAGAAAAATGCTTTAATCCCGCCTGTTGGCCAGTCTGTTTAGGTTTCTGCGTGGGCAGAGGACGAGAGTAGTGGCGTATTACTACGTCGTCGCCAATCTGCTTTTCGGATTGTTCTGCAACCAGCCGTGTTTGCCGCACGCGAGGCGATGGCTTTGCCACGGTTCCTGCAGATTGCGTTTCCGCGGATGACGCTGTCTGACCGGGCTGCGGCTTGGCCTGCGTTGTTGCAACGGTCTGCGGTGCCTGCCCTTTCACAGGAGCAGCAGGTACGGTCACACCGCCAGTTTGCACTGTGACACCATTGGAAGAATGGCTTGCGGTGCTGGCCAGTGGCGGATTTGAATGAAACACTCCCAGAGCGATCCCCATGATAAACAGAGCGGTCACCGCGGCAGCGCCGGTCAATACGGCGCGCAATGGCGGATTGATGCCGCGCCACAGCTCGATCGGCGTAGCCGTCATGGCAGCGCGCTTTGATTTTGCAGCCGGTTCTCTCTTCGACGCCGCAACCAGCGGCACTTCACGCTCGCGGTCCCGCGCCGGTGGCGGTATGTAAAAACTCTGGGATGGCGGCCCCTGCACCGGTGCGCTTGGCTCAAAGGCCATCCGCTCACGCAGGCGTTCCGGCGGCACACCGGGCTCGCGCTGGCGGACCAGTTCCATCAGCTTCGCTGCGGCTTGTTCCCGGGCAATTTCCAGTTCCGCCGCACGCTGATGCGCTTCCGCACGACGTTGTTCCAGATCAAGCAGCCGTGCGGCATGCTCAGCCCTGGCTTCAGCGGAACGCACCTGCGCCCGCTTTCTGTATTCCTCAAAATGATCGCGGACAGAAGCTTTGGTGGAAGCAGCCAGCGCCAATGCGCCAGCCCATGTGTGTGCTGCCACTCTCGCCCCATCCTGCAAAACTTTCTTGCTGCGGAGCTGTTTGCCAGGAACTTGCACTTCTGCAGGATCTTGTGGACGCACCGACGGGACGGGGCTTTGTCTTTCTTCCATATTCAGCTCGGGCGTCCGGCTGGCACGGCCGCTGAATGGCGTCAATTGCGCCAGATAGGGCATTGGATCGGCGGGCCGCACAGGCTCAGAAAAAGCCACTGGAACTTCGGAATAGCGTTCTGCCGACGGAGTTGCCGACGCTTCACGATAATGTTCCGCCATCGGCGCGGCTGCTACTGGTTCCACAGCGGGAGATTCTTCCAGGAAAGCCACCGGCGGCATCTGCTCCTGTTCCATTACAGGTACATCGATGACTTCCTGACTGGCTTGCATCGCCGGTGCGGGCATTTCCACCGCGGGTACGGGAATTTGAATGACGGGCGCAAAAGCGGCTTCAAACTCGCGCTCCGGATCATGCTCGACCGTCACATTGGATTCCAGGTGCAGCACCTTTTCCGTCTCCGTCTGGGCAACGACTTTCTGGGAAACGATCGGTTCTGAGACGACCGGCGCAGCCAGAATAGGTTCGGCCACAGGCTTGGCCGCCATCTGCAAAACACCAGGAGCAACGGCTACGTCGGCTCCAAGTTCGCTGGCCAGATCAGCGGCGCGATCCAGCACGTCCGACCGTTCACAAATCTCAAACTCAATCTCCAGATCGGCTGGCGCCAGGTTTGCCTGGTCCGGGCGTGTTACTTCCACGCTGTAGCCTTGCTGTTTCAATTGACTGGAAAGGTCCGTTGTCCGTTCCGGATTGCGCGTAAAGATTCGAGCCAGTGGCATGGAGGAGCCACCTCCCAGGGAGATTCGACTCTGCTGCCGGACCTTCAAAATTCCGGCCGCACGTGTACATAGTACAGCAGTGGCGTGGTTAATTAGACGCAAATCGCGAGGCGAGGGGTGGCTGGCGGGTGACTTTTAGTTCACTTCGGCAAAGTCCATACCGTCGGCAAATTGCAGGCCGGCGATCTGCTTTGCGTGGTGCTGAACTTCCAGATATGCCGTCATCAACGCAATGTGTACTGACTCGCGCTGTGCGGGGCTGGTGCATTCTGTGCGAATGCGGTCGAGTTCCAAATACCGATCATGGGCGAGGACGAATTTGTTTACGACTCTGTTCATAGCTTCACCATTGTTCTAGGAGTGGACGCAACCGCGAATCACTCAAAGACCTTAGAACCCTGCCTACTATCCACTAGCTCAGTAACGTTACTTGCATAACGTTACCTTGCAGAATTCGCAACGGTTTGCTCCTCGCATCAGCTCATTTCTATGAGGGAAAACCACAGAAACAGCGCGCCTTCTTGAACAGAAACCACGGCTACGTAAAAAACCCTGAACACCTTACACCTGGCCCATTAACGCGCTCCTTTCCGTTTCCGCACCTTATTCGTGCTCTTATGATTCAGCCCCGCACGTCGGAAAACACCGTTTCTTCCGGGACGTCCGTTGGGCTCGCAAATTCGAGTCTGTAACCATCGGGGTCTTGCACTGACGTGACCCACAAGCCATTCCCGACGAACGGCCTTTTTGCCTCCACCCCGCGCGCTATGAACTCACGGTAAATTGCCAGGGCATCTTTGCACTGGAAGCAGATGGTTACGCCCCAGGCTCCTGCCCGCTTGCCCAGCGTACCCGCATGCCAGGAATCTCCCGCAATTGATCGCGCGGCTTCGCGCGAGGTCGCAGAGATTACGGCCACTTCATGAAAGTGCGCGGCAACAGGTTTATACGGAGCGCTGCAGACGGAGCCCACGAGTGAAGTTCGGATGGCTCCAGACTAGCGCACGACAATCTTGTCCTTGATGGCTTTGAACTGCTCGGGTGAAACCACGCCTTTTGTTCCTACTTCGTCCGTCGTGTGATACGGACGGCCCTTAATAATCCGGGCTGCGGTTTCTTCGTCGATTCCGGAAAGAGTCTGCAGCTTGGTCTTGGAAGCAGCATTGATGTTTACCGGCTTATCCGGCGTGGACAGGCCCTGCTTCACGCCTTCCGCAATGGCCTTGGTTTGCTTCGCAGCTTCCTTGGCATCTTTCTTCAACTCCACGGCCGCCACTTTGCTGCCTTCTTTGATCTGCTCTGTGGCTTTGGCAGCTTCCTGCTTGGTTTTTTCCGTGTCCTGCTGGTTGCAGGCGGAGACCAGCAGAAGAGGAACAGCCAGTGCAGCTGCAATCATCAATTTCATACGCGTCCTTCTACGTTCATGGTACGTCTCTTTCATACATATCCCAGCATGTACAGAATCAGGATGATGATCAGAATTAGCCCCAGCCCGCCTACCGGTCGATAGCCCCAGCTGCGGCTGTGCGGCCATGATGGCAGCGCACCAATCAACATCAAAACAAGAATAACGATCAGAATCGTGATCAAAGGACCTCCCACACTACCTTCTGTTGGAGTGTGAGAAGCTGGAGGGAGTTGGCTACGCAGCACTTAGCACTTGGCAATTAGCTCAGCTAAAGCCGACTGATGCGAAGTCGGCCAAAGGCTAAGTGTTAACTGCTGAATGCTGATTCCAAAAATCAGCCGGAGAACCTGGTCCCCGGCTGAGCCTCAGCTATTCAGGAGAATGCGGTTATGCACTGCGTCGCGGTCGGATGCTCAAATCGCGCATCTGGGCCAACAGGCTGGAGCGCTGC
This sequence comes from Candidatus Angelobacter sp., assembly GCA_035995565.1. Taxonomy (GTDB): domain Bacteria; phylum Acidobacteriota; class Terriglobia; order Terriglobales; family Acidobacteriaceae; genus Angelobacter. The sequence continues at coordinate 11,640 of DASYKK010000078.1, forward strand.
ATTGAATCCAGCTTGTCCAGGCACTGCACGATCTCAGCAATAAACTCATCATGCATCAGGTCGGCGATGTCATCTTCGAGCGATCGGCTGGAACCTTTCAGCAAATCGGCCATGGAAACTTCCAAAGCCGTAGCCAGGCGCTGCAACGAAGAAAGTGTTGGCATGGCTTTTTCATTCTCTATTTTCGACACGTAAGTGCGCGGCACCTGCATGCGCAACGCAAGCTGCCGTTGGCTCAGGCCGGACTTTTGCCTTAGCATACGGATGGATGACGCTACCTGAAGATGGGAATGACGTCCGTTCGACGGCGGTTCGACCGGCGCCTGGACTTCTAGGATCGGCTCGGGTTCATCCTCATCCAGCGAGGTACGGCATTTTCTGCAAAGATTGTTGTTGGTCCTGAATTGGACTAAATGACAATGGTCGCAACGTACAACTTCCCGGGAATCAACCGGCGCCAGTGCTGTAGCCATGGATGTTTCGGAGTGCCAGAGCGGGCATGCTCCAAAAACCTTTACTGCGAGGGGAACCCTCAACTCACGTAGTCTCAAGCATCAACTCACAATTGTCAATAAGAAATTTAGGTAAAAACCTGAAGTAATGGTAAAAAATAGGTGAATAAATAGGGAAAACAGGTATAAAACACAAGGATTATTGGAGAATGCCAATGGACCGGAACCAGGCCTGGAGCCTGCTTTGCGAATACACCAAGTCAGAAAGCCTGCGCAAGCACATGCTGGCCGTGGAAGCCTGCATGCGCGCCTATGCCCGCAAGTTCGGCGCGGACGAAAACAAGTGGGGCATCACCGGCCTGCTGCATGACTTTGATTATGAAAAATATCCCACGCCGGCCGAGCACCCGTTCGTTGGGAACAAAATTCTGGAAGCGCGCGGCTATCCGGAAGACGTGCGCCGCGCCATCCTGTCCCATGCCGACTACAGCGGCGTGAAGCGCGAAAGCAAAATGGAGAAGACACTCTATGCCTGCGACGAGGTTTCCGGCTTTATCACCGCTTCAGCGCTGGTCAAGCCGAATAAGTCATTGGCTGAGGTGGAAGCAAAGTCCGTCCGCAAAAAGATGAAGGACAAAGCCTTTGCCCGCAGCGTGAATCGCGATGACATCATCAACGGCGCTGCCGATCTCGGCGTCGATCTGGAAGAGCATATTGCGTTCTGCATTGAGGCGATGAGAGGAATTGCGGGGGAATTGGGGCTGGCGGGAAGTTAGTTAAAATCTCACCACGGAGGCACGGAGCCGCGGAGAACAGCCAAAACCTGAGAGCGAAAAGCAGCCGAGTGAAATCCTTTCGGAATCTCAAGAGATAAATTGTACGCAGCAGGGCGGTAGCGGACACGAGTATCGCCGGTTCGGAAAGGCACTTGGGGACGGTGTTTTATTTGTTCAGGCTCATTCGTACCTCAATGCCACCATCGGATCCACCTTTGTCGCTGCTCTAGCGGGCACGTAACTTGCCGCCAGTGTAACAATCGCAAGAATGGCCGTTACCGTGACAAAAATCGCCGGGTCCCATGAGTGGATACCAAACAGCATACTGCGCATGAGATAAGACACCAGTATGGCCGCAACGATGCCGGCCACTACGCCGGGAACGATCAAGCGAACGCCTTGCCCCAGCACCATATTGAGAACGTTTCCGCGCTGCGCTCCAAGCGCCATACGAATGCCGATTTCCTGCGTGCGCTGGCTTACGGAATATGCGACTAGCCCGTAAAGCCCGATCGTCCCCAGCAGCAGCGCAAGACCGGCAAACATGCCGGCCAGAACCGCCGGATATCGATGGAGAAATGCCGCAGGCGAGCGCTGAATGCGGTTCTCCATGGTCTGGACGTTGAACATGATGGCGTCAGGATCAAACTGGCGAATGGCGTTCTGGATTTCGGCGGTCAGGGCGTCTGGCTTTTGCTGGGTGCGAATCAGCAGCCCAAAGAACAAACGTCCATTTGCTTCCATCGGCGTATAAATTGCCGGACGCGCCGGAGTATCGACTGGCCCTTCCTTGATGTCGCGCACCACGCCGATGACTTGCCGTGGCTTTTCTTTGTCTGAATAGGTAAACCAGATCTGCTGCTTCAACGGATCAAGTCCCGGCATGAACTGATCCGCCAGCGTCTTGTTCACGATCACGCGCTGCGGGCCCGTAGGGTTGTCGGCTTCAGTAAACCAGCTTCCCTGCACCAGTTCCGCTCCCAGCGCTTGGAAATATGTTCGATTGACCGACCGGCTGTTGGCTTCGCGTCCCTGCGGCGCTGCGTAAGGCACGCCTACCACGCGAAGGTTGCTGGTGTTGCCACCATTCGATACCGGCAACACGCTGCTGGTGCCAGCCGATTTTACTCCCGGCAGAGCGCGTATTTTGTCCAGCAGAGTTTGCATGGCCTGCAACTGATCGGGATCTTTGGGAAAGAGCGATTGCGAAAGTCCAACGCTCATGCCGAGCAGGTTGTGCTGATCAAAACCTGGATTAACGTTGAGCAATCGATAAAGGCTTTTGACTAGCAGTCCGGAGCCAGCAAGCAGCACCATGGCCAGCGCGACTTCGCCCACGACGAGCGCGGAAGCAAAGCGCCGCCATGAACTTGAGTGCGAACTGCGAGAGCCGTCTTTTAACGCGCCTTGTACGTCAGTATTGGCTGCCTGGAATGCAGGCGCTAGCGCGAACACAACGCCGGTAATGATCGCAAGCGCACAGGCAAAAAGTAGAACGCGCGCGTCAATGCTCATGTGTTTGAGGTAAGGCATGTTGTCCAGCAGAGTTGCCGGAATCATGGCCACAAAGCCCTTGATAGTCCAATACGCCACAGCCATTCCCGCCGCCGCGCCGGTAAAGGAAAGGATGAGTCCTTCCGTCAGCATCAGGCCGATCAGTCTTGTTCGGCTGGCGCCCAGCGCTGTGCGAATGGCCATTTCATTTCGACGAGCCATGGCGCGCGCCAGCAGCAGGTTGGCAACGTTGGCGCACGCAATCAGCAATAAGAGCGCTACGGCACCGAGCAATACCAGCAGGATCGGGCGAATCTGGCCGACGATTACTTCGTTGAGCGGTATGATCGCTGTCCTGAGTTTGTCATTGGATTGCGGATACTGCTTTTCCAGTCCTTCAGCAATCAGGTTCATGGCCGCGCCCGCGCTTTCCCGCGAGATACCCGGTTTTAGACGGCCAACCACACTCAACCAATGCAGGTTTCTGCGCTGCAGCAATGGGCCGCTAGCGTGAAGCGTGAGCCAGACATCAGGATCACCAACCGGCGCGAAGTGAAAGTCTGCCGGCAACACGCCAATAATGGTACTGGGCTGGTCATCAATGGAAAGCGTCTGCCCGATTACATCTTTGCCGCCAAAATGCCTCTGCCACCAACCGTAGCTGAGCATCACCATTTGCGGAGCTGCAGCCAAGTCTTCACCGGCGCGGAAGTCACGTCCTGCCAGCGGCCGTACTCCAATTGTCTGGAAAAAGTTGTCCGTGACCACAGCGGAGGGCAGCAGTTCCGGAGCACCTGCACCGCGGAGCATTACCTGATTTTGTCCGTAACCGGCCAGCCCGTCAAAAACCTGCTGTTGCTCTCGCCAATCGAGAAAATCGGGATAGGAAGCCTCAAACTGCGTGAAGACCTCCATGTTGCGCGTGTCATAAACCTCCATCAGCCGCGACGCATCACGGTAGGGCAGCGGACGCAGCAAAGCTGCATCGACGAAAGTAAAGATTGCGACGTTAGCGGCAATGCCCAACACGAGAGTGATAAGAGCGATGGAGGTGAATCGCGGCGACTTGAGCAGCGCACGAAGTTCATAACGCAGGTCCTGCAGGATCGTTTCTATCATGGTCAAAATCCTTTGACGGCAGAAACTAGCAAAGTACGGACCCTTGCCATTGGAGAATACTGGCAATCACGGGAAAGGTTCCCGGCTTGAAGATTTAGACGCTGGAGTAAAGGGATACGTTTCGCCGGAATTGTGGAATAGACGGGATGGAATCCGTGGTTATGTGCATCTTTTTCTGGCCGGATGAATCCATTGATTAGCTCTTTTCACAGGAGACTACATGCCGCTGGTTCGAATTTCGCTGCTCGCAGGTAAGCCTGAATCGTACAGACAGAAAATCTCAGATGTTGTGCATCGCGCCATGGTGGAAACCGTCAACGTCCCCGCTCAGGACCGGTTCCAGATCATTACCGAGCATTCCAAAAACGATTTTATTTATGACGCGCAATATCTCAACATTCCCCGCACAGACGATCTTGTCATCATCCAGATAGCGCTGAACGCCGGACGCACGACGGAACTCAAGAAGGCGCTTTATCGACGCATCGCAGATCTCCTGAACCAGGAGGCTGGCATAAGAAAAGAAGATGTGTTCATCAACCTGGTGGAAGTTATAAAAGAGAATTGGTCGTTCGGGAACGGCGAAGCGCAGTATGCGACATGAGGCTGTTCTCCGCGTCTCTACGGTGAAACTTATTTCTTCAATGCGCCGGAGCGTACTAACTCTGCCAGCTTCTCAAAATCCTCTGCGAAGACTCGGTCGTGCTCGATCTTGGGACTCACATTGCGGATTGCCGCGTGGGCTTTCTGCAATGGCTGGCTGCTCTTAAGTGGCGACAGGAAATCCAGCGCCTGCGCCGCCGCGCAGGCTTCAATCGCCAGCACGTTCGTAGTGTTTGCAATCACGCGTTTCAACTTGATCGCCGCAGCCATGCCCATGGAGACGTAATCTTCTTTATTGCCGGATGTCGTAATTGAATCCACCGACGCTGGATGCGCCAGGCCTTTATTTTCACTGGCCAGGGCTGCGGCCGTGACCTGCGGCATCATGAAGCCGGAGTTGATGCCGGCATCAGGCGCCAGAAATGGCGGCAGTCCTTCATTCAACGCAGGGTTTACCAGCCGCTCAATCCGTCGCTCAGAAATTCCGGCGAGCGCGCTCAAAGCGATCGCCATATAATCCAGCGCGAACGCCAGCGGCTGTCCGTGGAAATTCCCGCCGGAGATGATGTCGCCTTCGCCGTGGCTCTTCACAAAGACCAGGGGATTATCTACGGCTGAGTTCATCTCGATCTCAAACGTCCGCCGGCAGAAGTCCAGTGTATCGCGCACCGCGCCGTGGACCTGGGGAATGCAGCGAAGTGAGTAAGCATCCTGCACGCGTCCACAGTCTTTGTGCGACTCTCGAATTTCGCTTCCTGCCAGCAACCGCCGCAGATTGGCCGCAACTTCTACCTGTCCAGCATGCGGCCGCGCGTCATGTATGCGCGCATCAAATGCGACGTCGGTCCCGTGCAGAGCGTCCAGTGACATCGCGCCCAGCACGTCCGCAGTTGCGCCCAGAATCTCAGCCGCTAGAAGAGCTAACGTTCCCACCGCCAGCATGGCCTGCGTACCGTTAATGAGCGAAATGGCTTCTTTGGCTTCCGGAACCAGAGGCCGGATCTGCGCTCGCTGCAACGCGTCGGCGCTGTTAGTGCGTTCGCCCCCGTTCCAGGCGTTCTCTTGCCCGGCGTTCTCTTGCCCGGCGTTCTCTTTCCAGACATGGCCTTCGCCGATCATCGCTAGCGCCAGGTGGGCCAGCGGAGCAAGGTCGCCGCTCGCTCCCACGCTTCCCTGCGACGGCACAACCGGATGCACCCCTTTGTTCAGCATGGCGCAGATGAGGTCGATCACCTCCGGTCGCACCCCGGAAAAACCTTTGGCCAGCGAGTTGGCGCGCAACAGCATCATCGCGCGCGTTTCGGCCTGACTGAGCGGCTCGCCCACGCCCGCTGAATGTGAGCGAATCAGGTTTACCTGGAGCTGCCGGTTCTGCGCCGGCTCAATGTGCACGTCGCTCAATTTGCCGACGCCGGTATTGATGGCATAGGCGACGCGATTTTCGCGCAGCAGCTTTTCCACCACCTCGCGCGCGGCAACAACTTTTTTACGCGCGTCATCGGCTAGCTCTACGGGCCGCTGCTCATAGACAACCTGGTGCAGGTCGTGGAGTGAAAGATCGTTGCCGTTAATTTGAAGAGCGGTCATGAAGTCCGTTTGAGTCCGTTGAAGACCTGCATATATTTTTCAGGCAGCGCAGTGCGCTCCAACCTGTTGTCCACAATGATGTGTATGGTTTCGCCGGTGGCCAGCAGCGTGCGGTCGGCCTCGCGGAAGATTTCATAGCTGAAGTGCAAAAGCGAAGACCGCACGTTCTTGATCTGCGTGCGCACCACGATCTCATCATCATACTGCGCCGGCGCCTTATAGCGGACGCGCAGATCGACCACAGGTATATGGCAATTGTCTTCGGACTCCATTTCTTTGTACTGGAAGCCGAGCTGCCGTAGCAGTTCCACGCGGCCAACCTCAAACCATATAACGAAGTTGGAATGATAGACCACACCCATCTTGTCGGTTTCGGCGTAGCGCACACGCAATTTGGTTTCGCCGACGATCGTTTCTTTGGCGACCATTACTTTCGTGTCCAAGTTGGTTTGCGCTTCTCCAGAAATGCTGTGATGCCTTCTTTAAAATCCGCGGTCTGGCGGATGCTGGCGTTTCCCTGCACTGCTTGTTTAATCTGATGATCAAGCCGCTCGCGAGTATAGCTGGAAAGCAGCTTCTTGGTTGCCTGCAACGACGCAGGACTGTTTTCCAGCAACTGCGCGGCCAACTCCTGCGCTCGAACCATCAGCTGCTCCGGCGCAACGATTTCGTTTACCAACCCGAGCTTCATAGCTTCCTCGGCCCCAAAAATCCGCCCGGTGAGCAGCAGATCTCGCGCGCGCTTTTCTCCGATGTTTGCAATCAAGAAACTTGAAACAATGGCTGGAACAAAACCGATTCGCACTTCCGTATATCCAAACTTGGCTTCAGGAACCGCCAGCGTGAAATCGCACAGCGTCGCCAGGCCTGTGCCCCCGGCGATGGCCGGTCCATTCACCGCGGCGATCGTCGGCTTGGGAAAGTCATAAAGCGTGCGAAACAGTGACGCCATGGTTTCTGAATCCTGCACATTCTGTTCGTGTGTCCGTCCGGTGAGCTGCTTCAGGTTGTCTAGATCCATGCCGGAACAAAAAGCTTTACCCGCACCAGTCAGGATCACCACTTGCGCGGAAGACTCTGCTGCCTGTTTCAGCGCCGCAATCAGATCGTCAATGAACTCATAGCTGATCGCGTTACGCTTGTCAGGGCGATTGAGCGTGATGGTGGCGATACGGTTGGCTTCGGCGTAGAGAACGGTTTTGTAGGGCAAGCTAGTTTTTCCTTGGAAGCTCTTCTGCCTTGCTCATGAAAATGTAAAAATCGTCGATCGAATTGGAGCTACCCGTAAAACTGGTGCGCAGATCAGTTCCGAAGGAACATTGAATGTCTGCCATCCCGAGTTTATCTGTATATTCAAAACAATCCCCCGTTCTACCGGCGAGCACCACGGCACGCCTCTTGACCAGGCGCCAACCCATTTTCTGCTGCATTTCTGTAGAAAACGGTTGCAACGCGAGCCCCAGCGATTGCTTCTTGAAGTCTACTGTAATCGAGGCATTCTTATGACGCGTAGGTGAAGGCATGGTGGTGAAACTATATTCGTCATAAGCGCTGCCAGTACTGGTGGTATAAAACATTGGCGTTTGAAGCCGAAGTCCATGCACGTCGAGATGAAAGCCATGCGGCAGCTCAAACATGACAGTAAATATTTGCGGCCCGAAGAGTGCCATATCCACAATAACAACTGTCATCAGGATCACACAAGAAAGAAGGCCTTTTCCCTTCACATCACCACCGTGTGCTTCTTGGCAATGTCCGCCGACATCGCAATTACCGAATCCAGCGGCTTCTTCAGCGGCACATCCGCGCCCTGCGCCAGCAGCGCCTGCACGGCAATCTCTGTTGGAATGTTGCCGATCATTTCATCCTGAGCAAACGGACATCCGCCCAGCCCGCCGATGGCGGAATCAAATCGCCGGCAGCCGGCTTCATATGCGGCAATGACTTTTTCCGCCG
>DASYKK010000079.1:0-6075 GCA_035995565.1 Candidatus Angelobacter sp.
TCTGGCGGAGAGGGAGGGATTTGAACCCCCGATACCCGTTAAGGTATGTCCGCTTTCGAGGCGGATCGTTTCAACCACTCACGCACCTCTCCGCGCCGTGAAAAAATCGTGGTCTCAGGATTATTTTATCAGGAGCGCGGAAGAGCGAGGCTTAGTGCGGCTATTGATGCCGAAGGGCCTCCATGGGATCCACTTTCATGGCCCGGCGGGCTGGAACATAACATGCGAACATGGCGATGGCGCCGAGTAGGGCCGAGACCGAGAGGAAGGTGAGCGGATCAGTCGGTCTAATCCCATACAACATGCTCCGCATCAGACGCGTCAGGCCCAGAGCGGCGACCATGCCAAGGCTGATCCCGACGAGCGTCATGTGCGCGCCATCTTTTAAAACCATGCCCAGCACGTCCAGTTTTTGAGCTCCCAGCGCCATGCGTATGCCAATTTCCCTGGTGCGCTGCCCTACCATATAAGAAAGGACGCCATAAATTCCGATGCTGGCCAGCAGCAGGGCCAGCAGTGCGAACACGCCAAGCAGCGTCATGGTAAAGCGCTTGTTGGAGATCGAGTCGGCGACAGTCTTCTCCATGTCTTCCGGATGATGTACCACCAGTTCGGAGTTGTACTCCAGTATGCGGCTTCGTAGTGTCGCCAGATTTGAGTTTCCGTGCGCCTGTTGCCGCGTAAAAACCTCGGCAGCCATCCCGTTTCGCTGGATTTCTTTGTCCGGAGTTTGAGCTAAAGGCAGGTACACCTGCGCGTGTAACGCGCCTGGTCCATCATTATCAAGTCCCCACTGATTCACATGGCCGACAATGCCAATGATTTGGGGATTCGGGACCTTGTCAGGATTGGCCGGGTTGGCGTTGAAATTGAGGTATTGGCCGACAGGATCGCGATTGGGAAAATATTTTGCTGCCAGAGTTTCATCGATTACGACCACGGCGGGAGCGTGCTCATTGTCCGACGCGGTGAAGAAGCGACCGCGCTTCACCGGGATATGCATTACTCTCAGATAGTCCGGTTCAACCACGTATTCCACCGCCATGGCGAGGTCGGTCTGGTGTGTTGGCATGGGTTTATCCATGAACCAGAAGAACTCTTCATCATCACTGCCCATGGGGTGCGCGCCCAGGCTGAAAGATGCTGCTTCAATCCCGGGAGCGGACGCGAGTTTGTCATGAATCTGACGGTATGCCGCCCGAATGGAATCGGGGGGTTGGCTTTTATAGGAGGAAGGTCCGGAAAGCGAGAACGTCATCACGTTTTTTGGATTGAACCCTGGATCAAGTCCCCATAGATGGAAAAGAGTCCGGATCATCAGGCCGGCGCCGATAAGGAGCACCAGGGCCATCGCCATCTCGCCCACCACAAAGATACTCTGAGCGCTGCCACGTGCGCCTGCTACAGCGCGCCCACTTTCACTCAGTGTTCCGCCCACGCTGCCTCGCACCGCCTTCCAGGCAGGTGCCAGCCCAAAGACGATCCCAGCGAGAATGGATATTACCAGCGTAAACAGAAGCACACGCAGGTCCAGGCCAATATCTTCAGAGCGCGGAAGCGTCCCGGGCACAGCCACCAGGGCTGCCGAAGTCCCAAACTTAGCCACCACCAGGCCCAGACCGCCGCCAATCATCGCCAGAAGGAGACTCTCAGCGAGCAACTGGCGTATTACCCTCTGTTGTCCGGCGCCAAGAGCTATGCGAATGGCAAATTCATTCTGCCGGGCTGTTGATCGCGCAAGAAGAAGGTTGGCAACATTGACGCAGGAGATCAGCAACACGAACCCAACCGCACCCAGGAGGATAAGCAGGATCGGACGCATGTTGCCAAGCATTTCGTCTTTCAAAGAAAGGATGTTTGCTTTTTTGTCGGAATCGATGTCGGGATAAGCGGCGGCCAGGTCGCGGGACACGCGGTCCATGTCTTCCCGTGCCTGCTCAAGAGTTACGCCGGGCTTAAGTCTGCCAATGCCGTCCAGTCCCCAGCCCGCGCCGCGTTCTCCATAGAATTTCGGTTCGTTGTATTCACCCACAGGGACATAGACTTCGTTTAAGGGGTCGCCCCGCTGGAAATTCTGTATGCGGAGATGAAAGCTGGACGGAACCACGCCAATGATGGTTCGCCCTACGTCGTCGAGGACAACCCGCTGCCCGACAATGTCGTTACGACTGCCGAACTTACGTTTCCAGAGGCCCTCAGTGATCATCACGGTGGGATTCGCGCCCAGGCGATCTTCATCTGCGGCAAAGGTGCGGCCCATCAGCGGATTGACGCCAAGAATTTCAAAAAAGCCTGCGGAAATCATTTCGCCATGCAGGCGTTCTGGCACGCCATTGCCAGAAAGATTGAACCCAACGGAGCGGTACGCAGCCATGCCTGCAAACGTGGTGTTCATCCTCCGCCAGTCAATAAAGTTGGGATAGGATATGGACCCGTTCTTGAAATTGGGAATCTCCTGAAACATCGATACAAGCTGATCAGAGTGATGGAAGGGCAGTGGATTGAGCAGAACTCCGTTCACTACAGAGAAGATTGCGGTGTTGGCCCCGATTCCAAGCGCCAGGGTGAGAATTGCAATCAGGTAAAAACCTGGCGATCTTAACAAGATGCGCGCTCCGTAACGCAGATCTTGAGGCAGCGACGTGAGTAGATTGGCGGACATACGATTTTTGACTCTCTCTAGAGTTCCCGGTTAGCAGATGGAGTCTTGTCTTTTTTGCCGGAAAAATTTCTGCAGGATCTCTGAGCATTTACCGGCTAGTACGCCCGCGGTAACTTCCATCCTGTGGTTCAGGCTCGGGTGGTTTATGACCTGCACCGTAGAGCCGGCAGCTCCGGCCTTGGGGTCGGTGGCTCCATAGACGAGACGGGCAATGCGAGCATGAATCAGCGCGCCCGCGCACATGGAGCAGGGCTCAATGGTGGCGACCATCGTGCAGCCGACGAGGCGATGATTTCCCATTCGGGCAGCAGCCTGGCGCAGGGCAACGATCTCAGCGTGAGCGGTAGGGTCGTTATCCAGCAGGTTGCGATTGTATCCCCGGCCCAGAATTTCTCCATCCTTGATTACTAAAGCGCCAACAGGCACTTCTCCGGCCGCGGCAGCAAGCTGGGCCTGGTCCAGCGCCAGCTCCATCCAGGCGGCATCTTCTCCCGATGGCATGGATGCTGAGGTTTTCTGTTTGTCTGCCATAGAAAGCGGTCCGCAGGTGCGTAGAAAAATTTTACACGAGCAGCAACTCTGCTTATGTTTTATTTCCAGTCAACCCCAGAGGGTTTACTAGTCTCTAACCAAACATCGGCGTCCTTAACCTCAGCGGACGTTGGCGGGAAATACTCGCATCAAGCCCAGATGGGCGCAGATAACGAAGGAGCAACGACATGAACAAGAAATTTATTTTGGCGCTGATGCTGACCACAGGGATGGCATTTGCGCAGACAGGCAGCGCTGGCTCGACACCCGACCAGCAGCCCAGCCAGCAGCCATCGACAACCAGTCCGTCCACCTCTCCCTCCACGACCGACCAAACGAATTCAACGGCCACCAGCACGAGCGACCAATCCAATTCGATGCGGGGCTGCCTGAAACAGTCCGGCGGGAACTGGGTGCTTGCATCTGACAACGGCCAGAGCGTGAATCTGCAGGGCGACAGCTCAATTCTGAAGCCCCATGATGGACACCAGGTTCAGATTCAGGGAACGCGCGCCAGTGATGGTTCCCTGCAGGTCAGCTCGGTCAACATGATCTCTGATTCCTGCACCAACAATCAGGCTTCGAGCACAGGCGCGGCCGCCGGTACTTCCGCAGCCGATGCGTCTGCATCGAACGCAGCGGCTCCAGCGACAACGACAGCACCAGCTGCGACAAGCTCGACTGACCAGAGCGCGGCTTCCTCCACGACGGCCAGCAACAGCACGCCGATTCCAGCGAACAGCGCTCAGGCCCCGACAACCGACACCAACAACGCAAATGCTCCTGCAGCCGCCACCAGCACCAGCCCTGCCGGCGCAGCTGCTGAAAGCGCCAGCGCTCCGGTAAATCCGGCCGCGCAAACGCCCAGCTCGACTGACCAGAACGCGGCTGCTTCCAGCAGCGCTGCTCCGGCGACAACCACGGCTCCGGTTGACCAGAACGCGGCTGCAGCTACCAGCACCAAGACCGCTCAGAATCCTCCGGCCAGCACCACCACCGGAACTGACCAGAACGCAGCCCCTGCCAGCGGCGCCGTTGCCGCTGACCAGAATGCTGCTTCTACTGACAAGAGTGCCGTTGCGGCCGATAAAGCCCCGGCGGCTGACCAGACTGCAGACGCGGGCCAGAAACTGCCCCAGACCGCTTCTCCGCTGCCGCTCCTTGGCCTGCTGGGATTCGGTTCTTTGGCTGCCGGCTTCCTGGGTCGCAAGAAGAAATAACTAACGCTCATCTACTTAACCGGCTGCCCGTATGCAAACGCATGCGGGCAGTTTTGTTTTTCCCCCGTCTTAAATTTGAACAAAGCGGATTTGAACAAAGCGGGGGGCGGGACTAGGATTTTTCCTTATAGTTGTGGCGAAATCCTGGGTGCTGAGGTGTTTCATGTCGAGTTCAATCGAAGGCGTTAAGTTTGATATCTGCTGTGCCGCGCGGGCGCTTTATCGTGCGGGCCTGAGCGCCGGAATTGCCGGGCACCTAAGTGTTGCGATCGGCGAAAACAAAATGCTCATGAACCGCTTTGGACCATCCTTCGGCACGCTTCGTCCGGCGGACATTTGCGTGTTCGACTTCAACGGCAAAGTTCTGGAGCATGATCCTTCCGTCGACCCATACGTGAATGACACGATTGCGCTGCATGCGGTGATCCACCGTTTTAACCCGCAGATCGCAGCGCTGGCCCACACGCATCCGCCGGCCACGGTGAGTTGGGGAACCTTCCGCAAGGTGCCTGAAATTTACGACCAGGAAAGCTGCATCATTGCAGGCGACGTGGGCATTGTGGAAGAGGATTACACGGGTACCGCAGCCAGCGAAGATCGCGTGCGGCCTTTTGCCGACGCCGTCGCAAAATTTCCCGCCGTGATCCTGCCGAATCATGGCGCGATTACCTCAGGCCCAAACATTCAGGTGGCGCTTACGCGCATGCTACTGCTGGAAGGCATGTGCGCGCGCAATATTTCCGTAGCGATGGCGGCACAAGCCACTGGATTCAAGCCAATTCCCATCAAGATGGAGCATGCGCTCACGGCCAAGAAAGAGATTGCCGCCATGCCAGCAATTCCGGCCGTGTGGAAAGACACACTGGAGCGCTTACAGAAGAGTGATCCGGAGTTGTTTGAATTCAGGCCGAGAACCGCAGCGGCGGCAGATTAAGAGCTTATTTTCATGCCGGCTGCTGTTGTGTCATGCAATGAATCGCGCCCAGGCCCCAGATGAAGTCTCCGCAGTGGATTCCCACGATCTGGCGCTCGGGAAACAGGTCAGCGAGGATGTTTAACGCGAGGCGATCATTGGGATCGTTGAACGTAGGTACCAGCACTAGCCCATTGGCGATATAAAAGTTGGCATAGCTGGCTGGCAGTCGCTGCCCGCGGAAGATGACGGGGCGGGGAAGCGGCAGTTCGACGATTTTTAGCTTGCGGCCCTGAAGATCAGTTGCTGCACGCAGGCGGCGCAGGTTTTCCTGAAGCGGTTCGTAGTTCGCGTCGCTCTTGTTTGGCTCAACAGCAGTAAGCACTGTATCGGCGGCGACGAAGCGCGAGATGTCATCGACGTGTCCATGCGTGTCATCGCCCTTAATGCCGCATCCCAGCCAGATTACGTTTTTAACTCCAAGATAATCGGCGAATACCTGCTCCAGATCGCGCTGCGAGAGCGTCGGATTGCGTTGCTGGATCTTGCTGAGGTGGCACTCTTCCGTGCTCAGCATCAGGCCCTGGCCATTCACGTCAATGCTGCCCCCTTCCAGCACCACATGATGCGGCTTTCCGGGCCGCTCAAGGATGGGCGTAAATTGCTGCAGCCTAAGTTTCCTGGCGACGCGGTCAGGAAGCTGGTTGTCATGCTTCCAGTCGGGATATTTTGCCCAGGCGTTGAAGCGC
>DASYKK010000080.1:0-7170 GCA_035995565.1 Candidatus Angelobacter sp.
CCACTGACCCGGCACTTTGGCGGAGGCTGGACGCGGCTGCCGGCGGGCATGGCAAAGTTTGCCCGCGAGAATGGTTTGGAAGATAGCGCGAAGGATGTACTGGAAGTTGTGGAGAGACACCTTGAAGGCAAGCCGGGCGGGGCCGGGGCTTTGATGAGACTTTCAACGCCGATCTTGCTGCCCGGGCTGATGAAGGGCGAGCCGGTCTATGGGCCTCCGACGGTGGATGCCCACCTGATGCTGGCGCCGACCAACGAACAGGGCGTGGTGTTTCTGTTTGGAGCGGTGGCGCGGAAGCTTGGCTTTGTGGTGCTGAGGATACAGCCGGGGTATCCGGATTGCGAGGCGCTGCGGGAGATGGAACCGGGCCTGTGGCAGCTGATAAGGATTGAATTTGAATACGAGAGCCGAAATTTTCTGATGCACGGGCACAAGCCAGACAAATGCCATCTGATTGTGTGCTGGAAGCATAACTGGGCAGAGTCGCCGCTGGAGGTGATTGAGTTGAGAACAGCACTCAGCAATCAGCAGTTAGCAATCAGCTAAAACCAAAACCTTTGAAACACAGAGGAAAGGAGGAAGCGGAGGAACACGGAGGAGAACGACAATTGCCAAAATCGCCGAACATTGCCAAAGAATCCAAGTTGGAAAACCCAAACTTTTAACCACAGAGGGCACAGAGGCACACCGAGGAAGATCGGGTGATCGGAAAAAACCAAAACCTTTAACCACAAAGGACACCCGTTCGACTCGCCTTTCGCAAGCTCAGGGTCGCTCAGGGTAGGCTACGGAACACGAAGGAGAACGAAAGAGGAGTAATTCCAGCCGCGAATGAAGGCGAATCGGGGCAGGTTTTGTGGATTCAGAACGGAAGGATTTTGGCGAGAACTCCCTGTAGCAGCATGGTAAAGGGACACAACGTGGGGATCTTTCGACTCCGGCGTCACTCCCTTCGGTCATTTCGCCTCCGCTCAAGATGACAGGTTCAGGCATTCGGGTTTCTGCCCCGCTTTATTCCTTGCCGGTTTATTCTTTGATTGGCCGAAAGGCTGAGGCTACGATTAGGTTCCGTCGCTGCGCTCGGGATGCGAAAAAACTAAATTGCCTGTTCCAGCGGTGCGGGCGGGGTGAGGCTTTCGATCTTTACGCGGAGGATGCGATGGCCGTCCATCTGGAGAACGGTGTAACGGCGGTTGTCGAATTCGAAGCGTTCACCGCCCTGGGGGATTTTGCCGAGCTGCGACATCACGAAGCCGGCCAGCGTTTCAAAACCTTCTTCACGGGGCAGAGCGATGTCATATTGGGTTTCAAGGTCGCGCAGGTTGAAGCCGCCGTCAAGCACGACGGTGCCAGAGGCCAGGGCCACGTCGGGACGCTGGGCAATGTCAAATTCGTCTTCCAGTTCGCCAACGATCTGTTCCAACACGTCTTCGACAGTGACCAGGCCGCTGATGGAACCAAATTCATCGACCACGACGGCGAGGTGGCGTTTGCGTTTCTGAAATTCGACCAGCAGGTCGTCCAGGGTTTTGCTTTCCGGAACGAAGAGGACTTCGCGCATGATATGGCGGACCTTGATATCACCGGAGCGCTGGGCAAAAGCGTCGCCAGCCGAGAGGCGCATCTGCATGAGCCGGGAAAGGTCCTTGGAATAGAGCAGGCCAACGATGTTTTCACGGCCTTTTTCGGAATCGTAAACCGGAACGCGGGAGTGCTGCTCTTCCACGACCTTGGCCATGGCTTCATCGAGCGGCATGTCAGCCGGGAGGGAGAAGATTCTGTGCCGTGGAACCATGATTTCGCGCACGGTAAGGTTACCGAGTTCGAGTGCGTTGTGAATCATTTCTTCCTCGGCTTCAGGCAACAGTCCGAGGCGGCGGCTGGCAGTCACGATCAGCTTTAGTTCGTCGGCGGAGTGGGCGCTGCCATCACGGCGGAGCCTTGATCCGAAGCCCCGCAACACGAGGTTGGCGGAGCGGTTCATGAGCATCAGGAAGGGATGAGAGATAGTCATGAAGACGTCCATGGGGCCGGCCACGGCGAGAGCGACGCGTTCGGCGCGCTCCAGGGCCAGCGATTTGGGAACAAGTTCACCCAGAATGATGAGCAAATAGGTGATAGCCAAAAAAGCTAAGGTAGCGGAGAGTCCGTGGGCATAGACACGGGCGTAAGGAATATTGCTGAGCCAGGGAACGATGATCGCGGCAAGAGTTCCTTCACCTACCCAGCCCAGACCGAGACTGGCCAGGGTGACGCCAAACTGCACGGCGGGAAGGAATTCATCCAGGCGCTGCTGGATCTTACGGACGGTGCGGGCGCCGATGCGGCGCTGGTCAATCAACTGCTGGATACGTGTATCGCGAACGCTGACCATGGCGAATTCCGCGGCAACGAAAAAGGCGTTCGCTGCCACCAGAAGAACCACCAGGATGATCCTCAGGAGGACCAGGGTGACCATGGCCTCCAATCATATACTGCCTAGGGCCTTCAGGCAGAAAGCGCAAAAAGGGGCGGGCCAGCGTATGGTCGGTATGGGAGTCAAGAAAACGGTAGCAAGGATGTTTCAGAGCGGCGTTCTTGTACAGGGTAGGAAAGGAACGATCCGAAGATGCGCGGGTGCAAAGCAAACTCAGAGGACGAACCTTAGAATCGATCAGCAGAGGCGTTTAGGCCGTGAAATTACGGCTGGACCTTGGACAGCAAGGACTATGGGACCAGGGATTTTGCTTTCTTTTATGCCGATTTCCGGTCTAAGGCTATTGGCAATTACAGAATAAGTGTGTCTTTTCGGGAACTTCTTTCCGACACCCGGCGTATTTACCAGTGCATACTTCTAAAAGAGGGCTTCTCTTATGGCAAACGGCAAGAAAAAGAGTAAACGGGCCATTTATATATTGAGCGCTTTTGCAATCATCGTGGTGATTGTTGTGGGATTGGTAGCGGCAACGCGCGGCAGCACCAAAATTGACCCGTCCAAGCTGGCCAAGGTGGAGCGCGGCGACCTGGCAAAAAGCGTGGTGGCGACGGGTAAAATCGAGCCCATCACCAAGGTTGAGGTGAAGTCCAAAGCCAGCGGAATTGTGCAAAAACTGTTGGTCGACTATGGCGAAAAGGTTAAAAAAGACCAGGTGTTGGCGGAGCTGGACAAGGAAGAGATCCTGGCCCAGGTGAACCAGCAAAAGGCGTCTTTGCAGGCGTCTGAAGCTGCCGCCCGCGCCGCGGACGCCGATCTTCAACGCGCCAAAGTGGATTCTGAAGGACCAGACATTCCCATGCTGAAGCGGGCTTACGAGCGTGCACAGCGGATGGCCAAGGAAGGCGTGGTTTCCGAATCGGCGCTCGACGATGCGCAAAAGAATTATGAATTAGCCATAAACAAGCAGCAATTGGGCAAAGCAAACGTGGTTACGGCCACCTCAAAGCTTAAGCAGGCTGAAGCCCAAGTGTCGCAATCACGGGCCCTGCTGGCGCAGATAGAACGGGAGTACCAGAACTCAACCATCGTTTCACCAATTGATGGGGTGGTGCTTTCCCGCGACGTGGAGGTAGGCACGGCCGTAAGTTCCATCCTGGTACTGGGCTCTTCCGCCACGCTGGTTATGACGCTGGGCGACACCCGCGAGGTTTATGTCAAAGGCAAAGTGGATGAATCCGACATCGGCAAGGTCTACATCGGCCAGGCAGCGAGAATCAAGGTTGAGTCCTATAAAGACCGCACATTCTCCGGCAAGGTGACCAAGATTTCACCGATGGGCGTGGAAAAAGACAACGTCACCACGTTTGAAGTGCGGGTTTCCATTGATAACTCCAAGGGTGAGTTGAAGTCGCAAATGACGGCCAATGCTGAGGTCCTGTTGGAAGAGCATAAGGGAATCCTTATGGTCCCGGAAGGCGCCCTGATCTACGACAAAGATCGCAAAGCGTCCGTCGAGATACCTGAACCAGCCGCGAAAGATGGACGGCAAAAACTGGCTGTGACCGTCGGAATTTCTAACGGTTCCAAGACTGAATTACTTTCCGGCTTGAAAGAAGGCCAACAGGTCATCCTGCAGTAACCACGATTTGAATTGGAGGCGAGATGAAATCAGTCAAATTTCTTGCACTGGCGATTTGCGTGTTTGCCTTGGCGGTTCTTCCACTGAACGCAGCCACAACCGGCCATTTTGAACGTTCCTTGCAGGTGAATGGAACAGTTGAACTGGAAGTAACTTCCGGGTCGGGCAATATTAACGTCCATCAGGGCGGAGCCGGATCAGTTGCCATTACAGCCAGGATTCATGCCAACAGCGGTACCTCATGGCTGTTCGGCAGCGGCAACATTGAGGAGCGAATCCATAAGATCGAACAGAATCCACCGATCGTGCAAACCGGCAATATCATTCGCATTGGCAGGTTTGAAGACCGCGATCTGGCTAGAAACATCTCCATTGATTACGACGTCACGGTCCCGGCACAAACGAAACTTACCTCCCACACCGGCTCTGGCAACCAGACCATCAGCGGGCTGCAATTGCCAATGACTGCAAAAACCGGCTCTGGCAACGTTACAGTGGAACACATGGGGGCCGAGACGCGGGTGAGCTCCGGGTCGGGAGACCTAAAGATCAATTCGATCAAAGGCATTCTGTACGCGGATACGGGCAGCGGCAACATTCATGCGGACGACATCGCCGGCGACGTGTTCGCTAATACCGGCAGTGGCAACGTTGAAGTTCGGCAGAGCGCGGGCGGAAGCGTGAAGGCTCAGACAGGATCGGGCAACATCAAGCTGCGCGGCGTAAAAGGCGGCCTCCGCGCCGATGCTGGGAGCGGGGATATCCATGCTGAAGGCGAGCCCACATCCGACTGGCGTTTAGGCGCCGGCTCGGGCAACATCACGCTGAGAGTTCCTTCGCAAGCCTCTTTCAATATTGATGCGCGTACGTCTTCAGGAACGCTCAAGCTCAACAACCATCAGGTGACCACGCAGGGTACTCTTGCCCGCAACCACATTCAAGGCAAGGTTGGAAATGGCGGCGTGCTGCTGGACATCCATACTGGGTCGGGCGATATTGAGCTGGAGTAAGAAGACTTGCTGATTTGCATCGCTGTCACGGATTTTGACAGGCGTTCCGTGGGTGGACCACGATGAGGGTGATGCAATCGAAGTCCGAACAGAGAATATGCCATATTTTAAAGCTATGGCAGCAATTGAATCCCGGACTCTCATCGATTTGTTGCTGCTATGACAGGAATCGTCGAATGTGAATGATTGTTCATAGGTGCAAACTATCACTAGAATCAAAAATTCTCTGTTTCTGAGAAAGTCTAATCTGGTTCCAACTCTGCTCTAATCCTTTTGTACCATTCTGTCTTCGTTCGGCGGATTACTTTAGTAACCAAGCTGGCTTGTTCCAACCCATAGGGCCAGCCTATTTCACTCAAAGTTCCCGCTCCGGGCAATCAGGCTACGCGGGCTGGTTGTATAGGGCACTCAAGAGTGGTCAGGGATTGGTGTGCACGGTGGGGCAAAAACTGCTCTGTCGCCGGCACTTTCCAGAGTCCCCCTCTTATTTCCCATCAACATTCTCAGCCGCCATGTAGCACGTGGATACAGGGCTGGCTTTTCGCGCCGCAAAAATTACGTGCGGACGCGCGAGGGGAGTTCTGTCTCAAAAACAGCAGAAGTATAAGGATTTACAGAGAGGACGAGAACGATGGAACATCTCAGAGAACACAGAGTCAGGCAGCAAACACTAGCGGGCCGAATTGGTGAGTGGCCAGGAACGCCGGCTTCACGTGTAGAAGTACCTACGGCACCGGATTATCTTTCTGGATTCGTGCGCGCAGTTATGCAAACTGTTTCACCCTCCGCCGCGCGCAACTTCTTCAGCGAACTGGATGCCAATGACCCCGTGCTTTCGCGGTTGAGCTGGACCCTTCTGCTGGTAGTGCCGATCTTTGCTGCGCTCGCTCTGTTTGCTCCGGTGACCGTGGGAACGATGGCGTCGGGTGCCGCCGCGGTTGTGAACCCATGGATCAAGCCCATCAAATTCTCCATGTCTTTCTCTACTTTTGCGTCCACCACCAGCGTGCTATTACTCGCCTTGCAAATACCCAAGTGGCAGCTCACGCTGGCTCGTCGCGTGATTGCGACTAGCGTTGCTCTGGAAATCCTGAGCCTGGCAACGCAGGCATGGCGCAGCGCTTACCACCTCTCCGGACAATCTCTCCTGGACACTTCCCTTGCCCAGATGACCAATAGCATGGTCATGGTCAACACGGGAATCGTATGTTGGATGTTGGTCCTGTTTTGCGCGAACCGAGTGCGCACCGAAGTGATTGATTGGCCGATGGTCTCGGCGATTCGATATAGCATCGTGATTTTCCTGGCCGGCAACGCTATTGGCGGATACATGCTGGCCCGCGGTTCACACACAGTTGGAGTCGGCGACGGAGGTCCTGGCCTTCCGTTTGTGAACTGGAGCGTCATTGGCGGCGATCTGCGCATTGCCCACTTCATTGCCATCCACGCGATTCAGATTGTGCCGTTGTTCGCTTACATTCTGTCGCAGATGGCACCGATGCCGTCGGTAAAGCACCGCAGGATCGCCACCGGCGCATTGGCGATTGCGGTTAGCATGACCGTGGGAGCAACGTTGGTTCAGGCAGCATTGGGAAGGCCGCTGATCCCCTGGGTTCATTGAGGTCAGGCAGTGGCAAAACCGTCTGCTCCAAAACCGCGGAGAAGAAGTGGTTTAGACCAGACACGCAATACGTGATCTCGTGGTCATACGAAAATATCGTCGTAATCCGGTCTTTCTTGGTTGGTATCGTGACGGCCGGAATGAAACTCAGTTTGTAGGCGTGGCAGACCATCTCCTCCTTCCCTTTCTCTACAAATCAAGAATTGCGCCCGCGGGAGCACCGTACGACCTGGTGTCCGTTGCGGGCGAGTCGTCGGTTGCGTGATTGATCTTCTTTCCCTAACATGTTATAAAAGCGAGTTTTACTGGGACTGGCCAGCAGGTGGAAGCAGGAGCTTCTGCAAGGGCCAGCCAATGATTCCAACGCGGCCAAGCCTCAAACCACTTGTTCTTGATGTGGAAGCGCGATTCGGGAATTGCCGGTAAAACGTGGTTAATCGATAAAAGTCCACATTTAGACTCTTTGGAGGATTTACATATGCAC
>DASYKK010000081.1:0-10909 GCA_035995565.1 Candidatus Angelobacter sp.
TGATACTTTGCTTTGCGGGCTTCTTCCGTGAAGTCTGGCTCAGGCGTGAACTTGGCAACCGGCGGTGATACTCCGATGTCGCCAATCTTGTACGTGCCGCCACCGAAGCCGCCGCCCTGTCCCGGACCATGTCCCGGGCCAGCGCCGGAACCGATGCCATTGTTGGTGCCAGATCCAATTCCACCACCCGTGCCTGTCCCGTTCGAAGCTGGTCCGCTCACGCGTGCTGACATGGGATTACCCAGGTTCGGCATATTGGGATTGTCCGGCAGCTTCACGTTGGCCGGAGCCACCACGGTCGCTTCCATCGCAAGCTTGGGTTTGTTATTCAGGATCTCCACAGTCGGAGGCGTGAACTGTTCAGGCGCTACCTTGGGCAGATGTCCTTTGCTTTCAAAAATCTTGGAAGCATTGCCGCCGCCACCGCCGCCCGCCAGGGCCTTGGGAGCTTCTACTGGCTTCATGACCGGTTGATAATCGGTGAGAGGCGGAGCAATCAGCGTGACATGCTCTTCCTGTTTCACCACGGTGGCGGAATGTCCGCCCCACAGTGAGACCGCGATCAACCCCGCGATCGCAAATGCGTGCAGCGTGAGTGATCCAGAGGTCGCTTTCTTGGCGCGTGTACTGCTCCAGATTTCGCCCACGTTTACAGGACGCGAGGTGAGTCGCAGAGGCGGTAATTTTTCCGGGAATATCGCTTCCTTAAGGTTCAGGAACAGAGACGTCAGCATTGACTGATGCATCTGCGGAAGGCCACTGAGCTTGGGAACATCCTTACCGAAGAACTGATTGGGAACGATTACGTGATTCGCCATTGGTCCGACCCGTAAAACCTTTTTACTACCGGATTCATGTGTTCTGCTTTCACTCATACCAGATGTGGGATTCGAGGCGTGAGTTGTATTTCTCAGGTGAAGTTTCTGTGCCTCATCTTCGCCTTGACGTGGCTTCGCCGCCGGCAAGGAATTCTCTTTGGGCAATTCTCTGTCCTCGTGTTCCCTCAGATTCGAAGTGGGCGCGTAAACCATTAGATTCATATTGTGCCCGACGGTTTGTAAAAGATCGGTAAATTTGTCTGAGCCGTCGTAACGTAAGGGCGAAATGTCCATTGGTCTTCCGCGTCAGAGGCAACTCCTGAGCCTGACTGTTTATAATGAAGAATTAACCCACTCGGAGTAAAAATGCGGCCGCCGCTTGAACTTAAGAAGACTCTGAATCTTCCTAAAACCGACTTCGCCATGAAAGCGAATTTGCCTCAGAATGAGCCCAAATGGCTCGAGCGCTGGGAGAAGATGGATATCTACCGGAAGATTCGCGAATCTCGCCGCGGTGCGCCCAGTTACATCCTGCATGACGGGCCTCCATACGCCAACGGCGCCATCCATGAAGGCCACGCGCTCAATAAGTGCCTGAAAGACTTTGTGGTCAAGTCAAAGACCATGGCTGGCTTCGATTCGCCCTATGTCCCTGGCTGGGACTGTCACGGCCTGCCCATCGAAATTAAAGTGGATGAGAAGCTCGGCCGCAAGAAACTGGAGATACCCGCTATCGCCGTACGCCGGGAATGTCGCGCCTACGCGGAAAAGTTTCTCAACATCCAGCGTGAGCAATTCAAGCGCCTCGGCATCCTCGGGCGCTGGGACCAGCCCTATTCCACCATGACGCCGCAGTATGAATCGGTGATCGTGCGCCAATTGTTTGACTTCATGGAAAACGGCGCGGTCTATAAAGGCTTGCGTCCGGTTTATTGGTGCATCCATGACAAGACAGCGCTGGCGGAAGCCGAAATCGAGTACTCCAACCACACCAGCCCCAGCGTCTGGGTGAAGTATCGGCTTACCAGCGATCCGGCGAAAACCGATCCCGCCCTTGCAAGCAAAAAAGTCTCAACCATAATCTGGACCACCACACCCTGGACGCTTCCAGCATCCATGGCCGTGGCATTTCATCCCGATCTTGAATACGTGGCGCTGGAGCATAACGGCGAGCTGTATATCGTGGCAGAGGCTCTCGCCAAAGCGACCATCGACGCGTGCAATCTGCAAGGCGCATCGATCTCAGCGCGCTTCCCGGGTCGCCAGCTCGAGTTCGCAACTTTTGCCCATCCTTTTCTCGATCGAACGGTCTTGGGCGTGCTGGCGAATTATGTCACTACAGAACAAGGCACAGGCGCTGTCCATACTGCTCCATCGCACGGCGCGGACGATTTTTCTACCGGCACAAAGTACAAGCTTGACCAACGCACCAACGTAGATGAGGCCGGACACCTGCAAAACGGCCTCCCTGAGTACGAAGGCAAGACGGTTTTTCAGGCGAACCAGCCGATTATCGAATTGCTAAAGTCGCGCGGCGTGCTGATGGCGGAAGCCAGGATTGAGCATTCCTATCCGCATTGCTGGCGCTGTCATAACCCCGTGATCTTTCGCGCCACCGAGCAATGGTTCATCTCTATGGAAGCTCCGGTGGACGGCAGCACTCTGCGCCAGCGCTCGCTTGACGAGATCAAGAAAGTAAAGTGGATTCCTGCATGGGGTGAAGAGCGCATCAGCAACATGATTGCCACCCGCCCTGACTGGTGCATCTCTCGCCAACGCGTCTGGGGCGTTCCCATCGCCGTATTCTTCTGCGAAGGCTGCGGCAAACTGCTGGAGTCTAAGGAATCCCACAGCGCCGTCGTTGATCTGTTTGCGCGTGAAGGCGCGGACGCCTGGTACACGAAAGAAGCGGCAGACATTCTGCCCACCGGGACCAAATGCCCCAGCTGTGGTGGTTCCGCGTTCCGCAAAGAGACGGACATCATCGACGTGTGGTTTGAGTCCGGTTCAAGTCACGCGGCCGTGCTGGGTCACGAGCCTGATCTCCCCTGGCCTGCTGATCTCTATCTCGAAGGCGGCGACCAGTATCGCGGCTGGTTTCACTCTTCCCTGCTCGTCGCCGTCGGCACTCGCGGGCGCGCGCCGTACCGCGGCGTTGCAACCAATGGCTGGACGCTCGATCCCCAGGGCAAAGCTACGTCCAAGTCTCTTGGCAACGGAATCGATCCTGTCGAGATCGCCAAGAAGCTGGGTGGAGAAATCATCCGCCTTTGGGTCGCCTCCGTTGATTTTCAGGAAGACGTTACAGTCTCAGAAGACCTGATGAAGCAGGTGGCGGAAAACTACCGCAAAGTCCGCAACACATTTAAGTACCTGCTTAGCAATCTGCCGGACTTTGAACCTGGGCAGCACGCCGTGAAGTTTGAGAATCTTCAGGCACTCGACAAATACTGGCTGTTACGCACCTCACAACTGGCTGATCGCGTATGCGGGTACTATGAGCGTTTTGAGTTTCACCGCATCTATCACCTTGTGAATGAGTTCGCGGTGGATCTGAGCACCGGCTTTATTGACGTGGTCAAAGATCGCCTTTACACCTCAGCCCCCGATTCGCATGCCAGACGTTCGGCCCAGACCGCTACCTGGCGCATCGCAGAAGCCCTGGTGCGTCTGGTAGCTCCCATCATGAGCTTTACCGCCGATGAAATCTGGTCATTCCTGCCGGCGATTGCCAACCGCCAGGAGAGCGTGCACCTGGCGCACTTCCCCAAGTCCGAAGACATCACCGGCCCGGTCACCGATTTTGCAAGTGGAGAGGCCATCTGGAAAGACTTTGAGACGTTGATGAAAGTTCGGGACGCGGCCCTGAAGGCACTGGAGGTCGCGCGTCAGGAAAAAGTCATCGGCAGCGCGCTGGAGGCCGTAGTCACTATCTCTGCTCCGAACGAGCTTGTGGCGTTGCTGCAACGCTATCGTGACGACCTGCGCTTCCTGCTGATTGTCTCCGGGGTTGAGGTAAAATCCAGCTCCGGCGGGAACGGTAGTACGCCTTTGCACGTATTAGTAGAAAAAGCGCCGGGACAGAAGTGTGACCGGTGCTGGAATTACTCCACCCATGTTGGAGAAAATGAGCGTTATCCCACGGTTTGTGAGAGGTGCACTGCGGCACTGAACGAAATTGAAAGCGCATTGGTAGGTTAAAAAGCCGTGCTGGCAAGGAATCGCCGCGCAAGATTAAACGTCTAATGGAAACAATGCGGAAGTACCACATCATGATTGCCGCCCTCATCGTCCTCTGTGACCGGATGACGAAGTGGCTGGTAGCGCAAAAAATCACTCTGCATGACAGCATAGACATTGTCCCGGGCGTGTTCCGTCTGACGCACGTGCAGAATCAGGGCGCGGCCTTTGGCCTGTTCGCCGAATCGCCCTCGGAGTGGCGTGTGGCCATGCTGATCCTGTTTTCCCTCGCTGCTCTGGCCGTGGTCTCTGCTCTGCTCTGGAAGAATGGCAACGCCTTAAACACGACCGCCATAGCTCTCTCGCTGGTCTTTGGCGGCGCGCTGGGTAATTTATGGGACCGCGTGACCAGTGGGCGCGTAATCGACTTTATCGACTTCTATCTTGGTTCACATCACTGGCCGGCCTTTAACATTGCTGACAGCGCCATCGTGGTGGGCGCCCTTCTGCTGCTGAGTGAAATCTTTCTATCGCCCCAGGAGGAGAAGCCCCAGGAAGAGAAAGTGGCAGCCCAGTAAGATAAGCCATGCCCAAACGTCCTCTGCTGATCGCACTTGCTGTGCTGCTGCTGGATCGGATCACCAAGTGGGCAATCAGCCAAACCATTCCTCTGGAAGACGCCATCAACATCATCCCTGGCTTCTTTCGCCTGACTCACCTGGAAAACACCGGCGCAGCTTTCAGCCTCTTTGCCGAGTCCACCTCACCCTTCAGGACTGTCCTGCTGATCTCTTTTTCTGTTGCAGCTCTGGCCGTAGTTTCTGTTTTGTTGTGGAAAGACCGCAACGTCTTCCACTCGGGCACGCTGGCGCTCTCACTGGTTCTTGGCGGGGCCGTGGGCAATCTCTGGGACCGCCTGGCTGCCGGCAAGGTCACGGACTTTCTGGATTTCTATATAGGCGCTCACCACTGGCCGCCTTTCAACATCGCCGACAGCGCAATCGTAGTAGGTGCTCTGCTACTGCTTCTGCGCATGTTCCGCAAAGATCAGCGCTCACAAACCGCGGCTTGAACTGACGCATTTCTGCAGCTCTCTCCGGAGCAGCGCCTATTTCGAGAGCTGCTACTTTTTTTGAACATCTTGTTTGAATTGGACTTCATCTTACCCAGCAATTCCGCGGTCATTCCGCACTAACACCTGGGGAGCCACTTCACATGTCACGTAAACAATTCTGGATTCTTGTCTTTTGCCTTGGTTTTCTTTTTCCGCTAATGTCGCACGCGCAATCGCGTAACGTCGATAAGCGCGATCTTCGCGGTATCAGCCCGCAACACTATAAATACATTTTCTCCGTAGCTGGCGGAGCAGCCGTCGGAGCCGGACTGGGCTATATTCTGCCCGGCCAAAAGACGCCACTAAAACTGATGATGATTGGCGGCGGTGGAGCCAGCACCTGGTTCCTGCACACGCATCGCGCGACTCTTGGGCCGTTCCGTGACTGGGGCATGATTGCCTCTAATACAGCGCTGGGATCTGGTATCGGCTGGCTGGGATGCAATTGCCACGATGGCCTGATCGGTGGCGCGCTACTGGGCGGGGGCGGGACCGCAGTATGGGAAGCGCTTAAAAATGATCACGCGGCAAGAAACGCATTTAATAGCGCACGCAAATAGATAGTTTTCCTCCACTGAACGAAAGAGCGCAAGCCAAATGGGGCTTGCGCTTTTTTTGTTCAGCCTTTGGCACTTAGCCTTTAGCCATTAGGTGATGCATTTTTGGGTTGAGACCTTCATGTCGAGACAAACGGGGGTTTGCTAAAGGCTAACGGCTAAGAGCTAATGGCTGGGTTTATCCCTTCGAATACAGCAGCTTGTAAATCACTGCGTTGCGCATGATGGCCTGCACGTAATCCCGCGTCTCAGTAAACGGAATCGATTCCACGAATTCTTCAACGTCGGCAAAGTTGCCGTTCTTGCGCCAGTCATTCACGCGATCTTCACCGGCGTTGTAAGCCGCCAGCGCGTATTGCACCTGGCCATCGTAATGGTCGACGATGTGCTTGAAATAGCGCGTTCCCATGCGAAGGTTAGTGTCAGCCACCAGCAGTTGGTCAGGAGAGAAATGCTTGATCTTCATCTCCTTGGCCATTCCCTTCCCGACGGTGGGCAACAACTGCATCAGTCCCATGGCATTCGCGCGAGAAATGGCGGCAGGATTAAATTCAGATTCCTGCCTGATCAATGACGCCACCAGATGTGGATCGAGCCGGTTGGCCGTGGCGTCGCGCTTCAACTCTTCCCAGAACGGCCGGGGAAACAGCCCTTCCCAAACGGGCCGGGGAATTTGCGGAATCTCGGCCGCAAAATAACCAGGGACGGCGCGCTTGAGCGTCTCAATAGAACGAATGTAGCTGCCTTGCTCATTGTAAATCTCGGCCACGGACTTCGCTTCCCACGGCGGCGAGCCGGGGCTGGCCGCCTGCATTTCCGCCACGGCAAAGTCATAGAGTGCGGCATTCGCCAGTAGCTGCGCTTTTTGCGCCCGGACGTTGTCCGCCGGCGTTTCCCAGTCATTCGGCGGCGCCGGTGGACGCGGCAGGCCGTCCAGCACTGGCGGATCGACAATCTCTTCGCCAACCTTGGGCAGGCGTTCCCGCGCTAGATTCGCGTAATAGTAGTAGCGATAGTTTTCCGCCAGCTTCTGGTAATACGCGCGGGCCAGCCCCTTATTGCCTTCATCCTCGGCCATGCGTCCGCGCCAGTAAATGGCATTGGGCACCTCAGCCGAGTTTGGATACATGGAAAGCTGCTCTTCAAAGAGCCGCTTGGCGTCATCTTTCTTGCCCATGCGATAGGTCAGCCACGCGGTCTTCCAATGCGAGTAGGCCGAAGCCTTGCCATTCTTCTGTCGCTGATAAACCTCGGCGTAAAACGGCACAGCCGTTTCGTAGTCACGCCGCAGCAGGTACATGTTGCCGGCGGAGAGCAGCGCGTCACTCATCCACGTGCTTTCCGGCGCCAACGTGCGCAATTGCGCCACGTAATCACGGTTCTTTTGCCCATCGTCTTTGTCGCGGGCAATTTCGGCCAGGAAGTAAAGCGTCTGCGCTTTCGCCTCGACAGACGCGGACTGATTCTGAAGAATGCTTTCAAACAGATGCTGCGAGTCGTCACGCTTGTGATTGCGGTAGAGCGCCGCGGCAAATTCCACTTGCAGTTCCACCAGTCTCTCTGGCGGCGCCTGTTCAACGAGCGGGCTCAGGTCATTCAATGCATCCTGAAAGCGTCTTCCTTTGCTCAACAGCAGGACACGCGTATGCCGCTGGTCAAAACTTCCGGCCGGCTGCATCTCGCCCAGATTGTGCAGTTCAATTGCCGCCGCTTCCGCCTCGGCGCTCGCCGGCATTTCGAAGTAAAGCTTATGGAAGATGTCGCTGGCTTTAGTCTTGTCCCCGGCAGCAAGATACGCCCGCGCCAGAGTGATTTCAATGTCAGACTTTACCGGCTGGCGATGCTTTTCCAGAAATGCCGCCGCCTTTGCAGGTGCGCCCGTCGCCATCAGCGCCGAGGCATACAGCATGGCAGCATCGTGGGACTGGAGCGAATCCGGATACTTCTCGTCAAAACCATCCAGCGTTTCCAGTACCGCAGTGTGATTATTCTCTCCCTGGTAAGTAACGGCCTGCATATAAGCGAGATAATCGCCCAGCAACGGCTCCAGTGACTTGGCGCGAACCCATGCTGACCGCGCGCTTACAAAATCTTTGTCGAGGTAGTGCGCGTAGCCGACCACAATCCATGCCAGCGGCCCGGCATCATCTTTCGCATGTTTGCGCGCGTAGGCTTCCACGCCTTGATAGGCCTGCGGTGTGCGGTTTTCCAGAAGCTGTTGTGCCATGGGGCGCAGATCGGCAGAAGCCACAAACGCGCGCTTGATATGTCCGAGCTTGCGCCTGGCCTGCGCATTCTTCTGCGCCGCAGCGGTCGACTTCTTTGACTTGGCGGACGGAGATTTCTTTCTGGCTGTCTGTACGGAGTAGCCCGCCTGAATCGACACCAGAACTATAAGAAGAGAGAGTAGGAAACGTCTGACCTGCACTGATTTCAACTTCGCGGAAAACCGTCGCCCATGAGCGACACGTCATTGTCCGCCAGAATTCGGATTAATTCTTGTGTAAAGTAGTTGGATGATGCGACAGCGGACTCCGCATACCGCTTGTCGTAGGTGGACCGGCTCTTCTCGATGTCCACTTTCAAGCGATCATACAGGTCTTTGTGCTGTCTTCCTTCTTCAACCCTGGGTTGATTGTACAGCTTAATCTCTTCCACCAATAGCTTGGCAAACCGCCGGGCTTTCTTGTGTAGTTCGTCCTCTTCGGAACCCGAAGTGGTGGGCACACCAGCCGTAACGGCCGCAGCTGGCTGCGCTGGAGCAACGTCTTCAATGGCCGACCCACCGGCCTTGCGCAACGCTGCCAGTTCCAGCCAGATTGCCGCAAAGCGCGTAAGCGCCTGGAGCCCAGAAGCGTCCAATGCACCGCCGGAAACCGTACCTGCATCCGCATAGATGACGGCTGCAACTTTGTCTTTTACCACTAGCGGCAACACCATGCACTGATCGTCGGCGGGAGACTTCATTGCCTGAATGAATGCGGCGTCAAACTCTTGCGGCGATCCCGCAGCGGGGTGGCGTGCCTGAACCGTCTTCCCAACCAGTCCTGACCGGGTGTTAACGCTCAGGTTCTTGATGGCGTCATTGTCTTCAAAGCCGATTCCCTGCCAGCCACTGATCGTGCTTCCCTTTACGACGAACAGCGCCACACGTCCTGCAAACCTGGCTTCGCCTTCCAGCAGACGGCGCAGGATCTCGGCCTGGGAGCCGGACTCATGGATGGAAGCAGCCGCAGCGTTCAGCAGGTCACTGGGTGACGTGCCAGGCGCGGGTGCCAGGGACTCGACCACTTCAACGGCTCGGCGCACAATCTCAGACCGCAGCCGGGGCAGGGCTGCGTCAAGCACCTCGGCAACCGCCTCTTCAATGATGTTTTGGATTTCTGTCGGACGTGGCATTCCTGGCCGCGATTATAAGGCTTCCTCATTCAGTATCAACCGGTAAGATTACTGATGTCTACACCTCGGGCATCTTAGTCGTTACCCGCGATCGGCCAGGAAGCGACTTGGAGCAGTGGGCTAAACGCAGAACCGCGCAGCTATTCGACTACCAGTTTAGCCACCATGTCGTCGTGGTGCGGGCCGCAGATAATTCCGCAGACAACCTTGTATTCGCCCCTGGGTGGATCTTTCAAAGTAACAATCGCCGGCTGGCCGGACCGTACCGGTTCTTTAATGCCCAGGCCTGGCACGTCAAAGCCATGCTGGACATCAGCCGTGGACACCTCTAACTCCGTCGTCTGGCCGGCCCTAATTCGGATGACGGAAGGCTCAATGGTGTACTTCTTCATCACAACCTGAATATGCTGGTCCGCTGCCGATTTGGACTGGTTTCGGCAGCCAACGCCCAAAATGGTTAAACTTAAGGCAGATAAGAAAACTAAGCTTTTATTCATATTCAATATGAGGGCTGATGTTACAAAAAGTTACCCGCCCAGTCTTATATAAGTTCCTGAATTTATTTCGCCCGCAGGCCCTTTTGGGGCGCAGAACATAGTAAATTAATTTTTGAGTCGGAGCGGCATGGAAACCATCCAAAAGAAGGCCGAGGAAGGTATCACCAGCGAAATGGCCCTTGTCCAGGCCGCCAAAAAAGGCGATCTGGAGGCGTTCAGCGAACTGGTGAAGCGGTATGACCGCAATGTCTTCCGGATAGCGCAGCACATCACGCATAACGAGGAAGACGCCCAGGATGTGGTTCAGGACGCGTTCCTCAAGGCGTATCAGAATCTTGAGCAGTTCCAGGGAAACTCGAAGTTTTATACCTGGCTGGTTCGGATCGCCGTAAACGAAGCGTTGATGCGGTTGCGCAAGCGGCGCAATGACCGGACTGTCTCGCTCGATGAAGACGTGGAGACCGAGGACGGATCCATCCCGCGGGAAGTCGCGGACTGGAGCCCGAACCCGGAACAGCAGTATGGAACCTCAGAGCTGGGCGACATCCTGAAGAAGACGATTCAGGGGCTTTCGCCGGGGTTTAGAACAGTTTTCGTCTTGCGCGACGTTGAAGGACTTTCTACGGAGGAGACAGCAGAAATGCTGAGTTTAAGCGTACCTGCGGTAAAATCGCGATTGTTGCGGGCGCGTCTGCAGCTCCGGGAACGTCTGTCCAGGTATTTCAAGAATAAAAAGGGCGGAGACGGCCAACAGTGAAATGCACTGAGTTCTTACAAGAGTTGACCGATTATCTTGACGGCAAGATCACCGAGAACCTGAAACTCGAGCTCGACGAACATCTCCATTGGTGCCACGAGTGCCACGTCGTGATGAACACCACCAAGAAAACCATCGAAATTTACCGTGATAATGAACTTTACGAGCTTCCAGAAGGCCTCCGAAACCGCCTCCACGATGCCATTATGACGAAATGCCGCCACAGCAAGCCCGGCAAGAAGTCTACTACCTAACGATTATCCAATTCATTTTCATAGACATAGACTTGGAACGTGTATTTATTACATGATCACAGCCAGAGAAAACTTTTGCTCGTTAGGCGACGAACCTTTTTCAGGTACTCGGAATCTAATGTAACAGTACGAGGGAACATGAACTAATATGTACATTAGGACATGTCCTATAGTACACTCTTGTCTGAGTTGGCAAGTTAAACCTTCCAGGGAGACCCGTAGTTGGGGTTGGGTGAATTATGGCGAGTCTGCTCGATGTCCTGTTCGGTTGTAGCCACAAGAATTTCAGTTTTCCCATCACGAAACGGCCTGGCCAGCGGCTGTCACCGGCGG
>DASYKK010000082.1:0-10090 GCA_035995565.1 Candidatus Angelobacter sp.
CGCTGGCTTACTTCATCCTGGGGCTGGTGCTCTTTCCGCGCGCGACAAAACGAATTTCGAAATCAAGGTTCAACCTTCTCGCCATCAACTCGCCAGTCACGTTTACGCTGTTGATCGCATTCGCTTACGTGGCCGTGGCTGCCTTGCTGGAGGTGAATCTCGTCTTTGCTGCCTTCCTGGCCGGCTTTGCTGTCTCGCGCAAGCGTCTGGGTGATGCCCTCGCCACGATCTCCGGCTTCTCTTTCGCCCTGTTCATCCCAGTCTACTTCGCACTGGTGGGGTACAGCCTGATCTTCGGAAAGGCCTTCTCCATCCCCATGCTGCTGGCGTTTCTGGCAGGAGCCTGCGTATTGAAGCTGCTGGCAGTCGCGCTGGGAGCACGGCTAGCTGGCTTCCGCGGCCTGGATATCACGAATCTCGCGGTGGCGACGAATGCCCGTGGCGGCCCTGGCATTGTGCTGGCCAGCGTAGCTTTTGAGGCCGGCATCATCAGCGCCGCGTTCTATACCACGCTGGTTCTCGTCGCGGTGCTCACATCACAAGCTGCCGGCGCATGGCTGGAATTTGTGCTGCGCAAAGGCTGGCCGCTCCTTTCCGGCGATACGCCTGCTGCAACAACACTTCCGGCAGTAGAAAAAGAGCCAGGACAGCTGGTGGCGTAGCTTTTCTTCATCCCGAAGCGTAGCGAGGGAACCCTATCCTTACCAAACGTGTTCTGGCCGCGAATCAAAGCAAATGAACGCGAATCATGATCAATCGCGCGTTCCGTGTGCATTCGCGGCTGATCTTCTTAGCTCCTGAGATCGTCGTAGTTATAGGGTTCCCTCCCCTTCGGCAAGCTCTGGGTCGGGCCTTCAGAAACGGCTCGCACATGCGTCCGGCTGATCCGATCATGCCAACCCATTCTGTCTTCATCGACCATAGCCCATGCATAGCCCAGTCCCATGGAAAACCCGGACAGAGCGCTGGCTGCGGCTCGGCATTGCCGCTCAAACATGCTGGTGAGTTTTCCTTCGAAAGTGCAAAGTTCAAGCTGTGCGAAGTTCATTCCGGGAGTAGCACGCCGGTAAACGAGAAAAATGTATTGAAAGAGCAGCCAGAAGATTCCGCCGGCAGCCAGCAAGCATACGGGTGTCATCTTTGAGTGCGGAACGTCCTCTGCTGCTTCCAGAAATGTCAGCGCAAACGCTCCGGTTGCGACGAAAACGATCGCCGCATCCACCAGCCCGGAAACCAGGCGCTGACGCATGGGTGCTGGCCGCGGAATGACTTCAGAGTCTTTATCGATGCGAGCTTCTTCGGGCTCCAGTTGAATATCGGAAAAGCTGGGCAGCAGTTCCATCTGCTGGCCTCGCAGGGACGGCCTTGCCATTGGCTCGACCTCGATTGGATCAGTCCCCTGTGACTCTAGCTCGATTGGCTGGGTGTCGTATGTTTCCCATATCCGGGGCACGTCTGGCGCTGGGGCGTCTTGTTCCAGTTCATCAAGCGTTACTTCTTCCACTGTCGGAATGTAAGCGGGCTGGGTGCGCGGAAAGCGGATGACCTTGGGCGGCTCCGGCCTCCCCATCACCGGCTTGACCATGTTCTGCGGAATCACGATTTCATGAAAGCGTTCGGGTGGAGGCGGCATTGCGCCGTCTTCCGGCCCCGCCCCAAAGGTATGCGGAGCGTCGGCGGGAAAATCCAGCTCCATCGCATTCGGGTTGGCCGGGCGGCGACGGCGCGCACGATGCTGCTGCACCCGCGACACGATTTCTCTGCGCCACGCCGGATCGGACGCAGACCGTTGCTCCCCCGCTACGGCACGAACGGATACCGCCGGCGGCGCGAGCGCCTGCTCTTCATCCGCAAATATGTCGTGGTCAGCCATATGGTTCACAAGGGCCGAGGTGTTCCTGCGAGCGTGAACGCAAGGATCCGCCTTCCCGCAGAGAGGGCAAGTCATGGGCCGGTTCGGAGATTTCGTCAGAAGCGGGAGGCATCCGGCCTGGGCCAAGTTTTGCTTTTACAAAACTTGCCGTGGTAACTTGCCCAGACTGGCTTTCTACGGCATGCGATCCCAACATAAGTTTGTTATCACAGCAGGACTGCTTTGTCACTTGTTTGTCGCCACACCGTTAGTGACAAGCCAGGCGCCCGCAGACCTGACTGTGCAAGGTTCTGCCGCGCCGTCGACGCAGGCAACGCCTTCTCCCACGCCAGCGGAACCAGCCCAGAGCACTGGGGCAGTTGCGGCCTCCAGTTCCGCAATTGGAAATTGCCATTCAGTGATCACATCTCCGCCGCCGGTGCACCAGCCTGTGCATTCAGATTCTGCGACTCAAAGTGAGCGAAACGCTTCAGCCCCGAGTCAAAGCAACAAGAAAGTGCGGGTTCCAATCAGCGAAGAGAATCCGGTAATCATTGATGCGCGCGAGTGCGAGCAAGCCGGCAAGATTTACACTCTGCGCGGTGACGTGCAGATTAAGTTCGCTGACTATACCTTTCACGGCGACCTGGTCACCTATGATTCAGCCTCAGGTGACGTCACCGCCAAAGGCCATGTTTCTTTAGACGGGGGCCGCCGGGATATACATATCAGCGGCAGCGAAGGCGCCTACAACCTGCATTCGCAGACGGGAAAGTTTTACGATGTGCGCGGCTCCACGGGAGCTCGATTCAAAGGGCGAAGCGTTACGCTCACGTCGAGCAGTCCGCTTTCGTTTTCCGGCAAGCTGGTGGAGCAGACCGGGCCGGACGAGTATGTCCTTCATCACGGTTCAGTCACTTCGTGCGAACTGCCTCGTCCCAAGTGGACTTTCACGGCAGCAAAAATCATTCTAAAGGTAGGCAGTTCCGCGCACGTTTACAACACCACTTTCCGTGTCAAAGGCGTACCGGTTTTTTATTTGCCATATGCGTCGCCGCCGGTGGAGCGGCTGGGACGCGACAGCGGATTCCTGATTCCGGTT
Source organism: Candidatus Angelobacter sp. (assembly GCA_035995565.1). Classification (GTDB taxonomy): domain Bacteria; phylum Acidobacteriota; class Terriglobia; order Terriglobales; family Acidobacteriaceae; genus Angelobacter. The sequence continues at coordinate 2,955 of DASYKK010000082.1, forward strand.
TTTGGCACATCGAGCACAAAGGGCACGGTGATTGGTGATTCGTTTTACTGGGCCATCAACCGCAGCATGGACGCTACGCTGGGCGGAGAATACCTATCCAAAAGAGGATGGGCACTTCAGGAAAATTATCGCTACCGTCCCAATGAGAATTCTTTCCTCAACCTGACTTATTTCGGCGTGCTTGATCGTGGCATCACCACGACATCAGTGAACCAGGCCGGACAGACTATTTCCCAGACCGCAAAGCAAGGCGGCGAAGACGTAAAACTCAATGCGGAAACCACTTTCGCCCATGACATCCGAGGGGTCGCGTCCATTGACTATCTGAGTTCTTTCATCTTCCGCCTGGCTTTTACTGAGAATTTTTCTCAGGCGGTCGATTCTGAGGTCAAGTCCGCGGCTTTCCTCACCAAAAATCTTCAAGGCTTCTCGTTTAACGGTTTTGTCGCACGCTACCAGAACTTCCAAAGCAGTACCAATAACAATGCCATCACGATTCTGCATGCACCGGGTATCGAATTATCCAGCGTGGACCGCAAATTCTTTGGCACGCCCATTTACTGGTCTTACGATGTTAACGGCGGTGGCCTGCGGCGGAGCCAGCCCGGCTTTGTAACTCCTGGCGTGGTGGGCCGGCTTGACGTGGATCCTGACGTGAGTCTTCCTATTTTTTTTCGCGGGTGGACTCTCCGCCCTGAAGTTCAACTCCGCAATACGATTTACTCCCAGCAGCAAACGACAGTCGGGTCAGTTGCCGTAACGCACCATGACATGTTCAATCGCCGGACCATCGCCAGTAGCATTGAACTGCGCCCGCCCGCGCTTAGCAGGGTTTTTGACGGCACCGTGGCAGGACGAAAGCTCAAGCACACCATCGAGCCGCGGCTGGTCTATCGCTACACCAATGGGGTGGAGCGATTCAGCTCCATCATTCGCTTTGACTTCAGAGACATTCTCAGCAACACGAATGAAGTGGAGTTCGGCTTGCTGCAAAGGCTGTTTGTTAGGCGGGAGCGCCCGGGCTGCAACCAGGAAACGACGGCCAGCAACGCGGGCTCCGGCACAAAGGCAGTTGCAACCACTTCGCCTTGCTCGCCCGCAGGCGCAGATGAATTTATCAGTTGGGAAGTCAAAATGAAATATTTTGCCGACCCAACTTTTGGCGGCGCGATCGTGCCCGGCACGCGCAATGTGCTGACGACAACCGCAGCCTTTACCGGCATTGCTTTTCTCACCGATCCACGACGCTTTTCTCCCGTGGTATCACGGCTGCGCGTACGCACCAGCAGCAACAGTGATCTGGAATGGCAGCTCGACTACGACAGCAAGAAAGGCCGCATCAATTCCAGCACGCTCTATACCGGCTTTCACTTTGGAGACTTCTTCGTCGGGGCCAGCCATGCTTATCTGCAGGTTCCCGGCGAGGTGGTAAACGATCCCGCCACCGGCGCGGCGCTGCCTACTTGCATTCCACACGTTTTTAACCAGCCGGCCTGCGTTCCTCCACTCTTTGACCAGGTGCGCGCACAGCTAGGCTACGGCAGCCCCACCAAGAGAGGCTGGAGCGCTGCCGCAAACATCGGTTTCGATCGCGAATTTAACCTGCTGCAATACTCGGCCGCGCAAAGCTCCTATAACTGGGACTGCTGCGGTTTGAGCTTCGAATATCGGCGCTTCTCTCTCGGTTCGGTCCGTAATGAAAACCAATACCGCTTTGCTTTTACGCTGGCCAATATTGGATCGTTCGGGAATTTGAAGCGTCAGGAACGTTTGTTTTAGTCCCAACTTAACCACCCACAGGTGTTCTCGACAAAGCACGGTCTGCCTGGGCATCCTCCGTGACCTCTGTGCCCTCTGTGGTTAAAATGATTGTTATGGATCTGTCCGCCAAACAGCCTCTCCTCGAAGCCTCGCTCCGGTCGCTTGGCCGTACCCTGGTCGCCTACTCTGGCGGAGTTGATTCGGCATATCTGGCCTGGGTCGCGCACAAGGTTCTGGGCCAGGATATGCTGGCGGTAATTGCGGATTCACCCAGCCTGGCGCGCACCCAGTTGCAAGACGCTCTGGCTTTCGCCCAGGAACACGGGATTGCCATCGAAGTAATCCAGACCAGCGAGATGGACAGGCCGGAATACGTCCGCAACGATCGCCAGCGGTGTTTCCACTGCAAAGACGAGCTTTTCCAGGTGATGGAAGCATTCGCTGAAAAACGCGGCTTTCAATCAATTGCATACGGCGTGAATGTCGATGATCAAAGCGATTTTCGTCCCGGTCAGGCGGCCGCGCGGCAACACCAGGTAGCGGCTCCTCTTCTGCAGGCGGGATTAACCAAAGCGGACATACGTGAACTGGCGCGCGCTGCGGCCCTTCGCGTATGGGAGAAGCCCGCGTCCGCATGTCTTTCGTCGCGCATTGAGTATGGCCGCCCCGTGACGCTGGAGGCGCTTTCTGCCGTCGAACAGGGAGAAGAAGCCCTGCGCCGCCTTGGCTTCCGGCAGTGCCGGGTGCGGCATCATGGCGAGATTGCACGGATTGAGATCGCCTGGGACGAATTGCCGCGAGCGCTGACGCCAGAAATGTTTGCCGAGTTCACCCGCACCTTTAAAACCCTGGGATTTGCCTTCGTCGCCCTCGATACCGAGGGATTCCGCTCTGGATCCATGAATGCCGCCAAAGTTACACCGCCCCTGATTAAGCTCATCTCATGAGCATATGGCCGCGCCTTCATGAGATAATCTGGGAAGTTCCACGTTCGATGAGGTGATACTTCTTGGCTAGATTCTGCGGCATTTTCTTAGATATTTTCCTGATTATATTCCTGGCTGCTCAGCCGGCAGCTTCCCAAAGCACGGAGATCCCACAGCCGAAGAAAGCCGGGTCTACCGACGCTGAAAAGGGAAAGACTGCGCCCGCTGGTAAGAACCGGGCAAAAACCGCAAAGAAGAACGACGAGAAGACAGCCAAGCCCGGGGCTACGCCAGTTGCCAAAGCCGCGCCCCTCACTCCTGAAATTACACATCGGATAATCACGGAAATCCGCTCCCGCTACAACGTGCCCTCACGCGTTACCATGACTCTTTCCGAGCCCAAGCCGGGAGCTACGTCCGGTTATGACGATCTGGTAGTGTCGTTCGTTGGCGGAACGACGAACACCCACCATGACTTTTTGATCTCGACTGATCGTAAGACGCTGGCCCGTTTGGAAACGATAGACATCTCCCAGGACCTGATGTCAAAGATCGACGTAAAGGGGCGGCCGGTGAAGGGCAATCCCAGCGCCAAGGTCACCATCGTCAACTTCGATGATTTTCAATGCCCCTTCTGTTCCCGCATGCACTCAGCTCTTTTTGAGAGTCTGTTCAAGGACTACGCCGATAAGATTCGGGTGATTTACAAGGATTATCCTCTGGTAGAGATCCACCCCTGGGCCATGCATGCGGCCATCGACGGCAATTGCCTGGGCGAGCAGAACGGTCCGGCATACTGGGACTTTGCCGATTACATCCATGCCAACCAGAAGCTGATGGCCGGTAAATCAAAAACGGACGCATTCCTGAACCTCGATAACGCGGCCAAGGACCAAGCGCAAAAACATCAGCTTGATGCGGACAAACTGCAAGCCTGCATGCAGAAACAGGATGAGACCGCCGTACGCGCGTCCATGGCTGAAGGCGACAAGCTGGGTGTTGACTCCACGCCGACGCTTTTCATCAATGGAGAAAGGTTTACCGGCGCGGTGCCGGAATCGGAACTGCGCGCTGTCCTGAACCGCGCCCTGGCTGATAATGGAGAGCAGGCTCCGGCCAACGCAAAAAACTAGTCAGGCGCATTGAACTCGTTTATCGTACCGTTATCTGAATTGCCCATTGGAGGCGACTGTTGATCCAGGTGCGTAAATATCGGCGCAGTCTGACTTTTCTCTTTTTGGTTTTCACTTTGGCGCTGATGCTGGCCGGCTGTCCGGGCCGCGGCAGTGATAAAGAAGTAATGGCCAAAGTGAACAGCTACAAAATCTCCCGTTCCGAACTCGACAAGAACTATAACGGCCGGGTAGCGGGATCGCCGCAAAAGCCCACGGCCACGGAAGAGGAAGCCCTGCGGTTAAATATTCTCAGCCAGATGATCGATATTCAGCTGCATCTTCAGAAGGCTGAGAAACTCGGTATTCTCGCCACCGATGACGAGGTGGAAAGCAAATTCACGCAGGCCAAAGCGCCCTACACACAAGAGGAGTTTCAGAAGCGGCTCAAAGACCTGGGCATGACAGAGGAAGACTCCAGGCAGGAGATTCGCCGGAATCTCACTATCGACAAGCTCCTGAATAAGGAAATCGGGTCAAAAGTAACCATCTCTGATTCCGACCTGCAAAATTATTACAACCAGCACAAAGCCGATTTCAACCTGATTGAGCCCCGCTATTTTGTTGCCCATATTCAGGTCACCAGCCAGCCCATGGGCCAGCCGGGCGAAAGCGCGATGAAAGCGAAGAACGATGCCGAAGCGCACAAAAAGATCAATGAAGCTTATCATCGGCTGGAGAGCGGCGAAGACTTTGCCAGCGTGGCGGCACGATTTTCAGAAGATCCGGATACGGCTCGCAACGGCGGTGAACTGGGACCGATGCCGGAATCGCAGCTAAAAAACACTGATCCGGCCACTCGTGAAGCGATCCTCAAGTTAAAGCCTGGTCAGTTCAGCGAAGTAATTACGGTAGTCAATCCCACCACGCATCAGCCCTATCTCTATCGCATTGTTAAATTGATTGGCAAAGAAACCGCTGGGCAGCGCGATCTGAATGATCCGCAGGTACAGCAATTCATTCGTAACCAGTTGCGGAGCCAGCGTGAGCAAATTCTTCGTGCCGCTTACGACGAAGTGTTGCGCGACAATGCAGAGATCCACAACTATTACGCAGAGCAGATTTTGAAAAATACTGGAACCAAATAGCTGTAGCTGCGCTCCCAAACCGCCGAGGATCATGCTCTCACCCTGAGGACCCGATGCACCTGCGGCGGCGGGTTCGGCACGCAAACTGGCCTCGCCCTTCGGGAAGTTTGCCCTGATTATTCCACCTCGGCTAGCGATTGGCCCGCGTCCACCGCTGCACCTTCCGCGACGTTGATCTTCTTCACCACACCGTTCTTGGGGGCCTTCAGTTCATTCTGCATCTTCATGGCCTCAATCACGATCACGCTCTGGCCTGATTCCACCTGGGTTCCCACCCCTGCCAGTACACGAACAACTTTTCCCGGCATGGGGGCCCTGATCTTCATGACTCCCTGTTCAGCGGCGCCGGCACGGCCGCGAGAGCGAAATGACCGCGGATCACGCACCGAAGCGCTGAACCGCTCATGGCCGACAACAACATGCGTCTCTGTTCCCACAATTTCTTGTTTCACTTCATAAGATTTGCCAGCCAGCAAGAGCGAAAGCGCCCCATTCTGGGCATAAACAATATCCACTGGGAGGTCGCGCCCATCCAGCCTGCACTGCCATTGTTCGCCGGCCCGCGTCAGTTCGACGCGATAGATTTTCTCCGCAAGCGTGACTTCATAAATCATTCGCCACCGGCCCCTTCGGTGCGCGCCGTCTGCTTCCACCTTGAAAAGTCAACTCTTCTTTCGACGCCGGGCCTGGCTATGCCATTCTGGCCGTTCTGCGGTTGGGCAGTCGCTGCAAACAGCGCAGCGGAAACCGCCGCAATCTCAGCCAGGTGTTTCCTGTCGCTTATTGGACTGGCTGCGGTCGCCAGTAGACGATCAAGGAATCCAGTATCGATGCGGGCGTTGATGAAGTCCGGATGCTCCAGAATACGCCGAAACAAAGAGAGGTTCGTCTTGATTCCGCCGACAAAGTATTCATCCAGCGCACGCCTCATGCGCGCAATTGCCGTCGGCCGATCCGCAGCGTAGGCAATCAGCTTGGACAACATGGGGTCATAATCCAGGGGCACCGTCCAGCCTTCATAGACGCCGCTGTCTTCCCGCACGCCAGGTCCCGAAGGGCGAACCAGCCTGGTGATTTTTCCCGGCGAGGGGAAGAAATTGTTGTCAGGGTCTTCCGCATAAATTCTGCATTCGATTGCGTGGCCGCGAAGCTGAACGTCTTCCTGGCGGAACGGGAGTTTTTCTCCGTTCGCGATCCGCAATTGCAGGTGAACAAGATCCAACCCGGTGACTAACTCCGTGACAGGGTGTTCCACCTGAAGGCGAGTGTTCATCTCGAGGAAGTAGAAGTTGCGATCTGCATCTACAAGGAACTCTACGGTGCCGGCGTTCGTGTACCCAGCCGATTTGGCGGCCTGGACTGCAACCGCGCCCATGCGCCTTCGCATATCCGGATCAACGATGGCAGAAGGCGCTTCCTCAATCACTTTCTGGTGGCGACGCTGTACTGAGCACTCGCGTTCGCCCAAGTAAACCACGTTGCCGTGTTCATCTCCAAGTACCTGGATCTCAATGTGCCTTGGGTTCTCAATAAATTTCTCGAGATAAATCTCTCCGTCATTAAAAGAGCGCAGCGCTTCGCTCTGGGCAGTTTCAAAGCTGGATCTCAGGTCGGCTGGCTTGGTTACCAGACGCATTCCCTTGCCGCCGCCTCCGGCCGCAGCCTTGATCATGACGGGAAAACCAACCTGCGCCGCCATCGTTTCAGCTTCTTCTACAGAGAGCCCGTGCGCCGATCCCGGAACCGTAGGCACGCCTGCGGCCTGCATCGCGGTGCGGGCACGCGTTTTGGACCCCATCAACTCCATTGCCGAAGGCGACGGACCAATAAACTTTATTCCCGCCTCCCCACAGGCGCGTGCAAACTGGGCGTTCTCGGAAAGAAAGCCATAGCCGGGATGAATGGCTTCAGCGCCACATTTCCGCGCGATTTCTAGGATTTTGGCAACATTCAAATATGATTCGCGGGCAGGAGCGGGGCCCAGCAAATATGCTTCATCCGCCTTGGATACATGAAGCGAGGCGCGATCAACATCAGAGAAGACGGCTACAGAAGCAATCCCCATTTCGCGGCACGCACGGATAACGCGAACTGCGATCTCGCCGCGATTGGCAATGAGGACCTTGGTGAACATAGCGGAAACACAGATTGTAACAACAAAATTCGTGGCTGTTTGCGTGGACCAGCGT
>DASYKK010000083.1:0-1905 GCA_035995565.1 Candidatus Angelobacter sp.
GAGATCGCGCATGGGCCGGGCGGGGTTACTGACAACGTCAATGCTAGCAATCCGATCACGGTAGCCTAGGAGAAATCGACCAATGCTTTTCATCTGGTTCTGGCTCGTGGCCGTAATGATCACCGCATATGTTGTCCTCGATGGTTTCGACCTCGGCGCTGGTGTTCTGCATCTGTTCATTGCCAGGACTGACCTTGAGCGCCAAACCGTGATTCGCACTATCGGTCCGGTGTGGGACGGCAACGAGGTCTGGCTGATCGCTGGCGGCGGAACTTTGTACTTTGCCTTTCCCATGCTTTACGCTTCCGGTTTCAGCGGCTTTTATCTTCCCTTGATGATCGTTCTGTGGCTCCTCATCCTGCGCGGCATCGGCATTGAATTGCGTATGCATCTTGAAGGAACTGTCTGGCGCGGCTTCTTTGACGGCTGCTTTGCACTCTCCAGTATTCTGCTTACGATTTTCTATGGCGCTGCTCTGGGCAACGTGGTTCGCGGTGTGCCGCTAAATAAAGAAGGCTACTTCTTCCTTCCGCTCTGGACCAACTGGCGCACCGGCCCCGATCCAGGAATTTTGGATTGGTACACCGTCATCGCCGGCGTGATAGCGCTGCTTGCTCTAACGATTCACGGCGCGCACTATGTCGCGGTTAAAACTTCCGGCGACCTCAACGTGCGTGCCCGCCGCGTGGCTTCCCTGCTTTGGCCTGCTCTGGTTCTGGTAACACTCGTGAGTCTGTGGGCAACACTCTCCATCCGGCCTGATGCGCTCACAAACTACCGCAAATTTCCTGTGCTGTATGTCATTCCTGTTGCTGTTGGCCTGAGCCTCATCGCCATGTACCTGCATCGCCGCCGCAATCAAGATAAAGGTGCGTTTCTCTCATCCTGCGCTTACCTGATTTTCATGCTCATAGGCGCGGCTGCAGCCGTTTATCCCAACCTGCTCGTTTCGACCACTGATCCGGCGCTCAACATCACCGTTTACAACGCCGCTGCGGGCGCATATTCGCTTTCTTACGGGTTGATCTGGTGGAGCTTCGGCATGCTCTTGGCCATCGGTTACTTTGTGTTCATCTATCGCATGTTTCGCGGCAAAGTTGCGGCGTAACCAACGTCGCCATTCCTCATCGCTGTTCTATACTGCTTTGCGTGCAGAGCGAAGCCATCCTGGAACTAAAACCGCCTGATCCTGATCTGCGCTTTCCTTACGGCCAGGACCCAAATCAATTCGTCGACGTTCGCTTTCCCGCGGGAAAAGGTCCTCATCCTATCGTCTTCTTTATTCACGGCGGTTACTGGCGCGCAAAGTACGATCTAACTTATGCGGGACATCTTTGCCACGCGCTGAAAACAATCGGCATTGCAACCTGGAACATCGAATACCGTCGCGTTGGCAATCCCGGCGGCGGCTGGCCTGGAACATTTGAGGACGTCCGCAGCGCCTACCGTACGTTGCTGGCACACAAAAATGACTCTCTCGCCAAACTCGACCTCAAAAAACTCTGCGTCGCCGGACACTCCGCTGGTGGTCACCTGGCTCTTTGCCTCGCCGCGTTTGAGCATTCCGTCACGCATGTGCTTTCACTTGCCGGTGTGCTCGACCTGCGCCGTGCCTGGGAGCTGCACTTGAGCAATAACGCTGCCGCGGCATTTCTCGGCGGCCCACCTACAGATGTTCCCGACCATTACCGTGAAGCGTCTCCGGCTGAACGCTTTATCCCGCAAGCCACGCAAAAGCTGATTCACGGCACCGCCGACGACTCGGTTCCTTACGAAATCAGCCAGAGCTATACCGCCAAAAAGAAAAAAGCCGGCGAACACGTTGAACTGATTACGCTTCCAAACATTGGACACTTTGAAATTGTCGACCCTGGCTCAAGCGTTTGGAAACAAGTGGAAAACATA
>DASYKK010000084.1:0-12626 GCA_035995565.1 Candidatus Angelobacter sp.
GCCACGCGGATCGTCCAGTCATATGCCGGGAGCAAGAAACTGGTGAACAAGCTCACCCTTGCCGGAAAAAGTGAAAAGGCTTCGCCGCAAGATGGCCGCAGCACGGCGAATCCCGCCAACAATCCTGAGCCCGGTAAAGGCACGCCACCTTCAGGTTCAAAGCCGCCTCAGAGGCAGTGAAGGCTTTTTTAAGCCGATCTAGTATGGAAGGTTCGCCTGAGGCGGATTGGTGGTCTTGTCTTCCGTTGAATTGGCGCAGAGTTTTGCTGGCAACCGGAACTTGGCGCCCTCCAGGCGAAGCAGCCTTTCTTTTGTGGTAAGACCACCGCCGTAACCTGTTAAGGTTCCGTTTGCGCCCACAACTCTATGACACGGCACGATGATCGCGATCGGGTTGTCATGATTCGCCTGACCAACGGCGCGGAAAGCATTAGGGCGGCCAATGGCGCTGGCGATCTCTGCGTAAGAGCAGGTCTGGCCATAGGGGATGCGTAGCAGCGCCTGCCAGCAGTCCTTCTGGAATTGCGTTCCAACCAAGTCGATTTCACAGGTGAAGTCACGCAGCTCGCCACGAAAGTAGGCATCGAGTTGCACTATATAAGGCCCGAGGTGTTCGCGTGATTCAATCCAGATTTCATTTTTGCGCGGAGGCGGCATGGAGCCTTTGTAAAAGTGCAGGCAACGCAGTCCGTTGTCAGTGGCTGCAAGCAGCAAGGGCCCTACTACCAAAGAATCAATCCGGCAGAAATAAATGGTCTGGACTTCTGGCATATGCCGATTTTAGCAGCGGCAACCGCCGGAAATAAAAATTCCAGCAGGTGCTCTGACCTTACAACACGGGAAGGCACAAACACATCTATTCCAACACTGCTGCTATATGGCGGTTGTGTTTCATTTTAGAAAGCAATCTCAAGCAGTGTTCTGCTGGCTGCGTGCAATTGATCGAATGGTTTGCGCAGAGTTAGGCCAGAGGGTTCCCAGGGTCATGCAGTACCGATAGTCGTTTGCGGCCTCGTTACTTCAGTCGGGTTTCCTTCCTCCTGATTCTCTCCACGCCATCGAATGCCTCTACAGAACATTGATAGGTGAAAAGAAATCATGGACATCCGCGGGCTATTGCTGGCCAATTCAGAGAACATGGAAGAGAAAGGCCAGGCAGAAGCGCCACTGGCGACTCTGGACGTGGCAGGAAAGAGCACGCTTCAGCGCATGGCTGAGCGGCTACAGCAATACGGAATTTCGTCTGTCAGCGCAGTAGTTGAGACCGCGGCCCCGTCAGGTGTACGCAATTTTGGATTGCCTTCAGATGTAACCTGTCTTGCAGCCGCTCCTGATCGCTTCTGGAGAATAGCCGAGTCTGTTTTTAACGATATGGCGCAGAGCGGCGCCGAACTGGTAATCCTGGTGCGTCTGGGCGCTTACGCGGAAGCCGACTTCGAAAAGCTCGTCCAGTTTCATCTGGATCGCAAAGAACGTGTTACGCAGATGGCATCGGACGAGCAGAAGCTGGAAATCTTCTGCATCAGCGCCTCCCGCCGGAATGACGCTGCCTCGCTGTTCCGTACACAATTGGCGCATTGCCGCAGTGAGTGTCCTCTTTTTCAGCATGAAGGATACCTGAATCGATTGGCCAGTCCGCGCCACCTGCGGCAGTTTGCCATCGATATCCTTACCCGCCAGGCGCAGACCTGTCCGGCAGGCAAAGAAATCAGACCCGGAGTATGGACTGCACCGGGCGCCATGATTGAAAAAGGTGCGCGTATTCTTGCACCGGCTTTCATCGGCTCCATGGCGCGCGTACGCTCGGGCGCGGTGATTACCCGCTGCAGCTCGGTGGAGCGGCATGCGGAAGTTGATTGCGGCACGGTGATCGAAAATTCCACGGTCCTGCCGTTCTCTTACGTCGGAGCGGGACTTGATCTGGCGCACTCGGTAGCTGGGATGGGCCGCATCGTTAACTTGCATCGTGATGTGACCGTCACCATCGTTGATCCCAAGCTTGTTGCATCCGTGTCCGTAGCGTCCGGAAGAAGACTGATGACAAGCGCTGCGGAAATCGTGACTTATCTGCCCCGGCTGGCATTTCACGGCATGTTTGCCAGCGCGAAATCCGGGCAACCAGATTTGCAGGCGACGCTGCGGCAAACACCGCCGGCGTTGGGCACTGCCGCCGGATTTGAAACTTCCGCCTGTGACACGGAGGCTTCCCACAAGTTCCCCAACATGGTTGTAGCGAGGAGATATGGACATCAATAGCAGACCTGTCGTCGTAAAGAGAATGCCGGAGCGCCTGAACTCGCGCACAGCGCGCGAATTTCTTCGCGACGTGCGTCCCTTCCTTGCCGCTGACCGTCCACAATTGGTTTTCGATCTCTCACTGGTAGCGCAGATTGATGCCGCCGGCGTGGAGATGCTGTTGCGCTGCATGTCTGAGGCCCACAAACGCGATGGCGACGTGAAACTGGCTTCGCTCTCTGACCAGGCCGCGGTGGTGCTGGAACTTACGCGCACGGAGCGCCTGTTTGAAATATATGAAACCTCAACCGAGGCGGCCCGCAGTTTCAGCGGATTTCTGCCCAACGCCATGCGGCAACAGCTTTTGCATAACAAACGTTCTGCCACCCAGCCTACTGCAGCTTAGAGATACCGCGTGATGCCGCAAACAGAGGGCGTTATCACTCTCACCCAAGCCGACGCACCAGCGGCTGCGGTGCATTCGCAGCGCAACGCGCGTTCGACGATGCTGAATGGCAGTGCCATCATGCTCGTGGCCATGATGCTGGTGAACGTTTTTAACTTTGCCTACAACATGGTAATGGCGCGAATGCTGGGTCCGGCAGCATTCGGAAATATCAATGCCGCGGTCACTCTGTTGCTGCTCGCATCGTGCATCAGTCTGGCGTTCCAGCTCGTCTGCGCGAAGTTTGTCGCCAGAAATCCTTCCGACTCGAGCAAGGCTGCGGTGGTTCACGGCCTGCTTGGCAAAGCCTGGATCGTAAGCCTTGCGGTTGGGGCCGTGCTTTTTCTGGCCCAGCGGCCGATTGCAACATACCTTAACGTGCCCAGCCCATGGATCATCGGGGTGCTGGCGCTGGGAATTGCGGCGTATGCTCCGCTGGGCGTTAAGCGCGGCGCGATGCAGGGTGTCTGCGCTTTTCCGCGGCTGGGCGCCAACTTTGTTCTTGAAGCACTCACGCGCTTCTTTGTTGGAGCAGGATTGGTGGTTGCCGGATACGGTGTTCTTGGGGCCGTCGGCGCGATCTCGGCTTCGGTCGTTGTGGCCTGTTTTCTCCCGCGAATTCCGGTGCAGTTGCGAGGTGAGGCCGGTACGGCGGAGCCGCCTACGTACGCCGAAGCGATCCAGGCGATCGTGTTTTTTGTTGGCCAGGTCATCATCAACAATATCGACATTCTGCTGGTCAAGCATTTCTTCCCCTCGGACCCTGCTGGCGTCTATGCCGCTATTTCCCAGATTGGACGGCTGCTGTATTTCGCTTCATGGTTCGGCGTGGTGAACGCAATGTTTCCGGTAGCGGCGGCTGCCAGCCCGCAGCAGAAAAAAGCCCATGGCATTGGCCTGCCCCTGCTGCTGGTGCTGGGCCTTTCCCTGATCTTCATCGCCGGCGCCGCACTTTTCCCCCACTTGATCATGGGTGTGATCTTTGGTTCACGGTTTATTGAAATCGGCTGGCTGCTGGCGTTATATGCCGCTGGCACCGGTCTGTATTCGCTGAGCGTTGTCTTTATCGCTTATGAAATGTCACGCCGCATCGCCAACACCGGCTGGCTGCAGCTGATATTCAGTGTCGCTTTGGTCCTGGGGATCGGGCTTTTCCATCAGTCGCTCTATGAAGTCATCATGGTGCGGATCGTTCTGATGGCTGCCATGCTGGTGCTGGTCGCGCTGCCGTTTCTGCGCCGATATCGCAAGGCAGCCCTGGTTGAGGCCGCATGAGAAAAGTGCGCAGACTTACGGAAGCCGAAGTCATTGCCGAATTTCTTCGCGGCGAGTTCTTTCAAAAAGAATATGACGCTGATCGCGACAGGTTTGCCTCCATCGTGCAATATCCTAACCTCACCGACGCCAGCGAAAATGAGATCCGCCGCATCCTGCTGTTTCGCCGCCGGGACACCATGTGGTGGGAGCTTCCCGAGGACCGGCAATGGTGGGAGATTGATTTCGAGCCGGAAGATGTGGAACTGATCAGCGTTTTTCCCCGCGCACACTGGAGAAAAATCGCCCGCGGCAACTTCAAGGCCCTGGACGTGGCCACTCGCATCCGCCAGCTCAAAGAGACGGAACCGAATGAGTTCATCAAAAAGATCTCTGATATCTGCTCCAAACTGCCCACCGATCTGCCAAGAGGGATGATCATTTTGCTGGGTATTGATGAGAAGCATCGGCTGACCCTTCTGGAAGGCAACCATCGATTTATGGCCTCTTTGCTGGCCGGAGGCCCGGAACACCTTAGAAAAGTCAGAATGGTGGCCGTTTTCTCTCCCCAGATGGAAAGGTGCTGCTGGTATAAAACCAGCCTCCTTACACTAGCCCGCTGCCTCAAAAACCGCATCAAACATCATTGGGACAGAGACACTGACTTGGCCCGGTTAGTTGCGGCAACCGCCGGAATAGACGACCTGGGCACATTTGCCAGAAGCACTCGCCCCGTGAAATCCAAGTAAGTTCGGAAAAACCAGAAGTTCCCCGAGGTTTTTATGACCGTGCAACATCGAATTTCGAAAATCCTGAGTACCTTGTTGATTGCAGGCTTGTGTTCCGCGCCATTGCTTCGCGCGCAACAGACCAATCCGTCTACGGCCCAGCAGCCGCCAGAAACATCGCAGCAGCCACAACAGCCTGCCAGCACACAGGCCGCGCAGACAGATCAAACGCAGCCGGTGACTACGCCAGCTCCGGCGGCAGCTCCGGCACAGAATGCTCAGCCCGCCGCGCCGGCAAATCAAACTCAGCCGCAACAGCCCGCATCGCCCGGCACCAGCGTGAATCCATCGCAAGCGCCACTGCAGCCCGTCACCACGTATCCTGACGCCGCTGGAGCACAGCAGGAGCCGCAGTCGCCCAATACGTCGCCCGCGCCGCAAACAACCAGCGTCCCGGAAGGCCCTCAACCGAAAAAGCAGACCGAACCCGTGGGCGCCGCCACTGCTGAGAGCGTTCCCACGACAGGCGGCGCGGCCGCCAAACCGGCCGGAATCGCCATTGCTCCAGCCAAGCAGCACCAGACACGGTCGCTGCTATTCAAGATCGGCGCGGTCGTGGCCGCCGGCGCTGCCTTAGGCACTGTTTATGCGCTCAGCCATAGCACTTCGCCAACGCCTCCGGGGACAGGCCTTGCTGGTGTTACAGGCCGATAGTTTGTAACGGTGAGGGCTAACGCAGCACCATTGAAATGCAGCACCATGATCTGGACGGGCCGAATCCAATGACTCACGACGCTTCCAACACGCCTTTGCTCATCTCGTTCTCTGGCGTGGATGGTTCAGGCAAATCCACGCAGATTAACAGTTTGCGCTCCGCGCTTCACGCCGCCGGACTCAAGACCGCGCTTCTGGCTTTCTGGGACAACGTGGTCGTCGGGGTGAAATACCGCGAAGGCTTTGTGCACAAGGTTTACAAGAGCGAACGGGGCATTGGCGCTCCGGGAAAGCCGGTCAACCGCCGTGATAAGAACGTCCGCGGCTGGCACCTCACTCTGGCCCGCCATTTCCTCTACCTGCTGGACGCTATCCACCTCTGCCGTGTCGTCGCTCGGGCAAAAAAGAGCGGCGTGGACGTCGTGATCCTGGACCGCTATATCTATGACGAGCTTTCCAATCTGAACCTGCAAAACCCGCTCAGCCGGACCTTTGTGAAGTTTGTCCATGGCTTCGTGCCACGACCGGACATCGCCTACCTGCTCGACGCCGACCCGGTCGCCGCTTACGCGCGCAAGCCCGAATATCCCGTGGAGTTCATGAAGAAGTGCCGCCGGGCTTATTTTGACCTTGCCGGGATTCTCAAAACCATGACCGTGATCCCCGCACTTGATCTGCCGGAAGCCAAGTACGCTGTCCTGCGTGCGGCTGAGCGCGAACTGGCAGCCCAGGGCCGCTCGAAGGATCTGGTATCGGGGAGCTTGTCTGCGGCTTGATTCAGGGCTCTCGGGTTTCCGATCACCCGATCTGTCCTGATCAGTATCATCCGTGCTAATCAGTGGTGAGGTTTCGCGATCACCGGATCACCCGATGTACCGATCTCCCGATCTTTGGGGTATACCCTCCCCCTCCCAGGTCATCCCAGGTCATCCCAGGTCATCCCACTTTGGCGTGGGTTTCAGCGGGATATCCCGGTTCATCCCAGATTGGCGTAGACTTCAGCGCCGAGGCCTCGATTGGCGTAGGGTTCAGGCAGACTATCCCACCCCTACCCCTATGTCGATCCCATTCCACCAAGGTGACCCAACACCGGGGTCCCCACCGCGTGCGGTTTTCGCGTGGTGGGGTGGAACACGACCCAAGATTCTTGGGTTTTCTGGCTAATAGCTCGCAGCTAGGAGCCCAGCAGCTTCTGTTGTCAAAGATCGTGGGCACACTGGCCCCATCAGTTCGCATTATATCGTGTTTTGTTCGCTTCTGTCAAGGGAAAAATGCATTTGCATCTCAAGAAAATCGCATTCAATACGATGGCATTGACCAAACTTTCTGGGTATGACGATCAAGCAAGTACCTCTCATAATCGTGTGGCACAGCCGCCCTCGGCTGTGTTTGAATTTCTTCTGAGCGACCGACAGCAACAACACGGCGAGTGCGCTTAACCGGGTCTAAAAAGAGACTGAATATTTGAAAAGAGCGAAAATACAACTACCGCCGCAACCTCCCTCACATTGAAAAAGGTGGCCGGGCACATTTCATCACCTTTGACACCTTCGACCGATGGCTGCTGCCTCCCAGGGCTCGTGATCTGGTACTAAAGCATTGTCTGCACGAAAACGGACTGAAGATGCGAATCCACATTGCGGTCGTGATGCCGGACCATTTGCATATGATTTTCACGCCCTTGGAGAATGAGAAACAGACCTTCAGCTTCGATGAAATTGTTGGAGCAATCAAAGGAGATTCGGCCCATTCAGTAAATAAAGCTCTGAAGGGGTCAGGAACGGTGTGGCAGGATGAATCATTCGATCATGTGATACGGCATGCGGACAGTCTGGAACAAAAAATTCAGTATGTCAGGGGAAACCCGGTAACTTGGCTGAAGAACGCTAACTGAAGGCGATAAAGGCTGAAAATCGCTGATTCGTAAGGTTTTGATGGCGTGCTTCAGCATCTTCATGTTACCTTGGACACCTTGAGTCAACGGTCTCGCATCATTTAGATTTGTAACTTGTACAGAGGATTGCTACTTGCCAACCAGGGTGCGCTTCAGCCCGAAATCCAGCACTATCGTGATTGTTGCAGACGGGTTGTCTACTATCGCAGCTGTTCCAACAATATTTCAAGATCTAGGGCAGCCGCAGAGCGCATTCCAAGTCCCGGATGTCGCAGTTATGGAGTATGAGAACTATTCGGTGTTGGTTCAGGTTACAGATCGCCGTGTGACCATATCTGACAAAACGGGAATCTCAGGAACAAGCTTGATCCCGATAATGATGTCGCGCCTCATCGCCGCTATGGAACGCATCACAGTGAAGGCGGTCGGGTTCAACTTCTGGTTCGATGGCGAAACGCAGGGGACAAGTTTGGAAATCATGCGAGAATATGTAAATGCAGCCCGCTTTGAACCGATGGGTACGCTTCAAAGCATTGGCCTAAGGGTGGGAGCGGAATCGAATGGCAAGCTGGTACAACTCAACATTGACCCTGTGTTCCGTCAGGATTCCATTTTGCTCGCTACCGTCAACTACCATTTTCAAGATCCAGAGGACGTAGTCCCGATTCTTGATAGCTACCGGGCAATAACAACAGAAGCACCTGAAGTTTTAGAAAGAGTTTTTAACGATGAACGATGAAATGGGTTACACCCCGTTTTTAGATTTAACTAGGAAGGCCCTGCGAGCAAAGACGCCCGAGAAAGACTTCCAGCTGATGAAGTACGGGCTCATGTTTGAGAGTGCTGTGAGCAACAACACCGCCACAGAGTCACCTACAGGTACGTATGCCACAATCGAACCCACACAGATGGATGAGTTGCGGCTCGTTAAGGACTTGCTCCGCAAGGCCGTAGGGAGCTATCACCACCGCATCACAGCCGGGACAATGGTAGTGCCGCAAGTCCCGGGCATGACGATCCAAGCTAAATATGTCGACCAACTCAAGGCAACGAATCAACAACTTGAATATCGCCTTGGCGCTCTCGAATCGGAGCTAAAATCTTTCCGGCCATACATGAAAACAATTCAACGTATGGTTGACGAATATCAGGCGGGAACAGTTCGTGCGCAACAAATCGTGCGAGATCTCCGGGCGAACTATCAGCCTTCTGGCGCAATCGAGCGTGCCGCGCAGCTTGACCGCGACGTGATTGAAGGACCTATCGACAGGAGTTACGAAGAGATATAGAGGATGGCTGCGAATGGCATTCTTTTTGCCGATTATGTGGCAAACCCGAGACCGAAAAGAGTCTACTGCGACTCTAACTTCGCGCTTCGGGTATTGACGTACGCCCTATTCCACTCAACTCCTAGCCGGCTCTCACCGCGTGACGTCGACTGTAATCAGTTTTACCAGCAACTTGTGGCTGATAAGGTTGACGTCATCGCTTCGCTTCTGACTTATTCAGAGGTGATGCATATTTACACGTTCCTCTTGCCCGGCGGCATGTATGACAAGGCGCGCAGCCACTTGGGGAGCAAAGGCGTTGCAGCTACAGGTTCGCCCCAAAATATCTTCAAAACCCTGCTTAAACTTTTTCCGGCTGATGCGGACTCCATCTGGACCACTCTTCAGTATCGAGTTGAAGCCGTTGACGAGTTCTTTACTAAAAACATCCGACTTTTATCACCGCTGCCGTCGCCCTCTCTTTCAAATATTACCAAGTCAGTGGCAGATTTCGCCTCTATTCTGAAATCGGCCTATGCGAGCATCGAATCCCATGATGCGCTCCATCTATCGCTGGCAACCTATCTTGCGGCTGATGCAGTCGTCTCTCTCGATCAAGCATTCCTGGCCGTCGACGGGCTCACGATTTATTGGATACCATGATAAGCGCCAGTTGATATCGCCCTCTCTTCCCCACCGCTTCCATCACCATGCTGGCCAATTGGACTGAGTCGTGAATCGTGTAGACCAGTTTGGGGATGGGCTTGATGGGCTCACCGCGCAGCGGATCAAGAACAGATCGGGTGATCCGGCGATCGGAAAACCGGAAAGCTTCGAGCTCTACGGCTTCTCTGCCGTCACGGGTTGGATCTTGTCGAGTGGGATGAAGTCCGTCGGGTAGACGCCGGTATAGCAGGACGTGCAATAGGTCGTCTTCTCGCCTTCCGCGCAAGCCGCGCGGAGTCCTTCCAGTGACAGATAGGCCAAAGAGTCGGCGCCAATGTAGTCGCGAATTTCTTCCAGCGACTTGTTGGACGCAATAAGCTGGCCTTTGGAAGGCGTGTCCACGCCGTAATAACACGGCGAAATTGTGGGCGGGCAGGAGATGCGTACGTGGACTTCTTTTGCCCCGGCGTCGCGCACCATGCGGACGATTTTGCGGCTGGTAGTGCCGCGAACAATGGAATCGTCCACCAGGATTATCCGCTTGCCGGTGAGTAGGCTGCGGATAGGGTTCAGCTTGAGCTTGACGCCGAAGTCGCGCACGCGCTGCTCCGGCTCAATGAAGGTGCGTCCGACGTAGTGGTTACGGATCAGGCCAAAGCGGAACGGCAGTAGAGATTCTGAAGAGTATCCAAGCGCGGCGGCTACGCCGGAGTCCGGCACGGGCACGACGAGATCGGCTTCTACCGGCGATTCCCTGGCTAACTGGCGGCCCATGGCTTCGCGGCTGGCCTGCACAGGGCGTCCGAAGACGACGCTATCGGGCCGCGAGAAATAAACATGCTCAAAGATGCAGGCAGACTGCTTCATCTCTGAAGCAAAGTAGCGGGAGAAAGTGCCTTCCGGGCCCACAACAACCATTTCGCCGGGCTTCACGTCACGCTCATAGACAGCGCCGATCAGGTCAAAGGCGCAGGTTTCAGAGGCGAAGACGACGGTGTCGCCGATAGGACCGCCGCCGGGAATGCGTCCCATGGAAAGCGGACGGAAGCCGCGAGGATCGCGAATAGCAAAGACGCGGTCGCGCGTCATCATCACCAGGGAAAACGCGCCTTCAATGCGGCGCAGAGCGTCACACACCGCTTCCGGCAGCGTATGTTCCTTGGATTGCGCGATCAGGTGCACAATAACTTCGGTATCGCTGGTGGTCTGGAAGATAGAGCCTTGTGCTTCCAGGCGGCTGCGGATCTCATTCGCGTTGACCAGGTTGCCGTTATGCGCGATAGCGATCATGCCCTTGTTGCAATCCACCATGATGGGCTGCGCGTTGAGGATGGCGGAATCGCCGGTGGTCGAGTAGCGAGTGTGTCCAATGGCAAGATTTCCAGGCAGTTTTTCCAAGACGGCTTCAGTGAAAATGTCGGCAACCTGCCCCATGGCCTTGTGCATGTAAAGACGCTCGCCATTGGACGACACCACGCCGGCAGATTCCTGTCCGCGATGCTGCAATTGGTGCAGTCCGAGGTATGCCATGGTGGAAGCTTCAAGGTGGTTGTGCACCGCCATCACGCCACATTCGTCTTTGAATTTGTCGAAGGCCATCTTTGTCAGTTTGCTCCAAACCGCTTGGGTTGATCTTCCGATTAAGTGTGTGCTGCGCCTGTTGTTTGCCGCTCGCCGCTTCGCGGCTTGGTTATTTCCTCAACTCTAAAATCGCTTGAACGAAAAACAATAACTATAAAAGCCTGTCATCCTGAGCGAAGCGCCGCCAAAAAAATTCCGGTCAGCGCAACGTTCCAGCGCGAAGTCGAAGGATCCCTGTACTTTTTCAATCTCAATACCGCGGCAAGGCGTTCTCTCGAAAATCTCCTGACCACTTATCGAAAGCACATTTTCCGGTTGGCGACTACCTTCATCGACCAGCCCTTGTTTGGCTAATTGCTAAGGCTAAGTGCTAATTGCTTCTGTTCTAGCTCTTCTGCAACACTTCCGGCACCAGATGCTCCGGCGTATCCACGTGCAGAGCCTGCAGTAACGCCGTATCCCAAACTTCCCTGAGATCTGACACTTTGGCTGAGACCGCCTGCTTGCCGTCGATAGAAATCATCACTTTTTCAGGAATCGTGCGCCCGATGCGGTCCGCCCGTACGCCCCATTTTACCGCTATCTGTTGGATGATTTCAGCCTTTTTCGGGTCGCAACTTATCACCACGCGGCTGGCTCCTTCGCCAAACAAAACCCCTTCGGCGAAGACACCATTGGAGTTAAGGTCCACCTCCGCACCGACGTAGTAAGAGAAAACGGCCGGGGTCCCCGGCGCGCGCCGCTCTTGCGCGTGATGGGGCGTAGCCGCTCCGGGCTTTGGCTTTACAAAGCTGGCCTCGGCCAACGCCACTGCCAATCCGCCATCTGAGCAATCGTGCGCGGACTCAATGGCATGATCGTGAATCAACTCCCGCAGGCACTTTTGCAGCGCGGCTTCCTGGTTGAGATCGAGCGCCGGTGGCACGCCCCAGATCTGCCCGACCACTTCTTTCGCGTATTCTGACGAACCAAACTCCGCTTCTGCATTCTTTGACTCTGCCGATCCGCTCAGCAAGAACACGACCCGACCCGGCTGGCGAAAGTGGAATGTCATGGCGTCTTCCACGTTCTCCAGCGTGCCCACAATGCCGATCACCGGAGTGGGATAAATGCCTTCGCCCAGCGTCTCGTTATACAAACTCACATTCCCGCCGGTGATCGGTGTCTCCAGCGCAGTGCAGGCTTCGGTCAGGCCATCCACTACCTGCGAGAACTGCCACATAATCTGTGGTTTCTCCGGATTGCCAAAGTTCAAGCAGTTCGTCGCTGCAACGGGCGTCGCTCCGGTGCAGGAAACGTTGCGCGCAGATTCCGCCACAGCATGCATAGCGCCCAGTTTGGGATCAAGCCAGCACCAGCGTCCGTTGCCATCCAGCGCCATCGCCAACGCTCGTTTCGATCCTTTAATCCGCATCAGCCCCGCGTCCGCGCCCGGTCCTTCCACCGTATTCGACTGGACCATGGAGTCATACTGTTCAAAAATCCAGCGCTTGGAACAGATGTTCTGCACGGCCAGCAGGCGCTTCAAATTCTCCGTGAGATCAGTTGCTGTGCTCCACCGCACGCCTTCAGGTTTCTTTCGCGACACCGGCGCGCTCCACGGCTCCATCGGACGGTGATACAATGGAGCATCGTCTGTGAGAGCAGTATTGGGAATATCTGCGACGAGCTTTCCGTGCTCCAGCACCCGCAATCTGCCACCACTCGTCACTCGTCCGACAATCACGCCATCAAGGCCCCATTTTTCAAACACCTTCAGCACTTCCTGTTCGCGACCGCTCTCTGCGACCAGCAGCATGCGCTCCTGCGATTCGCTCAGCATGATCTCGTAAGCGTTCATG
>DASYKK010000085.1:0-3241 GCA_035995565.1 Candidatus Angelobacter sp.
CGTAATAGGCTGCCAGTCTTCCTTTTGGGCCCAGGCGGGTACAACGAAAACTGTCAGAAGAACAAGCAATAGGACTACTCGGACAAGGTTCACCGTAAGCACCTCAGTACTGGATGGGGGGATTTGTTGCAGACTATATACCAAGAAAGGCAATCTGACCAGAGTCTCTGAAGCTCAATTTCTTTAAACTCAAGACCACAAAAAAAACCGGCTGACCTTGGCGGGCAGCCGGCGTGCTGAGTATCAGCGTTTCTACTTTGGCGGTTGCTGCGCCGGCTTGGCAGGTTCCTCAAATGCGGTCTTGTTGGGCATAATGCCCGGAACAGTTGGCTGCGTGCCGATTTGCCCAGTGACCGCCTCATCAAGTTTGATGTTGTTGCGGTCCAGCGTTTGAGCTGTGTCTTTATCGAGTTGCACACGCGCCTTGGCATAGTTGGTCATGGCGGTGACTAGTGCGGACTCTGACGCCGATAGATCTCTCTCATCCTGCAAGACCGCCAGATAGGTGGAAGCTCCCAGATTGTACTTCTTCTGTTCGGCATCCAGTGTCTGGGCGGACAGTTCGCGAGCCTTCCGTGCCGCAGCCACACGAGCGCGGTTCTGCTCCACGGTAAACGCGTCATTACGCACATTGATGGCAATCTGATTTTCCACCTGCTTCAGGTTGAGCTGAGACTGGCGATATTCAAGTCGCGATCGGATCTGCGTCGCCTGTGCGGCACGGTTTCCAATCGGGATAAGGATATTGAGTTGCACTCCCTTATTGGGTGCGGTTGAGTTAAAGAGATTGCCGAAAGCATCAACAAACCCTGTCTGTGGTGCGCCGGCATTCGCGGGAACAAGTTGATTGGGCACACCGCTAAGACCGGAGCCTCCGTAGAAAGCCAGCAGGTCAATCGTGGGCAGAAGCGCGTTGTTTGCGCCCTGAATATTGATCTCACTATTCTTCAGGTTGATTTGCAGCTTCTGGTAATCGGGCCGGTTCGCCAATGCTTGTTTAATCATGTCCTGGACAGGAGGCAGGTTCTCCTGGTCAGGAACCTGAACCGTATCTGTGGGAACCACATCCGACGCCATTACCTGCGAATCACTGGGCAGATTGCGAGTCAAAGCGTTTTTGATAATCAGTTGCTGTAATTGAAGGTTGGTTCGGGAAACAATCAGGTCCTGTTCAGCAGTGGCCACCGTGCTTTGCGCGCGAACCACGTCAAGAGGAGCCAGCGTTCCAATTTCTACCTGCTTCTGGTTGTCCGACAAAGTCTTTTGCGCCAGTGCCAGCGAACGCTCTTTCACTTTGAAGTCTTCATAGGCGTTGACCAGGTCCCAATAGATGGTCTCAATCTGGCTGACCGTGGAGATCACCTGATCACGAAAACCTTCTTCAGTAATCTTTTTGTTGTTCCTGGCCTGCCGGATCAAACGGGTATTAAGACTGCGGCCAAATCCCTGGAGCAGATGTTGACGGACCGTCGCCGTAAAGTTTGACGTTATGGATGGATTGAAGCTGGTTTGCGGACTGTTGGTCGATTGGCGCTGGTTGTTGGTGCCTACGCTCAGCAATGTGCCCGGCGAAAAGCCTTGAGTATAAGTCAGGTCGCCCGTGGTGAGGTGTTGTTCTGCCAGGTTGTTTCCGCTTCCCAGACCCGAGAGAAGACCGAAGTTCTGCAGGCTTCTGGACTGCTGGATAGCAAACGTCCCAGTCAAATTAGGATCAAAACTGTCGGGCTGCGGTCCAGCTCCGCTGGTCGATCCTACGATTCCATTTGCGCCCGCTCCGGCTCCGCCAGCTCCGGCCGATGTGCCGCCCGCTCCGGCGCCGCTAGAGCCGCTGATTCCGCTGAATCCTCCCCCAGGCGTGTTGGAGACCACGCCAGAATTCACGCCGCGCGGAAAGCCTCCAGCTTTGGTCAGAAGTATGTCCGTATCGGCAATGGGCAGATTGTATCTGGCAATCACGATATCCAGGTTGTCCGCGAGCGCGATGGCTATGGCGTCATTCATGGACAACATGAGTTTGCCGTTCTGAATCAGCTGTTCGATCTTCGGTGCGTTTGTGAAAGAAGGCGGCGGGACGTCGCGTGGAATATAGCGCGCGAACGGGTTCGGCAACAGGGGCGTTGGCTTGGAATAGTCCACGTGGGTCGGCTGCGGCAAATTCTTTGGCTCGGGCGCGTTTGGCGACGGGGCGCCCGGCTGCTGGCTGCCGCTCTGCACTGCCTGCATTTGCAGCCCGGTATTGGCCTGCTGTGCCGCTGCCGGAAAAGCCAAAAGACAAACGATCGAAACAACTTTCCTCACGAAATCACGGCGGATAAATCCTACGGACATTCTTTTTCTCCAGATCTTGTGTAACTGGGTGATTGGTAATGTATAGAGACTGTTATTTTCGGCTTCCGTCACCTTTACTCGTTCGTTGACCTTAATCATTCGTGACTTAATCATTGAAGATACGCGTGAAACCCCTCTGTGGTTCCGGGTTCGCACAGTCAATGTCGCGGAAACCCGTTAGTATATCGGCTCAGTGCTGCTTTAGGACGTTAAAAAGTGTTGAGGACCCCGACTTGGCGCGAAATCTCAAACTCACGCTGGCTTATGACGGCCATGACTTCGCCGGCTGGCAGGTCCAGCCCGACCGCGCCACCATTCAGGGAACATTGGTGTCCGTTATCGAACAGTTGACCGGCGAAAAAACCCTCCCCCAGGGCTCCGGACGCACCGACGCCGGCGTACACGCGCTGGCCCAGACTGCAACCGTCATGATTGCGTCGCCCATTCCCGCAGCGAATTTTACCCGCGCCCTCAATGATGTGCTGCCTCGCGCCATCCGTGTTCTTGCCGTGGAAGAGATGCCGCCGGACTTTCACGCGCGCCGGTCAGCCATCGCCAAGACATACCGCTACCGCATTTATCGCGGCGACATCTGTTCACCCTTCCTCGCGCGCTATGTCTACCACCATCCTTATTCGCTCGACGAATCGCGCATGATTGAGGCCGCGGCATTGGTGGAAGGCGAGCATGATTTCACCAGCTTTGCCGCCGTCGATCCTGAGCGCGGCAAAGAAGGGTCGGAAATCAACAACGTCCGCACCATCTTTCAGTCCCAGTGGCAACGCCACACCGACGAATTGATCTACACCGTACGCGGCAGCGGATTTCTCCACCATATGGTGCGTAATCTGGTTGGAACTTTCCTGATGGTGGGCAAAGGCAGCCTCACGGTGGCGGACGTCCGCCGCATTCT
>DASYKK010000086.1:0-12103 GCA_035995565.1 Candidatus Angelobacter sp.
GATGTTTGCTTCGGACTCCGGTTCCTTCTGCCAACCCGGTCCTCCATAGCGCGCATATTCCCTCATGCTGCCTCCTTGATTTCTGACAGCAGGCATCCGCCTGCGAAAGGTCATCTATTGCTGGTTAGAAAAGAGTGGCTGCGGTGGTGTTGTCCCCGAAGGTGAAATACAAAAGAAATCGCAGGGAACGGCGGCGAGGGGCTGCAGAGCAGCGTGAATTTGAGGTAAAATTTTCAGTTCGTCTGCCAGCGATGCCCAACAGCAGGTTTGGCCGTCTGCGTCGCCGTACACCGCAAAAGTACAGGCAAGACTCACCCAATCAGCTAAGCGCGTTCAAGGAGAAGTTCAAGACATGGCAATTCCAGCAACCCAGATGCGTCCGGGGATGATCATCAAACACAACAACGACCTCCATCTGGTCTTCACCGTGGAACATCGCACGCCCGGCAACTTGCGCGCATTCATCCAGGCCAAGCTACGCAACATTCGCACCAATGCCATGTTTGAGCACCGCTTCCGTTCCAGTGACCCTATTGAGAAAATCACCGTGGACGAAATCCCTATGGAATTTCTCTACCAGGACGGCGATAGCTATTGCTTCATGAATACTGAAAACTATGAGCAGACGCACTTGAGCAAAGATACTCTGGGCGATTCCGTCGACTACCTGACACCAAATCTGCAAATCAAAGTTGAGTTTTACGACGGCAAAGCAGTGGGAATCGAGCTGCCGCAGATCGTGGAACTAACGGTGGTGCAGACCGAGCCGGGGTTGAAGTCAGCCACGGCATCGAGCGTGACCAAGCCGGCCAAGACTGAAACCGGTTTGGTGGTGCAGGTGCCGCCATTCATCAATGAAGGCGAAAAGATCCGCGTGGACACGGCGGAAGGCGCCTACCTCTCGCGGGCGTAGTCCAGACCTGGTCCCAAGCAACTTTTTATGATTGCCAAACGTTACATTGTTCGCGGACGTGTGCAGGGTGTAGGTTTTCGATGGTTTGTTGACCATGAAGCGCGCTCACTGGGACTGGCCGGCTGGGTCAGGAATAATATTGACGGCACGGTGGAAGCGCTCGCTATCGGCAGCGACCAGCAGCATGCGGCGTTTTCAAGCAAATTGCGCCGGGGACCGCGCGCAGCACGCGTCGACGAAGTAACAGAATTGTCCGCCGAACCTGTGGATGGGCTTACAACTTTTCGTATCGAAGGAGCATGGTAGATGGAGCCCAAGGCAGGATTGAACTGCGAGCACCTAAAGACACTGGTCCGCGAAGTGCCGGACTTTCCCAAGCCAGGGATTCTGTTTTATGACATTACGACTCTGCTTAAAGATAGAGTCGGCTTTGCCACCCTGATTGATGCCCTTTCCGAGCACTACATTGATCACGATATCGACCTGGTGCTGGGTATTGAAGCTCGTGGCTTTATATTTGGTCCAGCGCTGGCGTATCGGCTGAATGCGGGCTTTGTGCCCATCCGCAAGCCGCGCAAGCTGCCGGCTGAAACCGTAAAGTGGACTTACGACCTTGAATACGGAACCGACACGCTGGAAATTCATAAAGACGCGATCAAACCGGGCCAGCGCGTGATTATTGTGGACGATCTTCTGGCTACGGGCGGAACAGCCAATGCCTGTCTCCAACTATCGCAATCGCTCGGCGCAAAAGTTGAAGGCATGGGCTTTGTAGTGGAACTGGATTTCCTGAGTGGACGCAAAAGGTTTGACGGGACGGAAGTGTTTTCGCTGCTGCACTATGACAAGTAGGCTACTTTTGGTGTTCGCGCTGCCCTGCGTTGGCTTATTAGCGCCCGTCACGTCCGCTCAAACCCCAGCACAACTGGTAGAGCTTTCTCGAAGGGCATCCGATTTGTCTGCGGTTGGTTCATATCAGCTACAGGGAACAGTGGTGCTGAATCCGGGGAGTTCCAAGGCGGTCTCCGGTCCGATCACGATCCATCGGGACAAAGAGCGCTACTATTCTGACCTCCAGCTACCCGGGTATCGCGAGACACGATGGATTAAAGAGCAGTTGCTCTACATCACGCGCACACGGTCGATTCCCGTACCTAATCTCCTGGTCCTTCGGCAGCTCGATCGCTTGTGGCGAGCAGATCTGATTCCTGGCGACATTAAATCTTTCAAGCAGTCAAGTGAGAAGGACCACGGAAAGCTGTTGGACTGCTTTGAGAGCAATCAAGCCGATTGGCGGAAGAAGTTTTGTTTCGATTCCGTAACTTCAGTGCTCGTGAAAGCAAACGGTGTAGAGTTCCACGATATTGAATTTAGCGATTTTAACACGTTAGAACAGAAGCATTTTCCCAGACGCATCACTGTTAGGGAACAAGACAGGGCAGTTTTGGAAATTAGAGACATCACAATAACCAAGGCTAGTTTCACGGCTGATGAATTTGATCCGCCCAAGGGCGCTAACAGATTTCCAATCTGTGACGAACTCACGCCCGCACGCAAGATCAAGGACGTAAATCCGGAAATTCCATTTGATGAGCTTAGACGTATCCGTTCGACCGTTGTCTACCTGTACGGGTTAATTGCGACCGATGGCAGTGTGCAAAATATTTCCATCGAGTATTCTCCTGGCAACGCGTTTAGTGAAAGCGGCCGCAATGCTTTTCAGCAATGGCGTTATAAGCCGGCGACATGCGGCGATAAGCCAGTACCTACTGAAATTGAGACGCATATCCTCTACTATGTACGTTGAGCCAACGCAAAAAAGCAAGCTTGCATCCAGAGTAGCTGCATCTAAAAAAGTGTGGAGAGAGTCATGGCAAGTGCCGCACTCACGGCAATATTTATTTTTGGGTTGATGTCAGGGTCAGCCGAACAGGTTCCTTCGGCGCAGCAGTTGTTGGATGCTGCGCACAAAGCAACGGACCTTGCCTCTGCCGGCGCTTATACCCTTCAAGCCACGCTAGTCGTCAATCCCGGCAATCCAAAATTCGAGCGCCGGGCAAAACTTATGATCGTTCGGGATCATGATCGTGCGCGCTTTACGCTGGAATCAGATGGCCACACTGAAGAGCGAGTGGCCTTAGGAGCAAAGCAATACGTTGTGCCGGGGCAGGGAGCCTTATCAGCCATGGGCCTCAGGGACTTTGATTACAGCTGGGATCCGGGCCGGCCGCCGCAGTTCAAAACGAATGAACTACCCTCCTTCAGCGACGTACGCAAGCAGAAGATACAGGGCAAGGAAGCATGGTGCTTCGACCGGAAGCTGCCTCAATCCAAAACCAAACTATGTTTTGACGTGGCAAAGTCAATGCTTGTGCATGAAAGTTCCAGCGAGAGCCACACGGAATATTCAGACTACGCCTCATTGGGCCCCAGCATGTATCCCCAAAGAGTGCAGGTGTTTCGTAAGAACATGGCACCTTTCGAGTTAGACCAGATTTTCGTCACACCAGCCCATGCAAACGGCGATCTCTTTAAAGTGCCCCAAAATGCGCTGGAAATTGAAAAATGCGATGATGAGAAACCGCCGGTAGCAATTAGTGCTCCTGAACCGAGCTTTCCCAAAGATGCGAAAGATGCGAGACAGGAAGCGATCAGTGTCATCAACGTGGTGCTTAACGATGAAGGAAAGATAGTTTCCGCAGAGGCTCTAGGTCCAGATTCTTACGGGTTTGGGAAGAATTCGGTAGACTCAATCAAGACCTGGCAGTTCAAGCCCGCCACATGCAATGGGCGTCCGGTAGCCACGGAAATGAATATCGAAATGAGCTTCAGGCTACATTGATCGGCTAGCAGTTGATTCCCACATCTTCCCGCTCAGTGCTTTTATACGCCCAGGCCATGCGCGGCGTATTATGTGCGATGCCGAAGCGGCCTCGCTGGTCCAGCAGGATCATGCCGCCATGACCGTTGAGGCGATCCTTCAGATATCTCATCGCATCCTGCGCTACTGCGTCAGGCGCACCGCCAGTGCGCACGCGGTCGGCAGCCCACTTGGCCAGAACCAGTTTCATGATGGGCTCTCCCCAGCCGGTGCAGGAAGTGGCGGCGCTCAGGTTGTCAGCGTAACAGCCGCAGCCAATGAGCGATGAATCTCCAACCCGCCCAGGATCTTTATTGAGCGTGCCGCCAGTAGACGTTCCGGCCGCGATATTTCCACTGGCGTCGAGCGCGACGCAGCCCACCGTGTCATGGCTCGAAAGCGGGCCGGCAAAAGTGAGGTCGGGATGGCCGGCGGCTTCTTTTTCCTGCGCTTCTTTCAAGCGCAGAATCTCGCGTTCGATAACCAATTCTTCATTGCGGCAGAGCGGCATACCGCGCTCCTCGGCAAAGCGTTCAGCGCCTTCGCCTACAAAATAAACGTGCGGGCTCTTATCCAGCACCAGGCGCGAAGCGCGAATGGGATTGCGAATGCGTTCGACGCAGCCTACGCCACCGGCGCGCAAAGTTGCGCCATCCATCATGAGGGCATCAAGTTGAACGCGGCCGTCACGGGTGAGAAAGCTGCCGCGCCCGGCGTCAAACGTTTCGTCATCTTCCATGCAGACGATGGCGGCTTCTACGGCGTCCAAAGCGGAACCGCCCCCTTCCAGAACGTGCCAGCCCTGGGCCAGCGCCTTTTGTACGCCGAGAGTGTGGGCTTCGATCATGTCGTCGGGAATGGCCCAGGCGCCGCCGTGGACCACGATAACCGGGAGCTGTCTCAATGTTTTAGGCCTCTTTTAAGCTGCACAAATTTTAGCAGAGTAGTCCGTGACGAAAGAAAGTCGGGAACTTTCGTTCTACTTGTGACATTAAGGGTATAGAGACAACGGGAACCGGATGGGCGGTATGGGCGGCCAGGCAAAGAAAGGACATGCGCAGGTGACAACGACCAAATGATCAGCGATGAAGCCCTGATGCTGGAATTCCAGCGTGGATCGCGCGAGGCGTTTGAGGAGATCTTTGCGCGCTATCGCGAGCCGCTGTACGGTTTTTTCAAACGCAGACTGGCCAGCAAGGACCGCGCTGAAGACCTAGCCCAGGAGACTTTCCTGGCGGTGATACGCGCGGCTGTGCGCTACGAGCCGCGGGCACTGGTAAAGACATATCTCTACGGGATCGGATTGAAGCTGCTGTCGGCGGAGCGACGAAGACTTTCCGGCAACGAACCGCAGCTCAATGACGAGTATGACTCTGCTCAAGATGGCCCATCGGAAGAAGTGCTATGGGTAAGACAAGCGCTGGAAAAGCTGGACGCAGGCGAGCGCGAGATTTTGATGCTGCGGGAATATGAACAGCTCAACTATGCGGAAATTGCCGAGCTGCTGCGCCTGCCGGTGAATACGGTGCGGTCGCGGTTATTCCGGTCGCGCATGGCGTTGAAAAGATTTCTGGAACCAAAGCAAGAAGCGAAAACCAAGTTGCGGAGCGGCATCGCTGGGGGCGAGGTGCAATCATGAGCAAGGGCAATCATCCGATCGAACAAGAAGAATTGATGGCTTACCTCGACGGCGAGTTGGCGACCAACCGCGCGGTAGCGGCAGCAGCACATCTGGAGCATTGCGCGGAATGTCAAGAATTGGCGGCAGACCTCAGAAAGCTTTCACAGGAGATGATGGCGTGGGAGGTGGAAGAGGCAGAGGTTTCGGGAATTTCGACTGAGATGGTGAAAGCGCTTGACCATCGGAAGAGAGGGCCGAAAAAGCGTACGGTTGGCGGCGGCTGGTCATGGCGAATGCTCTTTACGCCGCGCAGGATCGCCTGGACTGGCGGAGTGGGAATAATTGGATTGCTGGTGATTGCAATAGCTATGCCGAACCTCCGGACCCGATATGATTTCAACGCGACTGGGTTGGCTCCGACAAAGCAGCACGCTGAATCAGTTTACTTGCAAGGCGACAGTAGGCCTGTGCCTCCACCACCTTCGATGCCGAAACTCTCTGCCTATGATTCTCATTCACGGTTGAGAACGAATGGCTCCAACATGGCGAAAATTGCGCCGGGGATTGTTGGAAACTCAGATGCAGCGCGCTCCAGTGGAGGAGCAGAAGGGTCTGTAGGCGATGAGATCGATAGCAGCGAGCGTACGCTGGATTTGCCCACTGTCCCGATGATTGCGCGGGTTGCAGCTCTCACGCTGACGACCAAAGAGTTCAACAAGACGCGCGCCAGCCTGGAAGAAATTCTTAAACGCCACAACGGGTATATGGGCGAGCTGAAGGTAACGGCTCCTGCGGATTCCGGGCGAGCCCTGACGGCAACGCTGCGTATCCCCGCGGCGCAGCTTGATTCCGCACTCACGGAGTTGAAGAAGCTGGGACGGGTGGAAGATGAGTCGCAGGGCGGCGAGGAAGTAACGCAGCAGTATGTGGATCTGGAAGCGCGGCTGGTTAATGAAAAACACACCGAACAGCGGCTGACTGACATCCTGCGGCAGCGAACCGGCAAATTACAGGACGTGCTGAAAGTTGAACTGGAAATTGACCGTGTACGCGGCGAGATTGAGCAGATGCAGGCGGAGAAGAAAGAACTGAGTAAGCGCGTTGCGTTTGCCACGCTGAACACGATGGTCAAAGAAGAGTATTTCGCCAAGTTACAGGGAACGCCGCCGTCGACGGGAAGCCGGTTCCGCAATGCCGCGGTTGACGGATACAATACCGTCGTCGAAGGGCTAATTAGCGTTGGGTTGTTTCTGCTCTCGGCTGGTCCGAGCCTGCTGCTGTGGGCAGCGATCCTGTTCTTCCCCGTACGGTGGGCGTTGAAAAGGGTACGGAAGGCAAACCTACCACAGAGACACGGGGGCACGGAGGAAGAACAAGCCAAGTGAAAGTCGAGAGTCCCTTCAAAACTCCTACCATTTAAAAAACGATAGAATTGGCATGGGAGACCGAAGAGGCATGAAAACGCGCCAATTAGGAAAATCTGCAATCCAAGTAGCACCGCTGATGCTGGGCGGCAACGTGTTTGGCTGGACGGTCGACGAACCAACGTCGTTCGAGATTCTGGATGCATTCGTTGATGCGGGGCTCGACTTCATCGATACTGCGGACAGCTACTCCACCTGGGTACCGGGGCACCAGGGCGGCGAGAGCGAGACGATTATCGGCAACTGGTTCAAGCGCAGCGGCAAGCGCGACAAAATTGTGATCGCTACGAAAGTTGGATCGGAGATTCCCGGGCAAGGTAAAGGGCTGAGCAAGGCATGGATCATGCGACAGATGGAAGGGTCGCTCAGAAGATTGCAAACCGACCACATTGATCTTTATCAGTCCCATCGCGACGACCCGAGCACGGCGATAGAAGAGACGCTGGGAGCGTATGCAGAGCTTATACAGCAAGGCAAAGTGCGCGTGATTGGGTGCTCGAATTTCACGGCAGAGCGCATCCGGGAATCGCTGGCGGTAAGCCGCAAGCATGGCTGGCCCCGTTATGAAAGCCTGCAACCGCATTACAACCTGTATGAGCGTGCAGCTTACGAAACCGAGCTGGAACCATTGGCATTACAGGAAAAGCTGGGCGTGATTCCTTATTATTCCCTGGCCAGTGGATTCCTCACGGGCAAATATCGGTCACAGGACGATCTGAAGAAGAGCCCGCGCGGGCAGGCGGTAAAAAAGTATTTGAACGATCGTGGCTTCCGTATCCTGCAGGCACTGGACCAGGTGGCGGAGCGGCACCAGAGCAAGCCGGCGCAGGTGGCGTTGGCCTGGCTGATGGCGCGTCCGACCATTACGGCGCCGATTGCCAGCGCGACCAGCGTGGAGCAGCTGAATGAACTTGCAGGGGCGACGAAGCTGGAGCTGGATCGGGAATCAATTGAGAAGTTGAACAAGGCCAGCGTGTATGACGCACCAGCAGAACGGATCGCATAAGAGCATTCGCCGCAGATTTCGCAGATAGTCGCAGATTAACCGAACTGGCCGCGAATTTCGCGAAAAGGCGCGAATCAGTACGAAGGCTTTCCTCCGCACCCTTCCCCCTCTCAAGCTAGAATCAGAACTATGAATACGGCAGCGCAATCCGCTGGGGTTCTCAGCTTCGAGGAAGCCTGTGAAGTAGTGCGTGAGTACTGCCTGCGGATCCTCAAGGCAGTAGATCACCCGAGCGAAGAAGTCTTATTGATGCAAGCCGTAGGACGCGTCCTGGCGGAGCCTGTGGCGGCGGACAGGGACTTTCCTCCGTTCCCAAGGGCCACTCGGGACGGCTTTGCGGTTCGCGCGGACGATTTGGCGAGAGGCATAACGCTCCTTCGCGTAGTCGGGCAGGTGAGGGCCGGTGATAGTTACGATCTTCCGGTGGTGTCGGGCGAAGCGGTGGAGATCATGACCGGGGCGGCGGTTCCAGCGGGCGCGAACGCCGTGGTGATGGTGGAATACACTGAGCGCAAGACCGCGGAAATTGACCACAAAGGACACGAAGGGCCACCAAGTGAGGAGAGCCAGGGGCTTGTGGACATTGCGGACGATGACCACGTGCTGGAAATTGCCGGTGCTGAGAGAATCAGGCCCGAGGAGAAACGAACGGAAGAGTTCGTCGAGATCCAGAGAACTGCCGCAGCGGGCGAGAACATTGTTCCCGCGGGCGCCGAAGCCCGAGCGGGGCAAGAGCTATTACCACGTGGAGTGCGCTTAGGATCGGCACAGATTGCATTGGCCGCGGCTGCGGGCAAAGCCAGCGTGAAGGTATATCGAAAGCCGCGCGTGGCAATCCTTTCTACAGGAGATGAACTGGTGGAAGTGGCGGAAAAGCCGGGACCTAGCCAGATTCGCAACAGCAATAGTTATTCGCTGGCGGCAATGGTGGTGGAATGCGGCGGCGAGCCCGTGCAATTGCCGATCGCGCCGGACGAAGAAGGCAAACTGACGGAGTTGATTCAGGAAGGACTGAAGGCGGACATGCTCTTGCTCTCCGGCGGCGTGTCGATGGGAAAGTTTGACCTGGTGGAGCAGGCGCTTCAGAGTCTGGGAGCGCAGTTCTTTTTTACCGGCGCGCTGATTCAGCCGGGCAAGCCGGTGGTGTTTGGGGAAGTCGGGCCGGTGCCGTTCTTCGGCCTTCCGGGAAATCCCGTGTCAGTGATGGTCACATTTGAGCTATTTGCGCGGCAGGTGGTGGAAGCGCTTAGTGGCGCTGAGCCGTCGCGATTGAAGTCGGCGCACGCGAAGTTAAAAAAGGACTTCAAGACAAAGACTGGTTTAACCAGGTTTTTACCGGCGAGACTCGATGGCGGCTTACATGATCCCGAAGTTGAAGTAGTGCAATGGCAGGGATCAGGCGACATGCTGGCAGCCGCACGGGCGAACTGCTATCTTGTGGTGCCTCCGGACCGGGAGAAGCTGGCAAAAGGCGAGATGGTGACGGTGGTGTTGCGGTGAGGCATTGACGGAGAAGGAAGCGCGAGGTCCCTCGCTCGGATTCGGACGCTGATCTGCCCATTCACGCGCAAAAGCGGCGCGCAAATGGGGGCCCTGATAGTACGTCCTCGTAAGCCGAGCTCGGGATGACGATTTCGTAACGAAGAGACGCCTGTAAGAGAGGGCAGTCGCGAAGGACGATTTCCTAGAAAGAACTCCCTGACGCGGTATGGCCGGGGACACTATGTCGGGGTCCTTCGACTCTACCTCACGCCTTCGGCGCTCGGTGCCGCTGAGGATGACAAAGGCTTAGATATCATCGTTGGCCAGGAAATTGTCGAGCTGTAGATGTCAAGCTGATGCGGAGGGAACAAATTTCTGAATGGTTAAGAAGAATATAAATCGGCAACCTGCGCAGAGTAGCAAGCCATCCGGGGGCAAGCTTTCGCACTATGACGCTGCGGGGCGCGCTACGATGGTGGACGTGTCGGGAAAAACGGCGAGCCGTCGTGAGGCGGAAGCTTCTGCGTTCATTGAGATGTCTCAGCAGGTGCTGAAGGCGTTGCCGCAAAATCCCAAAGGGAACCCGCTGGAAGTGGCCAGATTTGCGGGGATTGCCGCAGCCAAGCGTACCAGTGACCTGATACCAATGTGCCATCCGTTGCCGCTCTCATTTATTGATGTGACCACTGAGGTATGCGAAAATGGCGTTCAGGTCAACTCCAAAGCAGCCACAACCGCCCAGACCGGAGTGGAGATGGAGGCGCTGATGGCAGCCACCGTCGCCGCGCTAACGGTATATGACATGTGCAAAGCCCTGGACAAGGGAATCGCCATCCGTGAAATTGTGTTACAGCGTAAATCAGGCGGAAAAAGCGGAGATTACCAGCGCAAGCCCTCCAGCAATCGCCTGAAGAAATAGGTCTCATGCCGAGCAACGTCAAGGTCCTGCTGGTCGATGACAATCCCATGGTGCTGGAGATGTTGCGGCAGGCGCTTGCGCATTTTTCGACCGTACAGGCGATGAATGACGCCGCGGACGCGCTGCTCAAAGCGATTGAAGACAAACCCGACTTGATCATCGCCGATTACGCCATGGAAGGCATGGATGGCCGCCAATTGCTGCAGAAGATCAAAAGCCGCAATGCCAGCGCGGGTATTCCCGTAATGCTGATGGCCAGCAAGGTTGACATCAATGAGAAGCTCAAAACGGTGCAGGATACGGTGGAAGATTTTATCGAGAAGCCGTTTTTCCTGAAAGAAGCCGCTGCCAAAATCAAGAAGGTTGTGGACAAGATTTCTCTGGAAAAAATGGCGCGCGAGGCTCCGGGAGAATCCGTGCTGCGAGGCAGCCTGGCGCAGATGAATGTGCTGGACTTGTTGCAATCGCTGGATATGGGCCGCAAGACCTGCGCGCTCACGCTGCGCAATAATGGCGAGCAATGCAAGATGTATTTCACCGAGGGCCAGATTAACCACGCTGTTTATGGCGATCTGAAAGGCGATGCCGCAGTGTACAAGGTATTGACCTGGACCGCCGGAACCTTTGAGATTGACTTTGCCGGCAGCAGCAGCGAGCAGACGATTACACAATCTTCGCAGGGCATTTTGC
The DNA here is from genome assembly GCA_035995565.1 of Candidatus Angelobacter sp. GTDB lineage: Bacteria > Acidobacteriota > Terriglobia > Terriglobales > Acidobacteriaceae > Angelobacter. The sequence goes on from DASYKK010000086.1 coordinate 10,916, forward strand.
TGGAAGGCCTGCGCCTGCTGGACGAATCGAACCGCGACACCGAAAATGTGCTGGAAGCCTAGCTGGCAAATAAAAGACAAGACTGGTGACCTCCTCATCCGCCAAGACCGCCGCCGTGCTGACCATCAGCGACTCGTCGTACGTGGGGCAACGTGAAGATATTTCCGGGCCAGCGATTGTGCGTGAGCTTGAGGCCGCACATTTCACAGTGATTCACCGGTCTGTGCTCCCCGACGAAAAAGATGCAATCGCCGCTAGGTTGATCGAATGCAGCGAACTCACGCGCCTTGTGGTTACAACCGGTGGAACCGGAATTGCCGCCAGGGACGTAACTCCTGAAGCCACACTGACGGTGATTGAGCGGCGAATTGAGGGAATCGAAGAGAAGATGCGGCAGGAAGGCGCGAAGAAGACGCCGTTTGCGGCATTGAGCCGCGGCATTTGCGGCGTCAGAGGGAAAACGCTGCTGCTGAATTTGCCTGGAAGTCCGGCGGCAGCGGTTGAATCATTGCAGGCAGTGATCGGAATCCTGCCGCACGCTCTGGAATTGCTGGACGGGAAAACAGAGCATTAATTATGTCACTGCGCTCCAAACCGCTTTAGGATCGCCGAGGTAGATGATGGAGCTCAGCGCTTGAGACAGGCGTTCCGGCACGCAAGTCGGCCGAACTGCTTAGAGAACTCCTTCCCGGCAAACAAAAGTGACGCCTCACGGCGTCACTAGATTGTTCTTTGAATAATTTCGTCCGGGGCTATGCGTCGGCTGTGACTTCGGGGAACTTCAGCTTGCTCTTGGAAAGAGCCTTATTAAGCATGTCCTCGATTTCCACTTCGTCGACATTCTTAGCCATTGCCAGTTCGGTCACCAGCAGGTAGCGAGCGCGTTCCAGCATCTTCTTTTCGCGGAAAGAGAGAGGCTTATCTTTGGCCAGGAGCAGAAGGCCTTTTAGAACGATGGCCACTTCCAGCAGCGAGCCGGTACGCATTTTGTCGGAATTTTCCTTGAAGCGGAATTTCCAGTCGGTATGGTTCTCGCATTTGCCATCAACCAGAAAGGTAATAATCTTGGCGACTTCACCGTTTTTGACCACAGCCCGCAAGCCGACCATGCTGACATTATTGAAAGGGACTTCCACTTTCAGGCTGCTGGCTTTGATCTTGAGGAGGTAAAATTTATGGACGTTCGGG
>DASYKK010000087.1:0-2867 GCA_035995565.1 Candidatus Angelobacter sp.
GGCAAACCTGAGCGGCTGGTGGAGGGTCGCAATCTGATTCCCAACGACTGGTCACGCGATGGCCGCTCCATCGTTTACATGGATTTTCAGAACGGGTTACCCGAGCTGAAGGTCTATGACTTCGAGAGCCATTCGACCAGGGCCTACGCCAGCGGCGCTGAGGCCCAGCTATCTCCTGATCAGAAGTGGATCGCTTTCGCCCAGTCGGGAACCCAGGCAGGAGGCTTCAATTTGATGTTGGCGCCATTTCCCGGACCTGGCGCGCTGATCCAAGTCTCAAATCACGGTGGCGCTCAGGTCCGCTGGCGCGGGGACGGCAAAGAGATCTTCTACATCAGCCCCGACAAAAAGCTCATGGCAGTTTCCATCGATAGCTCGCAAGGCAAGCTGGTAGCTGGTGTTCCCCATGCGCTTTTCCAGACGCGCATCGTCGGATCGCGCTTCGTTGTGTTCCAGTACGCTATTTCAGGCGATGGCAAGCGCTTCCTGGTCAATTCGCTACCATCAGTGGGAGCCACGCCACTAACCGTACTCATGCGAAATGAGTAGGTTCGCGATTCGCTGATTTTGCAGTTTGTTGACGTTGCGGGAAATCTCATATCCAATCTTGGCTCTCTCGAAGCGCTCCGCCACGAGAGTGTGAAAATGCAACTTCCGATGAAAGAATATGAAATAACGGTGCGCCTTGCTGCGTTTAACGATGCGTTCTTAGCACTTTTCACAATGGCGGGTAGCAGAGCGCGTCTGAAGCCGGGTTCTGTCGCTGTTTAGGTATTTCCGGCAGCCTTTCTTGAGGCGGAATACGTTTGTAGTCTCTAAAGTTTCCAACAGTATTATCGGCGCTATTTCCTGTGACACTTTGATGGGCCGCCCTGGCCTCCACTTTTCACTTTACATTCGCTTTGGATTCCGCTAGTATCTGTAGGATTATTCGCTATATGTTCGTCTGATAACAAGCTAGAACGCAACCAATAATCAGCATCTGGCAAGGGCGCAAGGATACAACGTGATTCGAGGGATAAACGAGGCAGAAAAGAGGGGTCGACCGTTCGGTGACCGTCCGGTGGAATTGGATTTCTCCTTTGTTTGCAACGAAAGTCTTACCCCCGGGTGGGCTATGTAGAAGAAAAGCAGTTTTTAGTACTTAGTTTTTAGTATAGCCCCAAGATCGGGTGATCGGGTGATCGGAAAGGCAAAGCTTACCACTGATCAACACGGATGACACTGATCAGGAAAGCGACAAAAATCCGGTGATCTGATCGGGAACAAAGAGTCGGGGGTATGGCAAGCTCGAAGAGCCAAGGTAGAAGGAGCAAAGTTATGCGATCGGGGTATGAGCCGAACGACGATTTTGGATTCAGGGACGGCGAAAATCCGCTGGGAATGGACAAGGAAGAGCAAGAGTTGTGGAGCAAAGCAAAATGCCATAACGATCACGTTGCCGTGATGCAGCGGCGGGATGCGCGCCGGCTGAAAGAACACAACGCGCAGAAAACGGAGCGGGAGACGAAGGAGTGGGCACAAAGCGCGGCAGGACAGTTGCTGAAGAAGCTGGGAGAGTGCTTTGCGGAGTATCGGGATTGCGTGGCGAAAGAGCCGGAATTGGAGCAGAAAGGGCTGGAATACGACGCAATTAACCAGAAAATCTTCAATAAAATGAAGAGCACGATTGCGCGGGCGAACAGCGCGCCGCGATGCCGGTATGAAAAGTCCGATGGCCGCGCGTGCCGGGCGCCCCGCGTTCGGGGGAAGAAATACTGCCACATGCACCTGATGCTGGAAGAGGCGCGTCCGGAGAAGATCAAGCTGCCGAGCCTGGGAGATGCGAACGCGATACAGGCGGCTATCGCCAAAGGAGCGCAGGCGGTGGTGGATGGCAAACTGGACCAGAAGCAGGCAGGAATCCTGGGGTATTATCTGCAACTGGCCTTGAGCAATGTTAAGCAGCTGGATTTTGAAGAAGGCTGGGACGCGGACGAAGCTGGAAACCCCTACCACGGATAAACAAGAAAGACGGATTTTGCAGGGGCAACTGCTTATCGGGTGATGGAAGAGCCATGCGCGCCCTGCGGGAATGTTACTGTAGTTAGTCGTAATTGAGGAGTTACTGATGCCACCAATCGCACTTACAGACAAAGAGCGCGCCATGATGCTGGGGATGGCCACTGCCGCGCTGCAACATGCCTACGCCCCGTATTCCAAGTTTCGCGTCGGGGCCACCGTTATTACTGACGATGGCCACCTTTATACCGGATCCAACGTGGAAAATGCCTCATATGGCCTGGCCATTTGCGCCGAGCGTGCGGCCATCTTCAACGCTGTCCACCAGGTTCAGGGCAAGCTCAAGCTGAAGGGCATTGCCGTGGTGAATGAAAATGACGTGCCCTGCGCTCCCTGCGGCGCTTGCCGCCAGGTGATTGCTGAGTTTGGGGCGAACACGGCCGTCGTCTTTCGCGGCCAGACTGACTACGTTGAAATGAGCATTGCAGACATGCTGCCGGAAACTTTCCGCCTGACCTAACCGCCGCATGCTAGTCACCGATCTGATCCGTCGTAAGCGCGATGGCGGCGAGCTTCAGCGCAATGAAATCGAGTTTCTTGTCAACGGCTACACCCGTGACCAGATTCCCGATTACCAGATGTCATCGTGGCTCATGGCCGTGCTGCTGCGAGGCATGTCGCGCGCCGAACTGGCCGCGTTGACTGAATCCATGCTCAACTCCGGCCATGTGCTCGACTTCTCCGAGCTTCCAGCGGCCAAGACCGACAAGCACTCCACCGGCGGAGTCGGCGATAAAACATCTTTGATCATCGCGCCAATCGTCGCGGCGGCCGGCTTGTATGTCCCCATGATCAGCGGACGAGGC
>DASYKK010000088.1:0-6132 GCA_035995565.1 Candidatus Angelobacter sp.
CGAAAAAGATATGCACCGAAACGGCCGCGTTGAGAGGCTATGCCATCGGCCAGCATCGTCAGCAGGTCGTCAAAGTCCTTCCGTTCGAGTTCGCGATATGGATATGCCCGCTTAACCAGGGTAAAGAGCTCGTCCTCGCCCTGTTCTTCGGCCGCACAAATTGCGACAATTTGCTGCGCGAGTATATCGAGCGGGGATTCAGGAATAATGAGGCGATCCAGCTCTCCCTGATGGATAGAGCGCACCAGCGCTGCGCATTCGAGCAACTCATCGCGTGTGGTAGGAAAGAAGCGGCCCTTGGGAACGGCGCCGCGCCAGTGGCCGGCCCGGCCAAAGCGCTGGAGCGACACACCGATCGAACGCGGCGACCCGATATGCAGGGCCAGATCGACATGTCCAATGTCAATTCCCAATTCGAGCGAAGCGGTAGCCACCAGGACTTTCAGTTCGCCATTCTTAAGCTTGCTTTCCGCATCCAGGCGGAGTTTACGCGCCAGACTGCCATGGTGGGCGCCCACAACATGTTCCCCCAGTCGCTCAGCCAGGTTAAAAGAAACACGCTCAGCCAGGCGGCGCGTATTTACAAACACCAGGGTGGAGCGATGCTGCTGCACCAGCTCACAAATGCGGTCGTAAATTTCATCCCAGAGCTCATTGCTGGCAACCGGCCCTAATTCCTGACCCGGGACTTCGATTGCCAGATCCATCTGGCGTTTATGGCCAATGTTGACTACTACCGGATCGGGCCGGTGGTTGCCGGTAAGAAAATGAGCCACGGTTTCAATTGGTTTTTGCGTGGCGGAAAGGCCGATGCGGACCGCGCGATTTACCGTCAACGCATCCAGGCGTTCGAGCGAAAGAGCCAGGTGGGCGCCGCGCTTGTCGTCGGCCACGGCATGGATTTCGTCCACGATGATCGTGTTTACGTCGGTCAGAATGCCCCGGCTTTTCTGGGCAGTGAGCAGAATGTAGAGAGACTCCGGCGTGGTCACCAGGATATGTGGAGGCCGCTTCAGCATCCGCTGACGCTCATGCGTGAGCGTATCGCCGGTGCGGACGGCTGCGCGGATTTCCGGCATGAGCAGGCCTTTTTCGCCGGCCAGCGCCGTGATTTCACCCAACGGGCCTTCCAGATTTTTCTGGATATCGTTCCCCAGGGCCTTTAATGGGGATATATAAAGAATCTCGGTACGGTCAGTAAGATCACCGCTCAAGGCCTTGCGTACCAGGCGATCGATGCAGATCAGGAAAGCCGCCAAGGTCTTGCCCGAACCCGTAGGCGCCGAAATCAACGTAGTGCGACCGGCTAGGATGTGCGGCCAGCCCTGCTCCTGCGGCTCCGTGGGCGTACCAAACTTGTGGATGAACCATTCCTGCACCAGGGGGTGGGCCCAAGCCAGGGATTCCGGGACGGGAGAAAGCATATAAATATTATATTCGTAAATAGTTCGCCGGTAAAGTTGCCTGTTCCGCGCAGGTCGGTTACGTGTCTAACGCGATATGGACCATTTGCACCACCGAAATATGTACTTCAGTAACTGAACGGGAACGGGACATCCGGCATCTTACGTTTTAGGCACTTATTTTGAGCCACTGAATTTCCGGTCGTCTACATAGTGTTTGCCACTTCTTCCGATGTCTAGGGCCCCCAAATACTTGCAAAGCAAGGATTAGACAATGGAAGATCTCTCGGATCGGATTGAAAATATTACTCACGAACTCAGGGCGCTCCAACTCCAGTTGCATTGGCCCCGCTTCCAGGACGCTGATACCGGCGATCAAGATCGCATCTTGAACAATTTGTTGAACGCCGGTCTAGGCCACGACCTGAAGAAGGCAGTTGACCTCCTCAGCCAGTTTTTGTGGTGTTATATCGAATCTGCCGCGTCACGTATCAATGCGGAAGGAATCGATTACGCGCGACAAAGCATGCGGCTGGGCCAGGTCACGGAGATGCTTCGGCTTCTCCACCATTCAGCGTGTCCCCTAAGGGAGTCTCTGGCCTCTATTGAACATGCCACCATGACGGTCACTCGTAATGCGGAGACGGCCGGCATGCACCACCAATTAACCATGGAGAAAACTGCCTGAGCGGGCGGGTTACTTCTTCTTTCTGACGAAACGAAAAACGGCTGCGCCTTAAGCGCAGCCGTGCAGTTTTCGAATCTGCTGATCGTCGTGGACTATTTGTCTTCTTCCAAATCGAAGATGTGGAGGGTATGGGTCTCGCCGTCCAGAGTTCCGTTGAGCTTTACTTTTTTGCCGGCAAATTGCTCGGCTTTCACTTGATCATCGAGTTTATAAACATCCTTCTTGACCACCAGCACGTAACTGCCTCCCATATCTCTCACGCAGTGGCGGGTGCAGCTTGATTCGTCAGTGGCGCCCTGGACGCCGCGTTTCGTCATCCATTCATGCGAGTGCGCGTCAGAATGAACGTTGAAGGCGCACTGGCTGTCCATGACGGCGCCGTGCAGGTTGACTGTGGTGTCTTTGGGCTTGTCTTTGGCAAATGAATACAACGACAACAGCGCAAGGGTAGCAAAGAGAAACGCCGCGCGCATTTTGTGAATCGGTTTGTTCATCGGAAATCTCCTTCTAGATGTCAGCTCTGCTGCGATCACAACCGTGCGTTTTCGTCGCTACAAAAAACTGTTATGGCAAAACCACAAACTTCATCCGCATGCCTTCATGCTCCTCACTGCAGATGACCGTACATAGAACTTCATAATCGCCGGGCTCTGTGGGAGCGGTCAGCACAAACTCTTGCGTGCCTGGTTTCAATTCCAGGTTCCAGCCGGCGACCTTGCTATGGTCCCTGGCCCGCAGCAAAGTAAATCCATGCACCGTACCGTCCCGGTTCCAGGTCTTTCCTTTGCGCGCGCTGATGCGCAGCAGCAGCGGCTCACCGGCCTTGACCGTGATCTCCGGGCGGCTCATGCCGGCAATCTTGAAATGGCTGTCTTTGTCGGCCATAACTTCAATCACGCGGGACTGACCGAACGACGGCATCGAAGCGACGAAAAGCATCGCGAACATTGCCAAAATCGGAAGCCGAATGAAGCTGGAGCCCAAACTTTTCATCACTACTCCGTCATATAGCGCAGGATCAATCGCATATCCTGCTCGGTAATAGTGGCGCGCACCCTCATATGGCGAAGAATGGTGGCCGTCATTCGTGGCGGAAACTTAGGCGGAGCGGCATGGCATCGCGCGCAGTTGGAGCGAAAACGTTTCTCACCCTCAAGGCGCATGTTTTCATTCTGCGCGCTCTGCTCCGCGGAAACTAGTGTGGCGGAAGAATCTTTAGCAGCATCTTTGCTGCCGCCGCTGGCGTTGGCCATCAACCCCAGTGACAAGGCGCTTGCCACAAGAAAAGCGGCGAGAATAAATTTCAGCTTCATCGTGCGCCCCCTTGCGGCAGCATTGGCATAATAAAGCGATATGTCATCCCGACGGTCCAGAGATTGGCATTCCTGCCCAGAACAAATTGACGGCCATAGCTGGCAGAGGCCCGAACATCACTGCGCAGGTAATAGTTCATGCCAAAATCGGCTTCATTCGTGTCTTTGCCGAGCGCACCCAGCTTTTTTACGGTCGCCGCAGAAAGGTTTGCCGCGGCAAAGAACTGCTCTCCGCGACCTACCAGTTCTAATCGCCGCAAAGACCGGATCTGGCTGAGCCGATAGACTGATTCAATCCAGTAAGCGCTTCCCTTCGTACCCGAAGAGCGCACGTACTCCGAACGCACAGTTAAAGGCGCGCGGTTGGGCTGCCACTCCATGAATATGCCGGACGAATGTGGCCGGTCAGACTGCAAGACTTGCTGGAAAGAAGCGCCGAGTTCCAGCCTTTGGCGCGGCAGGAAAAAGCCGAGACGTCCGCCAGTGGATCTGTCAGTGGCGAAGAGGTGATGCGTATTATTCGATGAAAAGTAAAGTGCGTAGGTTACGTTCAGGCTTTCGGTTCCCGGGAAGCCGCCGCGCATCATGCCGCCCAGAGCCGAACCGCTGGTGACGGGCGAAGTCAGTGGACTGGTTTGTAGCGCGCGAATCCAGTTGGGCGCCAGCCGCTCACCGTAAATATTGAATGGCGTCGTAAACCGGCCTGCAACGAATGTCATGTACCTATTGGCAATGTAGTCAATCTGGCCGTAGGCCATTCCGTAAGCGATGGTGCCGTTGTAATTGCCCTGGGCATTCTTGCTGAAGGTGTCAGAATAAGAGCCTTTTGCTTCCACCAGCCACCTGTCTCCCAGCGGCAGCAGCAAAAGAGGGCTTACCGTGGGCGCCTCCTGGTATTGGCCAGCAGTGACACGGGTGAAATATGCGGTCGAGCCAGTCAGAATGGGAACGGCTTTAAACCCGTCATCCTGGGCCTGCAACGCAAGCGACAATACGAAAGTGAGACCGAGAAGACCCGCTCTAGCGACGCTCCTGGGCCATTTAACATCACTGCACATCATCGTTCTTCTTTCCTTTAATGCAGTAAAAACGTAGTCCCGGAATGTTCTCTTTATATCGGCAAGGGTGTTCAGGGACAAGAGTACTGAGGTAACCAGTGGGTCGTTTCCGGATTTACCAGCACTTTTAACTTCGATCTTCCCGTGTGTGCGCCACCAGTTTTCATGTCAACATGGTGCTCCGATGATGGTGCTCCGATGCGGGCTGTGAAAGATTGACAAAAACCTGCGCCCAGAGGGCTTCCAGCGAATCGAATTCATGAGCTCCGGTGTACCGAGGGTGGAATCCGGCCGCCGTTATATCATTGAGTCTCTTAATATTGAGGTCGAGGGGCTTTGCATGCCGCGTTACGAATATCGCAACATTCAGCCGCTGCCAGCAGCAGAAAAAGCATTTCTGGAGTGGATTCAGAAGCTCAACGAGCAGTTTGCTAACCGTGATGTCGAGCATCGCTGTATCGTCGTTCGCGACGAGCTGCATGAGCTGTATCTGGGCCGGCCCTATGCCGATCCCGCGCCCGACGCTCCTTGGGCGGAGCAGGCACTGGTGCACAGCTTTGATCCGCGCAATGCCTCCCTGGAGCCTGAATATTACGGCGACGTGGACGCCCAGAAATATGCCGAGCGCAAACCGCTGATATGGTTCTGGATGATGTTTGACCGCTCACCTCTGGGTATCAACCACTGGCTCGGGTTCCGCGTTCGCGCGATGCTTGCGAAACATGTGCTGAAGCACATCGGCAAAAATGTGAAGATTTTTCATGGCGTGGAAATCTCTTATGGCTACAACCTGACCATTGAAGACAATTCTGTGATTCACAAGTATGTGCTGCTGGATGATCGCGGTGAGATCATCGTTCATGAGGGCAGCTCAATTTCCGATTACGCCAACGTTTATTCCCATGACCACGACCTGAATGATGGAATGATTGTCACCAACCGTAAAACCGAGATCGGCCCACGTGCCCGCATCACCTATCACTCAACCGTGATGAGCGGCGTACGCGTCCACGAACACGGCTTGCTGGGATCGATGGGCGTAGCGACGAAAGACATTGATCCGTACACGATTGCCGTCGGCATTCCGGCAAAGCCGGTCAAGGTAAAAACGATAGCGCCGCAGACGCAGGCCGCCGCAGACAAGACCGGAACGTAGGTCAGGCAAAATCTTTATCGCAGAGGACGCGGAAGGTCACAAAGAAATTCCAAAGTTATCTGCCTTTGCGTCCTTCGCGACCCTTTGCGGTTCAAGTTTTTTGGTTGTGGTTAATTGCCCGTTTGCTATTTGCCGGTTTGCTAAACTTCTAGTGTCGGCTGATAAGTTTTGTCGCTCTCCATAAAAATGACAGACCGTCCAACGCAAAAATTACGTCCGCGTGTCCTGAGCGGCATGCGCCCCACGGGCAAGCTGCACCTGGGCAACTATGTGGGCGCGCTGCAGAACTGGGTGAAACTGCAGAATTCGCACGACTGTTTTTTCTTTGTGGCGGACTGGCATGCGCTGACCACCGACTACGACAACACGTCCTGCCTCGCCGACAATTCGCTGGAAGTAGTCCTGGATTTTCTTGCCGCCGGCCTTGATCCGGAGAAATGCGCCATCTTTGTCCAGTCGCATGTACGCGAACATGCGGAATTGCACCTGCTCTTTTCTATGATCACGCCTCTGG
>DASYKK010000089.1:0-8879 GCA_035995565.1 Candidatus Angelobacter sp.
TTCACTGGCGTACCTGATCCTTAGCTGCTCTTATTTTGTGCTGGGTTCACTCGGCTCTCCGTGGCTCGGCCCGCTGCGCGACCACATGCCGCTAATTGTCCTGGTTAGCGTGGTTCTGGCGTTGCCCGCGCTTGGTATCGCGCTGGTGAAACCCGCCGTTGTCGGCACTACCGCACGTGCATCGAAAGAAAACGTTCGCTCCATCGGTTACTCGATTTATTACACGCTGGTGAACATCGGCGGTGCTGCTGGGCCATTCGTTGCGTCCTGGGTGCATCGCCACATGAGCGTGGAAAATGTATTCCGCGTCGCGGCGGGCAGTGTCTTTCTGATGTTCTTTGCCGTGCTGATTTTCTTCCGCGAACCACGGCGCTCCGGCGATGTCCAGACTGCCAGCCTTGGGCAGTCGCTCAAGAACTTTGGCCTGGTGCTGACCAATCCAAAGTTCATGTTGTTTCTGCTGATCTTTTCGGGATATTGGATTGTCTATTGGCAGGAGTTCATCATTCTGCCTATTTACGTCCACGATTACATCAATCCAAACACCGATACTGAAATCATGCTGATCACGGGCCCGTTGCTGGTGATCGCATTGACGGTGCTGCTCAATGTGGCCATGCAAAAGGTCGCACCATTTCGCGCTATTACTCTTGGCACCTTGGTTTCAGCGGTAGCCTGGGTTCTTTTGATCATTCATCCCACTGTATTTATGGCCTATGCCACGTTGGCAGTTGTGGCCATCGGTGAGATCATCCAATCTCCGCGCTATTACGAATACATCTCTCGCCTCGCGCCTCCGGGACAGCAGGGCACATACATGGGGTTTGCTTTCCTGCCGATTGGCATCGGCTCGCTGATCGCGGGTTGGTTTGGCGGGAAGCTGATCCACCACTTTGGCGAGGTCACACACCAGCCGGAAAAGATGTGGTGGGCAGTAATTGCCGTCGGCGTACTGACCGCGTTGCTGCTGTGGATATATGATCGGACACTGATGCCGAAAGAGGCGGCGGAAAAGGCTTGAAGGGCGTTTCACTTGCTGCTAGCTCAATCGGTGGTTATTTCTCCCTTTTGCCGTTTTGGTTGGGTCGTGGCAGGGTGAGCGGTTGATATCCGTTGCTTTCATCTCTTCGCAAAAACCACGAACAACGGGCCAAATAAGATGGCGCGCGGTTCCATTACTGTCTTTTCATGACAAAAGTGCCCGTGCCAACGTCAGGGCCATTGTTGGCTTTGAAGTCCCACTTCCCAGAAAAAGCAGAACCGGTGAACCCACCTCTTGCATTGATAGTGGTTGCCCCCGAGCAAGACAAGCCAATAGTGGCCCCTATACCTGAAGGCGCGGTACTCGAGCAATCGTACGTGCCCGAATAGTCATCGCATATTCCCCCAAGTTGCGCTAGCTTAAACGATCCAGCAATAGCAATACCAGACGGAACCTGTGAAAACTGAAAGGTGCCGGAGCCACTCAGGTTAGCAGTTCCCGGGCAACCTCCGTTTCCCTGGTCGGTGACACTGCCGGTAAAGGTGGCCGTGTAGTTATTCGGCGTCGCCGGCCCTTCCTTCGTGATAATCTCCAACAAGGATTTGGCTGCATCTTGTGCATGTGTGACGAAGTCAAGAGTCACACCTATAAAACGGGAGGGGCGCTGCTTTAGCACCGCGATGAAAATTGCTTGGGCCGTCTCTGAAGGGCCCTCCGGAATCGGCTCGGTCTTCAGGCCATTCAGCACATCCGCGACAATCTCTTGCGAATAGAGACTTAGGTACATGACCACGGGAGCCATAAATGGGGCTACCCTGCTTGCCAGCACCAGGGGCACACCGATCTCAGGTCCGGCCAACAACGCCCAAGCATATAGAGACGCTCCGCCGACCACGTAAGCCGCAATAGTTCGCTCATTCTCCGACGCTATGCTTGCCGACGTGGAAATGTTTTCGATGTCGGAAAATGAAAATGCATGTGGTGTTCCGTTGCCATAGAGGACGGTAAAGGCGTCTTGAGCAGCCAATGCGATCGGGCCTTGATTCGATTGGCTCGTCGTGCCGCTGAGCGAACTGGCAAGCCACCATTGAGTATTACTCTGCGAGACTTGAGAGAGTGTGCCGTTGGAAATATTCGCGAGCGCAGATATCTGACCAGCGAGCATCCGGTCAGAGACTGCCAAATCCTTGGCTCCCACGATTATTTCTGTTCCATTCACCGCGCCAAGATCTGCGGAGGAGGCGGAACCCTGGACTACTGGTTGTAGAAGAGAAATTAGGGTATTGGACTGATTTTGTTGGTTTAAGAGGTCAGCATTGAACTCAGGAGTATCCAAGGCTGTGTTCTTTATCTGACTTTGGAGTTTCGGCGCTAGATCCGCGACAGCCTGGAAGAATGCCAGGGTGACTGCGCCGCTCGCGACTGGAGGACTAGGAGGAAGATCTTCTATCTGAAAGCCCCCGATAACATTCGAACCCTGCCCAGAGGGATTGATGATCTGGACGGTTACCGTTGCAGGGCCAACATTGCCGGTATTAGGGTCTACGAACGGGGGAATACTGACTAAAACGCTGGTAGCGTTGGTCGCAACTGCGTTAACCTTTATCAAGAACTTGCCTGTCGCGTCGGTAAAGTTCACTGTAAGCGCACTCGACGAATCTAAATTGGTCCCGGTTATGGCAAGCAAATTGAACGGCGCTGATTGATTCGTGCTCAGCGAGGTTATTGAGGGCGGTGCTGGTGCAGAAGCCGGAGTGGGTGTCGGCGCGATCGAAGATTGGCTAGTTGGTCCACCGCAACCGGAACACAAGGATATCGCCACAAAGAACACAGAAAACAAGATCGCGTGTATTCGCATAAAGCCTTCTTTCGAGACAAGGTGCTTAATCCATTCGCGGGTTCCGTCTCTGATGTTTGGATAGGTCATCTGACCTTTCGGAGTTCTGCCTTGTTGCCAACCAAGACCGACGGTGTCCTAACTCTACGTAGTACCTTACTTAATTAGGTGCTAGCTTCTAAGGCGCGAATTTTTGCTCTTTGCTGCTGCTCATATATTGACTAGTTCACGCCTCAGAGCTAGACTTCCGCAACAGGCAGAAGCTGGACGAAGCGGGCTTTTGCTGACACCCTTCTTTTATTCAGTTCTCTGCGCTACGTTCTTGTGCATGGTTCCGGCGCATTCATCCCAAAGGCGGTATAACATGCCCGAAAATCAGGCCAACGGCAGGCTCGACTCCTGGAAAGACATTGCCACTTATCTGGCACGCGATGTCCGCACGGTCAGTCGCTGGGAAAAAGCCAAAGGGTTGCCGGTGCACAGGATCCCCGGGGGGCAGAGGCATGCCGTCTTTGCATACCGTGAAGAATTGGAAGCCTGGATGAATCCCCAACAGCAAAAGAGAGTTACCGGTTTCGCCGGAGACACCCACGATTAGCTGCTTGAAATAATGCTTGATGGAGTCAATGTCCAGCACACTCCGTTTTACTGCGCGCGAGCCTGCGCGCAAGGAAAGTTGATTGGTCGGCACTTTCGGCACGACTTCGCAATCCTTGGTCGCTACGCGCCCTGGTCTTAAACGCTCAAGCCATGCCCTGTTACGTGTTCTAGGAAATAGTCTTCAGATTGCTGCGAAACGGACCTGATCTGAGGCGATTCGAGCCCAGTTTTGATGGGATTGGCTCCCAATTTAACCAAAAATCTTCCTGGGCACCTGTTAGCGGTTGCACGAATATTCTTAGACCATTGAAAGAAACGCAAGGGCCTTCCGGCCTACTCGCGCGCTGAAGAGTGCGCGCTCGTCAGGATGACGAATGGAAAGACTAATCAATACTAAAGCGCTTTTATTGTCCAAAAAACAGGTCGATTCCTGTGCTTACCGGCACAATTTACTTGACTATAGCGAACAAAATACGATACACTGCGGGACACAGGGACCATAGCGTCCAAGGATCTTTGAAAACATAGCAACAGCTTTCATCAATCAGACAAAAGGCGACATCTCTAAATCCGTTGCGACCCTCTGCCGACCGGAGAGCAAAACGGGCGAAACAGAGCTGAAATTGAACCGGATTGAAGCCCTGAAAAACGGGAAAAAGTGCTTCGACCGCTCGGTCGACAGTACTTTCGAATTGGGGTTTGCTATTTGTTTGCAACAGAAGTGCTATGGGGGGTGGGGGTCTGGCTGAAAGACGCAGGCAGAGGGCCACAGAAGAGATTGCCAAAATCGCCAGAATTGCCAAAATTGAAAACCGGGGAAAACGACCCTTACCACAGAGGACACGAAGGAACACGGAGGTAAACATCTGAAATGGGCGACTGTGTTTAAATAGAAGAACCACTTATGGATTTGAAAGCTATTCAGTCAGCCCTGCATGAGCGCAATATCGATGCGTGGCTGTTTTATGACCATCACCACCGCGATCCCATTGCCTACAGAGTTCTTGGGCTGCCGGAAAACCAGATGGTCACGCGTCGCTGGTTTTACATTATTCCCCGCGAAGGCGAACCCACGAAGCTGGTGCACCGGATTGAAGCCGGACGCCTGGATTCCCTGCCCGGCGCCAAGCGCGAGTATTCATCCTGGCGCGAGCTGTGGGACAACCTGCAGGCCATGCTGGTGCGCCATCGCACGGTGGCCATGCAGTATTCGCCCAACAACCTGATTCCCTATATCGGCCTGGTGGACGCGGGCACGGTGGAGTTGATCCGAAGCTTTGGCAAGGAGATCGTAAGTTCTGGCGACCTGGTAGGGCGGTTTGAAGCGGCATGGACTGAAGAGCAGATTGCCACCCATTTTGCCGCGCGTGACGCCATCGACGCCATTGTCCCCGAATGTTTTCAGGAGATTGGCCGGCGCGTGCGCAACGGCGGCGCCACGGAGTACGAAATTCAGCAATGGCTGGCGGAAGCGTTCCGTCGCGAGGGTCTGGTCACGGAAGACCTGCCGGTTGTGGCCGTGAATGCCAATAGCGGCGATCCACATTACGGACCCAGCGCGGAAACGTCGTCTGCGATCAAAGCCGGTGACTTTGTCCTGCTCGATATCTGGGCGAAGAAAAACACGCCCAATGCCGTCTACTACGACATCACGTGGACTGGGGTGCTTGGCACGCCATCAGAAAAACAAGTCGAGATATTTAATGTCGTCAGCGGTGCGCGCGATGCCGGCGTCAAAAAAGTTGTGGAAGCTTTTGCCGGGAAGCGGCGGATTGCCGGCTGGGAAGTGGACCACGCCACGCGTGAGCACATTAGCGCGGCAGGTTACGCGCAATACTTTACGCACCGCACCGGGCACTCCATCGGCGTGAACGTGCACGGCAACGGCGCCAACATGGACAACCTTGAAACCAAGGACGACCGCGAAATCATCCCTAACACCTGCTTTTCCATTGAGCCGGGCATTTATCTGCCCGAGTTTGGCGTTCGCAGTGAAGTGAATGTGCTCACCCGCAACGGTGCGGCTGAGGTAACAGGTAAAATACAGAACGAACTGGTCATTATTTGATGGCGAAAATAGAAACCACTACACCGGACGCACAACCCACAACTGCAGCAGTTCCCTTCACCGGAATGGCGGCGATGGCGCCGTTGATCGGATGGCTGATTCCCGGTGCGGGCCACCTGATCCAGAAACGCTGGATTCGCGGCCTGTTGCTGATGGGCTCTGTGGCAGGAATGTTCGCCTTTGGCCTGGCGATGCAAGGCAAGGTCTATCAGACCAACACGGGCGACCTGCTCGACATACTGGGCTTCATCGGCGATCTGGGTTCGGGGGCGTTTTATTTTATGGCGCGGATTTTTGAATGGGGAGGCACTTCCATTACGTCCGCCGTGGCCGACTATGGAACGAAATTCATTGTTGTGGCGGGTCTTTTGAACATCATGGCAGCAGTGGACGCGTACCACATTGCGATTGGGAAGAAACAATGATGCTGGTTCTGCAACTCTCTCACTTCAGCGCCGCCACGCTGTTTGCTTTCTTTTTTTCCATCGTATTCGGCATTACACAGCGCAACACTCCGAATGAGATGGTCCGCTATGGCGCCTATTGCTTTGCCATGGCCCTGGGCGGCCTATTCCTGGCCGGCTGGTTTATGTGGCTGCTGCATCACTAGGATTTCTGTCGCTCCGCTCCCACACCGCTACCGGTCATTTCTCGAGCAGAGACGATTCTGTGCCTGCTGCGAGCGACCCAGCGGCACTCTGGCCTCGCCTCTGATGAAGCGCACCTTGTAAAAACAAGTTAGCCGCGAATTTTCGCGAATGAACACGAATCGGAAGAGCAGCTTAGAAGTCCAAACTAGTTTCTCTTTTTTGATTCGCGTTTGTTCGCGTGCATTGGCCGCTAATCTTGCCTATTTCGGTTCCGATCCGCCCTTGATTGGCTGTCCGTTGTAGATGATTCGGGTCTTCACCCCGAAACGCTTGTAACGCGTGTACTTCAAAGTCTCTCTGATGTGGACGTCACCGGTTTTAAAGTGCAGGAAGTCATCCGCTCGCGTGTAAGTAGGGAACCAGTACTGACCATCCACCTGTTCGCGATACGTCACGAACTTGGGGCTCAGGTTCTCCTGGTTTTTCTTGTGCGTGTCAGGAACATTCTTACCGCAGGTCTTTACGATCTGAAAATCGCGGTTGTCCACCCAGATGCGTCCCTGAAAAAAGCGCGGACCGCCATCTCTCTCTACTTTTTTTGGCGCCACATCGAAAACATACGTATCCAGTTCGTCCACATGCTGCCGTCCGGCATAAAGGATGTTGTACTGGGGAAGGTCTTCACTGGTAAGCACAAAGGGCAGATGATTGCGAAAATCGTCGAAATCTTCCTTGGTTAACATGACGCGAGTCAGCGTATTCATGGGCGCATATGTTACGTTCTCGATGCGTTTTCCCTGATCGTCATAAAGGACGTCGGTGGTTTCCTTGAATTGTCCGTCAACCGTGTCGCCATCCACGGTTTCGACGGTCACCTCTTGCGTGTACGTGTAGTGGTTGCGCGCGTCTTTGAAGATGGCTTCCTGACCGGCGAATTTCTGGATCAAGTCCTGCACGTTAATGCTTTGGGGCGGAGCCGAATTCAGGGGGCCATCGCCAGCTTCGCAATTGGTCTGGGCTGTTAAAGCCAGCGGAGTCACCAGCGCAAGGACCGTCATGGCCACGATCTTCGGGACGAGGTTCGTCGCGCACACGTGCAACATGAGTCTTGGGAGCCTCATAAATGAATTTTCCTTCTGGATTTCTACTTTTTTAGATGCGGAGTTCCGCCGCGCGGAGGCATCTGAACGTGTGCTTAACAAATAAAAACGAAACGGCCACTCCGCTCACGGAAATGGCCCTTTGGTATTAAGCTTCTTTTCGACTTAAGGCTTCTTGTCCGGCGTCTTTGGATTGTCTTTGGGATTATCTTTTGGGTCTTCTTTGGCTTCACCCTTATAGATGATTCTGGTTTTCGAGCCGAAACGCTTGTAATTGATCAGTTTGATGATCTCGCGCATGTGAACATCATTCTGGCGAAAATGCAGGGTATCGTCCGCACGAATATAGGTGGGGAACCAGTACTTGCCGTCAATTTGCTCGCGATACGTCACGAACTTGGGCGAGAGGTTCTCCTGCGCATTTTTCTTTTTCTTGGTAGCAATTGTATCCGGCACGGTTTTACCGCAGCTTTTCACGATCTGCAGGTCATGATTATCAACCCAGATGCGCCCCTGGAAATAACGCTGCCCTTTGACGAACGTCTTAGGCGCAACGTCGAAAACATAGGTCTCAATTTCATCCTGGTGCTGTTGCCCAACGTAAAGCAAGTTGTACTGAGGCAGGTCAGAGGTGGTCATGACGAAGGCCATCTTGTAGCGAAAGTCCTCGTAATCTTCACGGCTCAAACTCAACGTACGCAAGGTATTTTGTGGCGCGAAAGTAACGTTCTCTATGCGTCCGCCTTTATCGTCGTACGTGATTTCCTGCACCAGGCGAAATTCGCCGCTTACGGAATTGCCATCCAGTTCCTGGACCGTGATGTCCTGGGTATAAACATAATTGTTGAGGGCCTGGCGGAAGACTTCTTCTTTGGCGGCAAATTTCTCAATGATCTGCTGCGGTGTCATACCCTGCGGTTGGGCTGGATTGAGGAGGCTTGTGCCTTCATCGCAGTTGGTCTGGCCCGCCAGTACGGCGGGCATCAGCAGCAAGGCAGAGAGAAGAACGAGACGCACAGCAGCGCTGAAAAAGTTCATTCGGGTTCCTTAAAAAAACTTGGGCTGAAACATCGTGCCGACAAACGGTTCCATGATTGCATGCTGGCCTGAAACCACAAAAAGGTTTTACACTGGCATGCTTCTTTGAGGAGGCCCCATGCGCCGTTCTATGCTCGCAATCATTTCAGCCATGGCTATTTTACTCATGGCAGGCGATTTTGTTCAGCTTTCCGCCCAGCCATCTGCAAAAAAGCCTTTCACCTTTCAGGACATGATGTCGTTGAAGCGGATTGGCGGCCCGGTGGTCTCGCCCGACGGCAAGTGGATACTGTTTGCCGCCGTGGAGGTTGACCTGAAAGAGAATAAAAAGACGTCCCATCTCTGGGTGGTCCCGGTGGCCGGCGGCGTCGCGCGGCAACTTCCTCCTTCTCCGGCAGGCGAGAGCGGCGGACGCTGGTCACCCGACGGAAAGAGCTATCTCTATCTCAGTGCCGCAGATGGAGGATCCCAGGTCTGGGTTAGCGGCTTTGACTCCGCTTCGGGCCTGCCGAGCAGCGCGCCAAAAAAGATAACCAGCATGTCCACGGAGGCCGACGGCGCCATCTGGTCGCCCGACGGCAAGAATATTGTTTTTACTTCAGAAGTCTTTCCCGGCTGCATGGACGACGCATGCAACAAATTCAGTGACCAGGCACGGGCCAAT
>DASYKK010000090.1:0-4344 GCA_035995565.1 Candidatus Angelobacter sp.
TTCAATGCGCGTGACCAACGGCCATCAGCTTGAAGCGGCAGATATCAGCACAGAAGAATTTCCCGGCTTCCCTACTGACATGCAGGCGCAATACATGACACTGGCCACACAGTCCCAGGGCACGTCCATCATCACGGAAAACATCTTTGAGAACCGCTTCATGCATGCGCATGAACTTGTGCGCATGGGCGCCAATATCAAAGTAGAAGGCAGCCGCGCCGTCGTTCGCGGCAAAACTCCTCTTAGTTCCGCGGCTGTTCAATGTTCCGACCTTCGCGCTTCAGCATCTCTGGTCATCGCCGCGCTGGTCGCCGACGGCGAAACCATTATCGACCGCGTTTATCACGTTGACCGCGGTTATGAACGTATTGAAGAAAAGTTGAAAGGTGTAGGCGCGCAGATCCGCCGCATCGGTGAGATCCTGCCCAAACGCGCCGCAGCGCCGAGCGTTGTAGCGTAGCGTTTCCACCGTCTCTTCAAAACTTCCGACTTCCGCCGGCAGCACCCGCATGACCACAATCCACTGTTGAAATTCAGCGATGCTCCATCTGCCTGTTCATGTTGAGCCAGCCCAGCCGACGCGCTAGCGAGGAAAAGCACGCCGAAATATTCCGAGAATTTAAATCGTGACCATACCGCTGCAGGGAGTTCTCACCAAACTCTCTGTCTCGGGCTCTATCAAATTATTCACTGCGAATTAATCAGCATCTCGCACTTCCCATTTTGGAACAGCTCTGGTTTTTTCTTAGCGATTTTTCATTGTTTCGCATTGTTCGAGCCGTACCATTTACTTCTTCGTTTTAACACGGAGCGAACAAGCGGATGCCAATCTCCGGCAAGACTCTCAGTTCGGTGGAAAGCCACAGCAATGGAACTCCCTTGCCGCTGTTCCGTCCGCAAGCCGTTGCAGCTTTGCAGCAGAAGTTTCATGGCGAAATCATTCTCATCCGTCCTTTTCCATTGATGTTGCTGTGCTGGTTTGCTCTGGGTATCACCGCCGCCATTCTGGGATTTCTCTTCCTTGGCCAATACACAGAAAAAGTGCGCGTTCCTGGCATGATCACCATCACCGGACCTGCTGCTGCAAACGCTGGTACAGCAAAATCGGAAGCTGCAGTGTACGTCCCGGCGGGAATGATTGCCCGGTTGCATCCCGGCACGCAACTTTCTTTGCGCTGTGATTCCTGTGCGCCGCAGTTTGCTCGTCAACTTGGGACTATTCTGGAAATTCCGCAATCTCCCCTAAGCCCATCAGATCTTCTTGAAGCCAACTTGAATCTGGCTGGGTCGGGAAACAAAATCTATTTGTACAAAATTAAGGTGTCGCTCCCGCCACAAGCGGCACAGACAATGCAACTCAACCCTACACCGCAAACGGGAGTGAGAGTGGAAGCGGAAATCCCGCTTGGGCATAAACCTCTAATCAGGTGGTTCTTCGAACGGCCAGGGACTTAAGGCCGCAGCACTTGGGGAAAATGAAATTTTCCTGGGACCAAAAACTACCGATAGTCTTTCAGACTGAGGCGGCGGAGTGTGGCCTGGCTTGCCTGGCCATGATTGCCGGCTATCACGGTCTGCGAGTTGACCTGCCTGCGCTACGGCAGCGCTTTTCTGTTTCGCTGCGCGGCGCCACGCTGAACCATGTAATTAAGTTCGCCGCCGCTCTTGATCTCACTGGACGCCCGCTCCGGGTGGAGTTGGAATATCTTCCCTACCTGAAAACGCCCTGCATCCTCCACTGGAAGATGGACCACTTTGTTGTGCTGAAGAGGGTCACGCGAAAATATATCTATCTGCATGATCCGTCCATGGGTCCACGCAAGCTCAGCTTTGCCGAAGCCAGCCGTTACTTCACCGGTGTTGCGCTGGAGCTTACCCCCACGCCAAGCTTCGCGCCCCGCGACGAGCGCAAACCGCTCCGTCTGCGCGATCTCATTGGCCGCGTCTCAGGTCTTAAGCGCGCGCTGGCGCAAATTTTCGTACTGGCTGCCGCTCTGGAATTATTTTCTATCGTGAGCCCCTTGTTCCTGCAACTCACGGTGGACAAGGTGCTCGCTGCCTTCGACCGCGATCTTCTCTTTACCCTGGGGATCGGCTTCATGCTGCTGATAGCCCTGCAATCTTTCTTGGGTGCGTTACGCAGCTGGACCACTCTCTATTTCGGCACGTCGCTCAAATTGCAGTGGTACGCCAATCTCTTTTCTCATCTCGTACGACTCCCGGTCTCATTCTTTGAGAAACGGTATTTTGGCGACATTCTCTCCCGCTTTGAGGGCGCAGAAGTCATCCAGCGTACCCTCACCAATAACTTTATTGAAGCTGTGCTCGACGGCCTGATCTCCATCTTTGTTCTGGCCCTGATGTTCTTCTATAGCCGGCAGCTGGCCATGATCGTTATTGGCAGCGTTGTAGTCTATGTTTCACTACGCAATTTTGCCTACCTTCCGTTGCGTAAATCAATGGAAGAACAAATCATGCGTCTCTCAAAACAGCAGACATACCTGATTGAAACGCTTCGTGGCATCCGCACCATCAAGGTCCTGGGCCGTGAAGATGGACGTAAGACGCGCTGGATGAACCTGCTTGCCGACACAACCAATGCCCAGGTCGCTTCCGAAAGACTTACGTTGCTATTCAAGGCTGCGAATGGACTGATTTTTGGCCTGCAATCTGTGGCGGTGGTCTGGTTTGGCGCAACTCTGGTTCTGGGCGGAAAGTTTAGCGTCGGCATGCTGTTTGCCTTCGTCGCATATCAGGAACAATTTAAAGCGCGCATCACCAACTTGGTTGACCGTCTATACGAATTCCGCATGCTCTCTCTCCAGGTACAGCGGCTGGCAGATGTTGTGCTGGAAAAACCGGAATCTACTTTCATTGAGCCGGTAGGCGCTGAGGCTGAAGACGCTTCTATTGACGTAAAACATCTTTTATTCCGTTATTCAGATACAGATCCGTGGTTGTTGCAGGATGTTACCTTCAGGATCGAACCGGGTGAGTGCGTGGCCATTGTGGGCGCATCGGGAGCAGGGAAATCGACGCTGCTCAAGCTGATGGCCGGTCTGCTGAAGCCGCAATCGGGAGATGTGATCGTCAACGGGCATTCTGTCTGCGAGAGCCGCGCCGCGGTCCTGGGCAATGTTGGTTTTGTTTTGCAGGATGATTCCCTTTTTGCCGGCACGATCGCGGACAACATCGCTTTCGCCTCCGACGTTGCCGATATGTCGCGGGTGGAAGAATGCGCCCGGCTCGTCTGCCTGGACGACGAAATTAACCAAATGCACATGGGTTACAACACCCTCATCGGCGACATGGGCTCGGCCCTTTCAGGAGGCCAGCAGCAGCGCCTTCTGCTGGCGCGGGCTCTTTATCAGCGGCCTTCCATCCTGATCCTGGACGAAGCCACGAGCCATTTGGACGTCCCGACAGAGCAGCGTATCGCCGCCATGTTGACAGAACTGCGCATGACGCGCATCTTCGCCGCGCATCGTCCTGACACGATTCAGATTGCCGATCGTGTCATTATCTTGTCGCGTTCGGGAAAGGTCTCTGAAAAATCACTGTCGCTGCGTGCGGCGCACGTGGCCGGAGCCCGAGTTTATGAGGGAGAAAGCTATGCCTGATCAGATCGACGCGAACCGGCGTGCTCGACCGTATGTGGCACGCGAAGCAAAAGAAGAAATCGAGAGCGTAAACGCCAACCGGGCCTCATGCCGGCTGACGTTCACACAACTGCCTTAGGCGGCTTTGATGAAGACAATGCATGTCCATAACGAAGCTGGAGGGCAGGCGAGCGGATGTAACAAAAAGAAAAGGAGAAAAAAGTATGTCGAGACAAGAAGACAACAGAGTCCTGGCGCGTACCGGCGCTCGTGAGCTGACGATTGATGAAGTCGATCAGGTCAGCGCTGCCATGCAAGCCCACACCAATGTATGCACGGCCATCATGGCTACCGCCACTGTTACCGGTCCAGGCGATGGCGACGGCTGCAGCGATACTGACAGGGACGCTAATTTCATTTAGTGAAAATCCGCCCGCGTCGATGTTTTTTGCTGATGGGCGGCCAGCCAAACGCTTTTTGAAGAGCTTGGGCCCGTCCAACGGACCCAAAATGACGAAAGGAAAACAGTATGAATGAACAGGACAGAGTTTTAATTCGCCGGGGCGCTCGTGAACTCGCGCCAGAAGAGATCGACCTCATCAACGGAGGCTTGCGTACTCTCACCGCCTGCACGATCGGCAGCGCAAACCAAAGAGACGGAGATGCTTCCATCGGTGAGTGCTAGTTCTTATCGGGCCGCTCTTTGCGGCGGCCCGGCAAGATTGCTTTCAAAGGTCTTGGACCC
>DASYKK010000091.1:0-4083 GCA_035995565.1 Candidatus Angelobacter sp.
GCTGTGAACCTGATTGGATCGATCCAGGCCACCGAGGCAATTAAATTTCTGGTGGGCGCCAAAGACAAGCTCAGGCGAACCTTACTCTCTTTCGACGTTTGGAACAACGAGCAGGCTGAGATTGCTGCTTCCCGGCCTCGCCCCGGCTGCCAAACATGCGAAAAGCGGGAATTCATTCACCTGGCGGGCGAGCGCAGGCCACAAATCACCTTGTGCGGCAGGAACTCGGTGCAAATCCATGAGCGCAACCGCCCTGTGGACTTCGCTGAAATGTCGGCTCGACTGGGAATACATGGCACTGTCAAGCACAATGCATTTGTCCTGAAGTTCTGGCGTGATCCCTATGAGATGACCCTTTTTCCTGACGGTCGGGCCATTATTAAGGGAACCAACGACACCTCCGTTGCACGCAGTTTGTATGCGCGATTTGTCGGAAGCTGAAGTCATACGAACGTATGATAGGCCTCCGGGCATCCCCTGTTTACCGATCGGTAATCCAAGCTATTGAACGTGTGTCAGGGGTGATTTATGTCTCGCAAGTTATTGTTTGTTTTAGCTTTCATGCTGGTTGCGGCTGCGGTTGGACAACTCTCAGCCGGGGCACAAACCTACCCCGGCACTTTTGTGCCAGTGACGACCGTTATTGGCCCGGGACCGGCCACGCCAACAGCAACTTTCACCGCTCCTCCTCCCACAGCCGGAATCAGCGACGCGGGCCGAGCCGGGATCAGTAATCTTGCTCCACTTCCACCCACGCTCCCGGGACAAAGTTCTACCGTGGTCTATGTAACTGAGCCACCAGTCGAAACAATTATCCCCGGTGCGCCGGGTACGCCGAGCGCTGTCGTCGGGAATAGCATTGCCGGTGCTCCCCTCGCCGCTGCCTCCCCGGTCAATGACTCAGGCGGCAGGACGATGAACGACCTGGGGCCTTCGTACTATGCGGATGCCCTATCAGGCGGAACGACTAGCCTGGGTGAACTATCTGCGCACTACAAAGCGCTCAAGACAACAGTCAACGCGCGCGTCCTAACCAATGACGATATTAAGCAAATGGACACCAAGAATGGCGTGACCATGGCAAAGAACATGCCTCCGCTTGGGCCCGGATCGCTTGAGCAAAGCGGACAGGCGCAGAACACAGGATCTCAGCCTTCCACGCCGGATGCGCAGGCAAGGCGGCAGAATCCACCTTCGGCAAACCCGCCAGGACAAAATGCCACCAATAGCCAGGCAGGAACTCCGCCACCAGATACCGCGAAGGACCAGTCTGGCGTCAGCGCAGAAAATTCCACCACACCACAGATCAATCAGAACCAGCAGTCGAACGATGCTCAAGGCAGCCGCCGCTTGCCGGCAACTGCAACGTTCTTGCCCTTCTTGGGATTATTGGGGTTGCTGAGTGGAGGAATTGGTTTCTGGTTCTGGAAGTTTAGGAATTAAAGTCTGTCCGCATTTAAAAGCCGAAGGATTGTCTGGCGATAACAGGTGCTCAAGATGCCGGGCCATCGGCAACGGGCGTGGCGGCGGCTGGCGCTTCGCCCGGCTTCCCGTGATTAATCACGTCTTTCAGTTCTTTGCTGGGCTTGAAGTAAGGGATCTTCTTTGCCGGTACTTCCACGCGGGCGCCCGTCTTGGGGTTGCGGCCAACGCGAGGCTTGCGCTGACGTGTACGGAAACTGCCAAAGCCGCGTATCTCAATCTTGTCTCCAGAGCGCAGGGATCGGACCACGCTGTCAAAAATCGTTTCCACGATGATTTCGCTGTCTTTGCGTGTCAGCTCGGCCAAACGTGAAACCTCTTCAATTAAATCGGCTTTGGTCATGGCTTTTATTCCACCTGAAATAGGCTCCCGCGTCAAGAACCGTTTTACTTACAGCGAGATACACGCTTCAGAGCCCATTTTCTCTCGAATAGCGAACTCCAAAGCATGAAAACTTACAAGTCCTGTTTTCCACAACTCTAGACCGGTACCATCACCCGCAACGCCCTGTGAAGAATCCTAATCTCTACGGGCGTCGGGCCGGATGGCTCACCGTCAGCATAGACTTCCAGCTCTCGCTCCGGTTCGATTCGTATGTGCTTCGCCTGAAAATATTCCACCTGCTTTAGTCGCAGGTGCTTGCCGAAAAAGATCGTCGGCACCCAGCAGAAGAGTTTGAGCTTGTTCATCTCACTGACGATGCAGATGTCCAGCAATCCGTCGTCGAGCGTGGCTTGCGGTGTTACTTTCATTCCGCCACCATAGCTTTGGGCATTTCCCACGGCAATAAAGAACGCCGACCGCCGGATTTCCCTTCCATCGCCGGTTATGTTCATCTCCGCAGGTTTGAACGCGATCAAAGATTGCAACGCCGCCAGCACATAACCGCCCTTGCCCTTCAGCCACGTCGGCATTCGATTGGCGCGGGCATTAGCCTCCGCGTCCATTCCCACTCCCGCAACGCAGCAGAAGAGAGTTTCTTGGCTGCCAGCACGGATCACGCCCAGATCAATCTCTCTTACATTTTTTCCATCCGAGCAAAACTGCTTCCATGCCCGTAGCGCAGTATTTACGTTGCGGATTCCCAAGGCTTTGGCAAAATCATTGCCGCTGCCTGTGGGCACCACCAGCATGGGGATTTTCGTCTCATGAAGTTGAGGAAGGTATCGATGGACCGTGCCATCGCCGCCGAAAACCAGCGCCGCCGATGCCGCCTCATGCTTTTTAAAATTTTCTTGAATGCGTACTTCAACGCCGCTGCTTCTGAAGCGATCGACAACTTTCGGCGACACGTCTGGGTGAAGCAGTGCAGCAGCGATCATGAGGAAGAAGATGACTCGTGGACCACAGCCGTCCTCTGCTGCACTGATTCTCGCCAAGCCCATCGATAATCATCAGGTCCTTTCGCGAGACCAGCAGCGATTGGATTCTGCACGATGTAGAGCATGCGGTATTCGAAATCGGCATCAGATCGGGGAATCCGATCAAATGACTCTGCCTCCCAAAGCACGCCCTTCCTGCCAAGGAACCTGTTCACGCTATGGCTAGATGCGCCCTTGATTCCTTGCATGATCTCAGCCAACGAATACGGCTCTCCCTTCTCGCTCTCTAAGGGCGTAAATAACATGTGGACATGAGTGGGCATAACGACGAACGCATGCATTTCAACCTTACGAGCATTTTCAAATAGACAATGCTTAAAAACCAGCGTTCTCGCTTCTTCTGGAAGGACGAAGTCACTGCGCGTACTAAAGTTGACGAAATATGACGCACCATCTTTTTCGATATGAGGAAGATTCCTCCGATAGTATGTGCTCATAGCTGGGATTCTTCTGTTCCCCTGAATTGTGGACCGCAGCCGCCCTCGGCTGCGCTGAAGATTTTTTGGGACGCAGGCGAGGGCGCCTGCGGTCCATAACACCTATTGGGAAATCTCAGCTTCTCGAACCTTACGTCCCAATCTCAGAACCACCACCACCGGAAGCTTTGAAGAAATAGATACAAACTGCTCCCTTGTTACTGCTCCATCCATTTCTACAGCTCCCTCCCTAATCTTGCGCATACACTCACTGACCGAACCAAACGCTGCCTTCGCCAAAAGTTTATCTAGCCTGATGACAAAACCGTTACCATCCTCCGTTTTCTTTGGCCCTCCCGCTCCATCCTGAACCGCGATGGCTGAAATGCACACCCCGCTGCGTTCAAGCTCAACGGGAGCTTGCTTCAACTGGAACTGTCTCATCCAATCATCGGCAGCGCTAATCGCCGCTTGTGCGCCATGGAAGTGTGTCACGATTTCGGCAGCTAAATTCTTCTTTGCATCCATGGGATGCTGATTGGCTCGAAAGTAGGCAATCTGGTCGCTGCTGTGATCCGTCAACAGCTCGTAATACCGCCACATCAATTCGTCGGATACGGACATGACTTTGCCATAAATCTCCTGCGGCGGCTCGCTGATTCCGATGTAATTACCGTATGACTTTGACATTTTCTGCACGCCATCCGTGCCCTCCAGAATCGGCATGGTCAGAATGATCTGTGGGAGCTGTCCAAAATCTTTTTGCAGCGTTCGTCCCATGTGCAGGTTAAATTTCTGGTCG
>DASYKK010000092.1:0-1801 GCA_035995565.1 Candidatus Angelobacter sp.
TCACCACCATTGACGGTCTCAACGCGATGGCCGTCTTTGCGCAACGAAATATCCAGCATTTCGCAAATCGAGCGCTGGTCATCACAGACAAGAATGCTAGCCATGCGAGACCTCTTCGTTCACCGGCACATCATCCGCTTCTGGTGCGGCGGCCCGGGCATGAAGGATTTCCAAAATAAATTCCGCTCCGCTGCCCAGAGTTGACTGGACGAAAATCCTGGCCCCGTGAGCCTGCACGATCTGGTAAACGATGGCCAATCCCAGGCCGGTCCCGCCTTCAAAATGAGATTGGAAGGGCTCGAAGATTTTTTCGGTCAGGTTCGGCGCAATGCCGGGTCCGGTATCGCGAATGCCAACGCGCAGAAAATTGCCGGCGGCATGCACCGACACCGTAATAATCCCTTTTCCTTGCATGGCGCGCACTGAATTTTCCAGCAGGTTCCAGAACACCTGCTTGATGCGGTCAGCATCGATTGCGGCAAATGCCTCGGGCAAAGTGTAGTCGCGAACAATGGTGAGCTCTTTGGATTGCGAGCGGTTGGCCAGCAGTACCAGCGCATCCTCCAGTAACGGGATCAGGTCGATACGTGAAAACTTGAAACTCTTTTCCCGGGAATAAACAAGAAAATCAGAAATAATGGCATTTAGCCGTGTCGATTCGCGGGTGATGATGTTGACCAGAGTCTTCTGTTCCTCGTTAAAGGGAGTTACTTCAGCAAGCACGTTGATCGAGCCGGCAATCGAGGCCAGCGGGTTACGGATTTCATGAGCGATACCGGCAGCCAGCCGTCCTACGGCAGCAAGGCGATCGCGCCTGCGGACCTCGCCCTCAAGGCGGCGGAGTTCCGTGCGGTCTTCAAAGGTATAAACGTAGCCGATAGTGCCCTGCTCGGGGACAATGAGCGCAGTCACATTGACGTCAAAGGTCTTTTCCGTGCCTGACGGAGTCAAGCCGCGGACCTCACACTGGGCGGAATCAATGTTGGGCAGGCGGTCCACAAACAACTCAGAGACGTGACGGCCGTAAACCGAGGAAGCTGTGCGTTCCAGCACTTTTTGCCCCGGAGCATTCATCAGCGTAATGCGCCCTTCAAGGTCCGTCGTGATGAGAGCGCTGCGAATGGAATGAATCACGTTTTCATGCAGCGCCTGAAGGCTGAGCAATTCGCCGCTCTTGTCGCGCAACTCCACGCCGGCCTGTCGCAGCTTGGCGGCCAAAGAACTTGAGAGGTGCGCCACAGCCAGATAGGCGCAGAAGTTGATGACAATTACGACCTGGAGGGACTTAAGATCGCCACGCGCGGAAAACTGAAAAGATGGTATGCGCTCAAAATAGCAAAGCTCCAGCAGCGCGCCGAAACAGATGAAGGAAACAGCCGCAGTCAGATAGGCCCAATATCGCGGCAGCAGAATGCTGGCGACGATGATGACCAGCGGATAGAGGAAGTTGAAAAAGGTATCGATGCCACCCGTTACGTAGACAAGGGCAGTGGCAAAAGCGAGATCGGTAAAAATCTGGACGATCGCCTGGCGCTTGGATTCCTGCCACAATGAGGACAGGAACATGAAAAAGAAAGAGACGGTAAACCAGGCAACAATGACCGTTTCAAACAGGTGGATGTTGACATTGTTGGGCGTGAGCTTGGCGATCAGCAGCTCAACAGCAAGGAGAACCGAGATGACGATGACACGAACTTTTACAAGCCATGCCAGCCACGCCCGCTCGTTAAACCTGATGTCTCCCATTTCCGCCTGTTTCTTATACTGTTTCGATTGAAGACCCGCCTGCAGGACAGGCGGG
>DASYKK010000093.1:0-9026 GCA_035995565.1 Candidatus Angelobacter sp.
AAAGTCGGGCAGGCTCAGGCAGCCTTCCTGGCCGTTCTGCCGGCCTTCACGGCCAATAATTTCCGGATTGACCAGAACGAGTTTGGCGTCGGGATCTTCTTTGAATGTAGTGTCAATCACGGTGATGCGCTTGCCAATGCCGATTTGCGGCGCCGCCAGTCCGACGCCGTGTGCCGCATACATGGACTCAAACATGTCATCGACCAGCTTCTTCAGTTCATCATTGAATTCGGTGACCGGTTCGGCCGGCCTCTCCAGTACCGGATCACCATAGACTACGATTGGATAAATCATTCGATCTGCTAGAACTCCCGCAATTGGGTTTGATAGCCGGCAAAATTCCGCCGCGTCTCGACGATGGAATCGCCGCCAAATTTTTCCAGCGCGCAACGCGCCAGCGTGAGCGCGACCATGGACTCAGCGGCAACGCCGGCCGCCGGCACCACGCAGACATCGGAGCGTTCGTAGGCAGCCTTGACCGGCTCGCGAGTGGCAAAATCCACCGAGCCCAGCGGACGCCGCAAAGTGGAGATTGGCTTCAGGTAGCCGCGCACCAGAATGTCCTGCCCGTTGGAGATGCCGCCTTCGATTCCGCCCGCGTGATTGGATGCGCGGGTAAATCCGGTGAAGGGTGCAGGACTGTCTTTTTTATAGCCGATCTCATCATGCACGGCTGACCCAAAGGATAGAGCGGACTCAACGCCAGTGCCGATCTCCACGGCCTTTACGGCCTGCAATGACATCACGGCCATGGCCAGCACCCCGTCAAGGCGCTCGTCCCATTGGGCGAAAGTTCCGAGGCCTGGCGGCACATTGTGTGCGACGACTTCAAAGACGCCACCGACGGAGTCTCCGGTACGCAGAGCTTGATCGACTTCAGCCTTCATGCGCTGCTCAGCGTCAGGATCAGCGCAGTTGAGCAGAACTTCCGGTTTGGCATGCAGTTCCTGGAGTTTCTCCCACGGCACTTCTGCATTCGCAAGCGTAGCCTTGCCGACGGCGATTACGTGGCTGAGCACTTCCATGCCAAGCTCGCGCAGGAGGAGTTTTGCAATCGCGCCTATCGCTACACGCGCCGCGGATTCGCGCGCCGAAGCGCGTTCCAGAATGTAGCGAGCTTCCGGGAAATTGTATTTCAGCGCGCCAGCCAGATCGGCGTGTCCGGGCCGCGGAGAGGCCACGCGCTTGTGCTTTTCAGGATCGCCGGCTTCTACCGGCAGCGACTCCTGCCAGTTTTTCCAGTCTTTATTCTCGAGCAAAATAGAAATCGGCGAGCCAATGGTCTTGCCGTGACGCACGCCGGAGACAATGTGAACGCGGTCGGTCTCAATCTTCATGCGTCCACCACGGCCAAAACCCTGCTGCCGACGCCAAAGCTCACGATCGAGGAATGCCTGGTCGACGTTCAGGCCTGCGGGGACGCCGGAAAGAAAAGCCACCAGGCTCTCTCCGTGCGATTCACCGGCAGTAAAGTAGCGCAGCATGGGTCAGGACGAACCATTGATTGTAGTCGATAATTATGTCGCTTCGCTCCAAACCGCTAAGGGGCACCGCCTGGGTGGCAGTCCTCTGCTTCTATAGCGGACGGCTCGGCACGCGTGTAGGCTTCGCCGCATAGTGCTCGAAGAAAGCTATTGCGGCGCTGCGATCCGTGGGAGGGCCACCCCCTTTCCTGCTTTTCAGGGCTAAAGCCCGCTCATCTTGGAGCACTTACGACACGACTGGAGGTCGTGCCCTGACACTTGTCTCGCCTCGACAAAAGCCTTTCCGCACCATGAGACATTTTTTCCTCCGGCACTATTGTTTTTCAATGGTGGAGAAGGGCGACCTTCGTTTCCGAAGATCGCCGTTAGTGTGACTGTTACTCGAGTGCCGGCTCGGCTGCCCGGATGTACTCGATGACCGAATCGCTCCAGCCATCGATGTGCATCCACTTGCCATAGCCCACGCCGTTCTGAAAGCTGGCCACGTTGATCACGTAGCCCCGCGCCCTGGGGTCCGGGACGGCGTCGTGCGACTGCTCGTCAGTGATTACGATCAAGCGGTCATACTTCTCATCGATTTCACCCAGCGCCCGGCCAAGGTACGTTCCCCCGTGCGGCTGGCTGGCGTTCATGGCATCGCGCAAGGCAAAGCCCTGACGTGCCGGCATGCGGACCAGCTTGTCAGAGAAGGTATAGATGCTTACCTGCTCTGCGATTTCGCGCAGCAATACCGCCAGCCCATAGGCTGCGTCATTGCGGCGCATCTCCGCACGGCGAGAAAGCGGCGCGTCCATGGAGCCGGAGACGTCCACCAGCAGCACGGTCTTGCCTGGCAGCTTCGACTGGCCATCAAGCGAACGAAGCATTGCCTTCTCCAGATCCGGCTCAAACTGCGGCGCGTAACGCGCAGCAGCGATGAAACGGAAAGGCAGCACGCGCTCAGTCTTCATGCGGGTAAGACCAGTGCGGACCAACTGCTCATCCACTTTGGCCTCCGCCATGTTGCGCAAATTACGCAACAGAGCCAGCGCACCCAGCTTGTTCTCGCTGAGCAGACGCTCCCATGCCTCGCGCTTATCGACGCCGGCTCCGGCAGAGAGAGCCACCTCCCAGGTATCGGGCGTGGCCAGCTCACCAGCAACCAGCCGCTTCCACAGCTCTGCCTGCGCGGCATCCACCGGCTTGGCATGCGATAGAAAGAGCACGTCACGCAGCTTGACCGGGGACGCGCGGTCATACTTGGCGAGCGCATACTCGTCAAACTTGGTGAACGCCGCAGCCAGGCCCTTCTTTACCTGCGCGGAAAGAGGCTGCTTGCCCTCGCTCCAGTAAAGCGCTACGAACTCAGAGAGCTCGTCAGCACGCTGGATCACGCGGAGCAGCGTCTCAGCGACCAACTGGCGGTGCGTACCCAGACGAGCCATCTCACGCACCAGCAACAGCGGCGCATGACGCAGCTTCATCTGGGTGCGGGCCTCCACGGCCAGCCCAGCCACCTTCTCCGCGGAAACCTTGGGCACCAGTTCGCGGATGCGTCCGGCAATCGCCACGCCATCCTCATAAAACTGGCTCTCCCACAGCATGCAGGCCAGAACAGACCGGCGCAGTTCCTGCTCGGCAGAAATATGCTTTGCCGGCGCGCCCTCGTGTGTCCGCTTGCTCTTCATCCAGGGAAGTCCGCTCAGGTTTAATACATTCAAGCGAGCCATTGTCTTACCTCCTATTTCTTACGGCGCCGCGCCAGTTCACCGCAACGGGCGCACAAGGACGCAACGGAATTATTTAGTGTCTGACGCGGCCGGAACTTCTTCCGGTTCCGCCTCGGGCTGGTGATCTTGCTCTTCAGGCACCGTCACGAATCCCGCGATGCTGCCTGCGCTCTTGCTTCTGATCTGCCAGGCGATCTCTTTCAGTTCGTCGATATCAGGCAGGCGCTTGTCTTCATAGACACTGCACTGGCGGACATTGAAGGGTATCCGGATGGGCTCCCACATGCTATTGCAGTAAACGATCTTCTCGCTCTCCGCATAGCCCTGGATGATTCGCGCGTGCCTGCATGTGTCACAACGCGACTCGCTACCAATCGGGGTACCGCCATACACTCTTCGTAAGCTCATAAGCTCTCTTCTAAGCAGCGTCCCGTTATTCTTGTCGCCGCGCTCCAAACCGCTAGAGGTTGATCTTGATGCACAAATTCGCTTAGCGCCAGTTGCCGGCGGCTCGGCGCGCAAGTCGGCCTTGCCGCCGTGTTTCCTCTCTACGACAGCTTTTCGTCGGGGAACCAGTCGACGAGAGTAAGTTTTGTCTGAGCTACACCGTTCAAGTGACGAACAGAGGCAGGAATCGAACCTGCGGCCTCCTGGAATCACCAGGCGCTCTATCCGAAGTAACTCTCATCTTCACCACCGACGAAAAATCAAAAACTATGCCGGGGAACCAGCGACCGGGTATTGGCGCTCTGCCGCTGAGCTACACCGGCACATTCTCCGGCGGCGGGATTCGAACCCGCGACCTCCCGATTAACAGTCGAAGTAACCCAGGTCTTCACCACCGGCAAAATACGTTGTTCGTTAGTAGAGACATAGCATGCTGCGTCTCGGTTAAATAAAAACACGACGAGGCCGACTTGCGCGCCGAGCCGCCTGCAACAAGCGCTAGAGGAAACAGCGGCGAACTAGCCGTCTAGCGGTTTGGAGCGCAGCGACAAAAATGGAAGCAGCTAACGCTGGAAACAAATTCCAAACGGGGAACAATCGACCTGGGTGTAGTGGTCCGTCGTTCTTGGTTTGAAACTACGGCACTCGAGATGCCGGCGGGATTTGGCCAATTCACCATTGCACCAATCCTGCATGCAATGGATGGCCAAGCCCGCACCTACGGACAGGCGATGTAACTCTGGTCTTCACCACCGATGAAATCTATTCCAACGTCTAAACTGCTGTTATGGAAGCGGCTGTTGCAACAAATTCCGCTCCATTTAGCTGGGGGAACAAGCAATCACGGTATGGCACCTATCAAATGAAGTAACCGCGACCTTCGCCACCCAGCTTTGTTTCTGTCGCTTCGCACCAAACCGCTACGCCGCTACTTCGCGGCACAGGTTTTCCATGCTCCTAACGCAGGCGGCTCGGCACGCAAGTCAGCCTCGCCGCTAACGAACAATCAGCATGGAGATTAGTGAACTATTGCTGGAATGCGATCTGCACGATTGCAGGCCACAAACTATCCAGATTCAAGTAATTGTCAGATTTGCGTAGGACTGACGCGCCTGAGGTTAGCTGGAAAGATGTTCAAACGCCCACAGGCTATCAGAACCTATGACTAGGTCTGTCAGCCTCCGCACCGGATTGTAGATAGTGCATTTCATTGGGCGTTACTCCTACGCATAGTCAGAATAGCAAACTATAGTTTGCCGTGGAATACAGAAAACATGGAATTGCGGAAAATAATCTGCGAAATGAAAAAAAATGCAAGTGAATGGCTGAACGTTTAGTTCTTGTTTTATCCCATCAGTCGGTCAGTAGGAGAAAACTATTTCAGCTTTAATTTTCTTCTTACGATCTTGTGCAACTCGGCCAACCGGCGCTCTTTGTAATAAGACTCGGCATTTTCGATCTCGAGTTCATGCAGCTTCTGGCCGCGCCCCGCGATGGGCGTGCAGACTGGAGTTTTGGGATCGCTAGGCTGCGGCTGCCGTGGGATGAAGGTCCCCACCAGTTTTCCGCGCGCGCTGATTACGTGAAGTTTCATAGTCACAACCAATCTTTCATGCTTACAACCAATCCTGGAGGTTCAGATTATGAGCAACATGCTGCGTGCCCGGGTTGTGGATATCGACCGTATAGAAATTGCGGGAATCGCCGGTCGCGCCCAGCCCCTGATTCTGGGCTTGAAGCAGAACAACGCCCAGAACATCGTCAATAATATTGGGTGCTGCGGTTACCAGGCCAACGTCCTGTCCCGTGCCATAGCTTATGCTCCACGAAACAGTCTGGCCGCCAGCCAGACTGAACAATGGGCCCACAGAGCGATGTTGCGCCATTAGAAAGTCCTCTCATTCAAAGTAGTGCGCCAGCCTGAAAAAGCGTTTCAATGAAAAATACAAGGCTGGCGCTTTCTCCCGGCTACCAGCTGTAATGCGCCGTATAAGTCACCACTTTTTCACCGTCGGGGGGCACCTTGACCCTGAACTCAACAGTCTTGCTGTCCAATTTGTTGAATGGGTCTGAATTTTTGGAGATGTCCCAGTTGCTCCAGCGGTAGAGATGCTCCACTACCCGGATCTCCATGGGCTCTTTTTTGTGGTTGCGCAGCTTGATCTCAAAACTTTCGTCCACCCAGTGGGCATTGCGGTCGATTTTGTAATAAGTGCGTTTGCGCTCGCCCACCGCGTCAAAAACGTTGCCGGTGTAGAGGCGTATGGTCTCGTCGCTGGGCGTGTGATCGATCATGTTCTCGCCGGTGAATTCCATCTGGCCGTCAGTATCGCGACGGTAGAAACGCACCCGGCCTTTGGG
The DNA here is from genome assembly GCA_035995565.1 of Candidatus Angelobacter sp. Classification (GTDB taxonomy): domain Bacteria; phylum Acidobacteriota; class Terriglobia; order Terriglobales; family Acidobacteriaceae; genus Angelobacter. The sequence continues at coordinate 6,002 of DASYKK010000093.1, forward strand.
CAGAGGCAGCCCGAGGTGGTTTTCTTTGCTGTTTTTGAATTCCACCATGGCCCAGATCTTGGTATTCGACTGGATGCCAAAGTTCTCCATGTCACGAATGCTTTCCATGGGGTAGTTGCGATAGTTCTGGTCAAACTGAACCCCGTCAAAAACATAAATACGTTGCGACGGAATTCCTGACGCCCGTACAAACTCCACCTGCTTCGTTTCGCGGTCATAGAGCGTGGAGGGCCGTTCCAGGGTGTAAAGATGGTACTCGTCGAAGCTGCGTTCCGTAACCGCGGGAGCCGCGGCTTCCATGCGAGCGCTCTTGAAGCTGAAGTCTGCCGCTCCCATTGCCTGACCCGCACCCACCAGCTTGTTTACGTCGCCGGCCATCAGCTTGATGTGAGCGTTGGAAAATGTCTTGCCGGTCTGGTTGTCCAGCGTCACCCAGCCGACGATATCCAGCAGGTTGCCGCTAACGGGCGCCACCACGTTGTAGTCTGCGTGCCAGCTCATGCCGCCGGTTACATAGCTGAATTCTGCATTGGTGTTTCCGGGTCGGTCGCTGTGCAACAGCCATGACAGTGTAGGTTTCAAAATCGTGTCATTGCTCAGCGCGGGAAAAATAGGCTGACCGGGAAGCCCAAACTGCAATTTGCCGTCGATTTCAATGATCGGTTCACCATTCCCGGCGGCGACATAGGCCTGCTGCGCCTGGTAATACTGCTGATCGTATGCGCTGTATGCCTGGGAATGCGGAATATATCCGCTACGGATGATCTTCCCCGGCATCAGCTTGCGGTTGCCGTCCTTGTCCGGCACCAGAAACTCGATGGTTTTGCCTTCACACAAAGCCAGCAGCCGGCCTTGCGAAGCAACATCGCTGCGGTAGTTTTGCTCCAGAATGCGCAGATCGCGGCCGCTCCTGAGGTCGCGCAGGATGACCGAATCCGGCTCCAGGTGCGATGTAATGTTGGTAATTTCCACCTGGTTCGTACCGCTTTTAAGGTCCAGCGGAAGCGTTTGCCGCACGACAGCAAACGACTGGTTATAGATGGTTAAAGCTGCAGCGTCGTCATGGCCGGCGCTGGGCTTGTCGTCAGATTGGTTTGAAGATTTTTGGGTCAGGCCGGTTGCGGCGCTGGCCAGCAGAAACAGAAAAAGCAGATATACCCGCATAGGTGCACGTCCTTTTTGGTCAATCATGGGCGGCCGAATCGGGGGAGGAGAAGAGATTCTATGCCAAATATAGGAACGGAGTACCGGGATTTTCTTGCGTGGGAAATAAATGGTGGAGTCTTAAGGAGCGGTCCGACAACCCGTATCAATTTGCGACCTTACGAGGATGGTTGCGGTAGGGCTCCCTCGCTATGCCCGGGATATAGAAAGAGCAATCCACTCCGCCGCCTCTTTTGTCCCGAGACTGCCGCCGATATCTGCTGTGGTCTTCTTCTGCTGGACGGCCGCGAGCACGGCCTGGTTGATCCGATCAGACTCTTTGGCAAAGCCCAGATGCTCCAGCATCATAGCGGCCGTGGAGATCGCACCGATGGGGTTGGCGATGTTCTTTCCGGCAAACGGCGGCGCGGAGCCGTGCACCGGCTCAAACATCGAGGTCTTCCCAGGATGAATATTGCCGCTCGCGGCCATGCCCAGGCCGCCCTGCAGGGCTGCTGCCAGGTCGGTAATGATGTCGCCAAACATGTTGTTAGTCACGATTACGTCAAACTGCTTTGGATCGCGCGCCATGTGCATGCAGAGCGCGTCCACGTACATGTGCTGCGTTTGAATTTCAGGATATTCGGCGGCCACGATCTTAAACACCCGTTGCCACAAGCCCCCGGCAAAGGTCATGACGTTGGACTTGTCTGACATCAGAACTTTTTTGCGGCCCTGCTTGCGCGTTAGCTCAAAGGCAAATCGGATCACGCGCTCCACGCCCTTGCGAGTATTGAAATCTTCCTGCGTAGCGATCTCATCGGCCGTTCCCTGCTTGAGCACGCCGCCTGCGTCAACGTAAGGGCCTTCAGTGTTTTCGCGGATCACCACGAAATTCACGTGTTCGGGTTTCACGCCCTTGAGCGGGCACAATGCCTCGTCGAGCAGCTTGACCGGACGCACATTGGCATAGAGGTCCATTTTGAAGCGCATGCCCAGCAGAATTTCCCTGGCATGAATATTGGTCGGCACGCGCGGATCGCCCAGCGCGCCGACAAAGATAGCGTCGAAATCGCGCTCCAGCATGGCAAAGCCATCCGGCGGGATGGTGGTGCCGTCTTTCAGGTAGCGGTCAGCCGACCAGTCAAAGGTCGTGAACTCAACAGCAGCCCCGGTGGCTTCCACCACTTTCAGGGCTGCGGGAATTACCTCTTTGCCAATACCGTCGCCGGGGACGACCGCAATGCGCTTCATTTTTGTCGCTTCGCTCCAAATCGTTTACGCATATTCGTTTGTTGCACTTGCTCAGCCCTGATGCCGCGGGCCCGGCGCCTAAATCGGCCGCGCCCTCAAGACGTCACTGCATCTTCGGTGGATGGGCTCTCGCGTCACACCCAGCCGCCGAACAAAATATATCAAAAGCCATTTCTACGAAGTGATGCCCAAGAGAACGGGCAAATGGGCGCGCCTGGTAGAACTCGGTGCGCCACATCTGCCCGGAAAGTACGAGATCAATATCGAAAGGAAGCGGTAGCCGCGGTCTGATGCACGCGGGCCAGTTGCTGGTGTGAATCATTACGTTGATGTTCATGCGTTGAACCGGTCCAAACCAGCATAAGCAACAGTACTGACGTGGCCAGCCATAACAAGGCCACCCCAAAAACAACTCCGTTAAGCCGCGAGGCGTGCTGCGGCCTGCTTTTCGGTTCCATTTGTAATCTCATGTCTACTAAAAATAGATGCGCCCAATACGGCAGTGGATACTGCTGCTGGATAGCAAGAACCGGGGATTTTTTCCACAAGGGCGACAATTCCCGCCCAGCGGGAAGAACTATCTTTCCACGGCAAACGAGAGTGACTTTACCCTGCCCCCGTGGGCTAG
>DASYKK010000094.1:0-24912 GCA_035995565.1 Candidatus Angelobacter sp.
CAAAATTTGCCATTACCTCGGTAATAAGGAAGGCCTTAGCGGGTAAGGTTTCATGTCACCTGTTTTCGGGCAGTTTACCTGATACCTAAGCTGGATCGGAAACGGTACAACACTCTTGCTCCCCCGCATCCGCTGAAAAGGATACGGAAAAGAAAACTATGACCAGAACACTTAAACCAGTCAAAGAGTTCTATACGGAACCCGAGGCCGCTGGCTATCTCAACATCCCCTTAAACGAGCTTTATACGCTCCTGGACGAGTACATTTTCAATGATGGCAGCGCGCGTCCGCAGGACCTTACGTTCTGTGAAGCTGATCTTGTGCTGCTCGGATTCTGGAGCAAAACCAGGGATAATCCGAAGATCCTTCGGATGCCCCGGCGTCGCGAAGCCTGAACCTTTTACAACGTAAGAATTGCCACGTACAGTGTCCGGTCGGCCATGAATAATTTGTAAGTCCATGCAGGGACTGAGGTTATGTTCTGCTTACCTTTGGCCCTAGATTTGCCCTTACTAGCGGTAGGATTCAGGGGTTTCCATGGCGCATCTGGCACCAAATTATGAAGAACGGCAGGAGTTCTGGAAACCTGCTGTAGCCCCTCGAGAGGAAGTGGCAGCGGCGGAAACCACCGCCCAGGCCTGCCAGGAGTGTGGCACGGACTTCGTTCTAGGGTCGCGCTTCTGCTATGTCTGCGGATCGGACCGGCATGCCAATCTTGCTGCAAATTCAGCAGCCGGGCTGCGCGCCTGGATCGATTTTGCCTCCCTGCGCGAAGCGCTGGGGCAGAGCAACGCCTCTTTGGTCGCTCTGGTTATGGGATTCGCCTGCGTGATCGCCGCGATTGTGACCGGTTTTGTTTTTACCGCTACCACCTTACTCGATTGGCAAGCCGTCCAGTTGTGGCGCATTGAGTGGCTCCTGGGCGCCGTGGCTATGTTCGCGGCTGGCTTCCTCCTGAAGAAGAAATAAGTTTCTCCCCTTGAAGAAGAGCGGCGCGCGCATTCGCCGCTCTTTTTTACCCCTCTAAAGTCAGTACTCTGGTGTAAGATGCTGGCCTTTGGAGGGCACTTATGGGTAAGCGAATCGCGGCAATCTTAATCTTGGGTGCTCTGGCAATCGGCCTAACGGCATGGATGTCGCAACCGGGCGAAGACAAGGAAATGGCGCAACAGGTGGCTCTGAATGACAGGTGGGTTCAGTCCAATGAGCGTGTGAAACAAATCAACCTTGAAACCATAGAACTACAGCTCGGCAGTTCAGATTTCACGATTTACCAGCAGTGTCACCGGGCCGCGCCAACAACCAAAGAACATCAGAGACTTTGTGCGCAAGTAGAAAAGAAGCTGTCCGCGAAACAAGCGGAGGCCAAAGCGCACCCCTGGTAAAAACTTAAGTTTTCATACCCAGGCAGCCTACTGGCTGCTTTTTTGTTTGAGGCGACAGCGGGCGTTTGAGTCCGCTCCGAAATCCTGAGCAATTTGCGAAGGATATGCTCTTGATACCCGGCCTCATAAACTCACCCGGACTGCCGTTTTCCCGGGCCAGGGCAGTACCTGGCCATGCAAGCGCCACGTGCATAAATGCTCAAAGATGGAGAATGCACCAAAAGCAAACGGCTGCCAGAAGGCAACCGTTTGTTTTAATGCAAAAACATCTGTCTTAGCGAGTCGGTGGTTTTGCAGGCTGCGTCGAAGATCCTGTCCCCATATTACTGGGTGGGGGAGGACTGCTAGGTACTGTCGAGCTCGGTGTGGTGCTGCTAGGAGTAGTGGTGCTTCCGGGCAGACATGGATTCGCCACCGCGGTTGAAGTTCCGCTTGGGCGCGAAGCTGATGCTGTCGTTGTGGTTGAACCGGTCGTTGAGCCGGAAGAACTGCCAACGCCACTATTCGCAGTTGCGGAAGTATTACCGGTTGAAGGTGTGCTGCTAGCGGTTGTCGAGGTTCCAGTGCTGGTGCTATTAGAAGGTGTGCATGGCGCCACAGTCGTGGAGGTGCCAGTCTGAGTCTGTGTGCTGCCTTGCGTTCCGCCGGTTACAGAGCCCGCGCTCCCCGCAACGCCGGGCGTACCCTGCGTCGCCGCAGGACTGCCGGTAGAACTGGCGCCAGGCTGAGAAGTCTGAAGGGTTCCCATCGATCCTGATTGCGTGGTTGAAGTCGTGCCCTGCTGGGTTGAAGTTGTTCCAGGCTGCGTGCTGGTTGTGCCTTGCGAGGTACTCGTTGTCGAGGTGCTTGGTGTAACCGTGCCCGTGCTTTGCGCTGTGGCAAGGCCTACGGACAGTGCGAACACCGATGTCGCGAGTAAAATCTTGCGCATAGAAAGCTGCTCCTTGTGAACTTGTGTAACCGGTTCCCCGGCCACGAAAATGCGAATTGCTCCAATACCTTCGGTTAATGATGGGATGCTATTTGTGCAGTGGGGAGATGTCGCAGGCAGAGTTGCCGGCCGCGACTTTTGCGGATTTCCGGCAACAATCATTCCGCTTCTTTTCTGGGCCAGGCCGTGCGATGGACAAATGCAGGGGTTTGCTTCTATTCTTCCGCGTGTACCTTACAATGAAATGAGAGTCTCCGCTGGAAGTTGATCGAACATCTGTACTCGTCTTATTCGTACGTTTTAATTGAAGGGGAAGAGATTTGAACTCATCTTTATTTTGTAGCCGCCTTAGGCTCGGTTTCTTGCTTGCATTGGTCGTGTTATCTATCGCTTTTAAGGGAAACTCTCTTGCTCAAGATGCCGAGCTCTCCGCCGACGAGATTATCCAGATTCTCCAGGAAAATCCGGACGTGCTGGCCGAGGCGAAGACAGAGATCGTAAACCAGCTGCGCGACCGCGGCTATAACATCTCTGAAAGAGATATTACGGATGATCGCCTTTTCAGCCAGATCCGCTCGGATGACCGTGTCCGCCAGCTTGCGGCCACTGAATTAGCTAAGCGCGGGTTTGGGCCGTCCCAGCAGGGCGACCAGACCGTCGACGAGCAAATCGTCCCTTCCGGCCAACCAACCGGCCAGCAAAGTGGTCAGCCAAATGGCCAGCAGTCCGGCCAGCAGGCCAATCAGCCGCCATTTTCGCAAAACAACCAGCGGCAGGGGACAACCGGACGCCAAACTTCGCAGAGTGGCCAGCCGGGCATGAACAATGGCCAGGCGCGCCCCCGGCGGCAGCCGCAAACTAGCAAGGGGCCGTCCCAGGATCAATATCCCCTGCGCAACTTACCGGCCTTGCGTGACCTTTATACCCAAGCCGCTGTAGACGAGACCAAGCTGGAGCGATTTGGCGCTGCTCTCTTTCGCAACAGTGCCACTGCCGCGGACAAAGCTCCATTGAGTGTTCCCGTCGGTCCCGATTACGTTCTGGGTCCGGGCGATGAACTGGTGATCGATTACTGGGGAACATCGTCGCAACACATTCAGCGCTCGGTTGATCGTGAAGGCCGCGTTTCGATTCCCGAAGCCGGCTCCGTTGTGGTTGCAGGCCGTACCCTGGGTGAAGTCCAGCAGACCATCCAGAAAATGATAAGCCACCAGTTGCGCGGCGTTTCCGTTGACGTGACCCTGGGCAAGCTGCGTACCGTGCGGGTCTACGTAGTAGGTGATGTGAAAAATCCAGCGGCCTATGACATCAGCTCTCTCTCCACGGCTTTGAGCGCATTGATCGCTGCTGGAGGCCCAACCGAAACCGGCTCCTATCGCACGGTAAAGCACTTTCGCGGCAAGGCGCTGGTAGAGGAGGTTGATCTCTACGACCTGATGCTAAAGGGCGTGAGTTCCGGCGAGGTTCACATTGAATCCGGCGACAGCATTCTTGTGCCGCCTATCGGTCCGCAAGTCACGGTGGCGGGAAAGGTCCGCCGGCCCGCGATTTATGAATTGCGAAAAGAGCAGACCCTGGATCAAATTCTCGATCTGGCTGGAGGCGTTCCTGTCTCCGGCGAACTGAGCCGGATCAGGGTTGAACGCATTCAGGCCCATGAGCGCAAAGAGATGATGAGCGTCAATGTGACTGGCGGCACGGGTATCCAGGCAGCGGACGATGCCTTCAAGCGGTTCCGCATTCAGGATGGCGACATCATTACGGTTCTGCCCATCCTTCCCTACAGCAATCGAGCCGTTTATCTTGAAGGTCATGTCTTTCGTCCGGGAAAGTTTTCCTTTAAAGATGGATTCAAAGTCACTGATTTAATTACATCTTATGCCGACCTCCTGCCTGAGCCGGCAGACCGTGCTGAAATCGTGCGGCTTCGTCCTCCTGATTTCACTCCTACAGTTATCCCGTTCAATCTGCGCGCTGTTCTTTCCAAAAAAGTAGAAGCTCCCAGCTTGGAACCTTTTGACACGCTGCGGATTTTTGGCCGCTATGAAACCGACGCCCCCAAAGTCTCCATCTTCGGCGAAGTTCTGCGCCCGGGCGAGTATCCCTATTCGGAAACAATGACGGCTGCTGAACTGCTCCGCATGTCCGGCGGGTTCAAGCGCGCCGCTTATCAGCAGGCCGCGGATCTCACCAGTTATTCGGTCATTGACGGTGATCATGTTGATCTGGAGCACCGCGAAATTCCCATCGGTCGGGCCCTGGCCGGTGAGGCTGATACTGACGTTCTCCTGAAGCCGGGCGATGTCCTGACCATCCGTCAGATTGGCGGCTGGAACGATATCGGTGGCGCTATCTCTGTCAGCGGGGAAGTTATGCATCCCGGGCGCTATGGCATTCAGCGGGGTGAGCACCTCAGTTCCATCCTCAAGCGAGCGGGCGGGTTTTCCAGTGAAGCATACCCTTACGCCGCCCTTCTGGATCGCGCCCAGGTGCGTGAAGCCGCAGCCAAAAGCCGTGAAGATATGGTTACCCAGGTACAGGCCCAGAATGCTGTCGGAAGCCCTGGCTCCACGGGGTCCACTGGGTCTTCTTCCTCCTCTTCTTCTTCCCGAACCAGCGCTGCTTCCCAGGAGCGCGAACGCCAGCAACTGCTTGCCAAATTGAAACAGCTTCAGCCCAGCGGTCGACTGCTGATTCATGTCAGCTCTCAAATTGAAAAGTGGCAGGGCACACAGGCTGACGTGGAAGTCCGGCCCGGCGATACGCTGTATATCCCCAAGAGACCGACATTTGTCATGGTCGCGGGACAGGTTTATAACCCAATCGCCATTACGTTCAGCACGGGCAAACACGCGGGCTGGTATCTCAAGCAGGCTGGCGGCCCAACCACGCTCGCTAATAAGAAAGAGATTTTTGTTGTCCGCGCCAACGGCACCGTTGTGGGCCGCGGTTCCGGAGAATGGTGGTCTGGCAACGTTCTGAGCACAACCTTGCAAGCTGGAGACACTATCTTCGTTCCAGAGAAGGGCGGCGGGAGCGGTGGGGTTTTCAAGAATATTAGCCAGTCGATCTCCTTGCTTTCCGGCGCCGCCGTGGCTGTCAGCGTAATCAGAACTTTCTAACCGAGAGAATGAGTTGACTCGAATGGGAAATTGCAGGCTTGCTCTTATACTAGTTTTTTTCGTTACAACCACCGCAAGCTGGGGACAGTCGAGCAACACAACGGCTGCCCCTTCCACGCCCACGCCTACGCCCACACCGGTCCAGCATAGGGTCGACGATTCGCATTATGCCAGTGACAATCCTGTAAAGTTCCTGCGCAACCTTGCGCGCGATCAGAAAGATATCTGGACCAGCCCCTTTAAGGCCCGCGTTCAGGATTTGAATTGGATCGTCCCTCTGGCGGGCGTAAGTGTTGGCCTCATCAATGCGGATGCAGAGCTTGCCTCGCGGATCAAGGGAACCAGTACGCTGGGTAAGCATTCCAGTACCCTGTCCAACGGGGGTGTAGGTCTCCTTCTGGGAGGTAGCGGCGCCCTTTACCTCATCGGCAAGTACACGGGTGATGACCACAAAAAAGAAACCGGCATTCTTGCCATTGAGGCCGCCACCAACAGTCTGATCGTCGGTGAGGCGTTGAAAGCCGTCACGCAGCGCGCTCGTCCTACGGATGGCAATTTTAAGGGCGAGTTCTTCAACAGCACCTCGATCTCGAACTCTTCCTTTCCTTCGGCGCATGCTCTGCTCGCGTGGTCCGCCGCCAGCGTTTTGGCCCATGAATATCCCGGCCCGCTGACCCAGATTCTTGCCTATGGAGTCGCCACCGGCGTCAGCGTCGCCCGCGTTTCCGGCCGCAATCATTTTCCCAGTGATGTGGTCGTCGGCAGCGCCATGGGATGGCTGATCGGGCGCCAAGCCTACAAGTCGCATCATGATCCCGAATTGCCAGGCGCGGGCTATGGAACATTTGTTCGTGAACCGGGGCCGGAGGGATTTCCTTCAGCCGAGCGCGGATCGCCATATGTTCCCATCGATAGCTGGGTCTATCCTGCTTTTGACCGCCTTGCCGCCATGGGGGTTCTCAACAGCGGAATCGTGGGGCAAAGGCCGTGGACACGCAAAGAATGTTCCCGTCTGGTGGAGGAAATATCGGGCGAGGTAGATGAGTCCAATCCCGACGAGGCTTCGCGTATTTACTCGGCGCTGGCGCGCGAATTCGCCTCTGAAGTTAACGGAGAACAGATTGACTACGTCGGCCTTGACTCTGTGTACGCCCGCGTGACTTCAATTTCCGGTCCCCCGCTTACCGATGGCTACCACTTCGGCCAGACCATCGTGAATGACTACGGACGGCCTTACCAGCGGGGAACAAATGGCTTAGCCGGGTTTTCGTCCAGTGGTGTGGCTGGCGCGCTTGCCTTCTCGGTCCGCGGGGAATATGAACACGCTCCATCAGCTGCGGGTTTCTCGCAGACTGTCCAGGATGCCATCCAGGCCGCTGACTTCAAGGGACCTCAACCAGCGTCACCGATCCCTGCCTTCAACAAGTTTCGTTTGCTTGATGCCTATCTTTCTCTCAACATCAAAGGCTGGCAGACTTCTTTTGGCAAACAGACTCTCTGGCTGGGGCCCACACAGGATCCTTTTCTCTGGAGCAACAACGCCGAACCTATTTACATGTTCCGGGTTGACCAGACACATCCTGGGAAATTGCCGAGTATTCTGGGGCGGTTGCTCGGGCCTTATCGTACGCAGTTCTGGATTGGAAAAGTGACGGGACAACACTGGGTCGACACTCAAAATCCCGCAGTCGGGGTCGTCTCCAGGCTCGGCAGATCACTTCCTCAGCAGCCGCTAGTCAATGGCTTTAAGATCAGCTTTAAGCCCACCCCCAATTTTGAGTTTGGCGTCGGTCGCACAGGAATGTTCGGCGGCCCCGATTTCCCGTTAACTGCTTCAGCGCTTAGGCGTTCTCTTTTTTCCGCCAGCAACGCCTTCGGCCCCGGAAAAGACCCGGGTGACCGCCGTTCCACCGTCGATTTCAGCTACCGCATTCCGGGCTTCAGAAAATGGCTGACGCTCTATGACGATTCTTTTGCCGAGGACGAGATCTCGCCGATTGGGTATCCCCGGCGCTCGGCCCACAATCCTGGCATATATTTGTCACAATTGCCCGGCATCTCACACATGGACTTCCGCCTGGAAGCTGCATTCACCAATCTGCCCGGACTGATCCAGACTCCGCAAGGCGGGTTCTTTTACTGGAATACGCGCTATCTCGATGGCTATACCAATAAAGGCAATATTCTGGGCAACGCAACCGTAGGGCGGCAGGGAATCGCTCTGCGTGCCGACACCACTTACTGGGTCGCTTCCGATAAGACGTTGCAGGTCGGATATCGAAGCGAGATTGCTGACAGCATGTTCCTCCAGGGGGGGAATTTGAGAGACATTCACTTCAAATCAGAATGGGCGCTGACTCAAAAAGTCTCTCTTTCAACCTTCTTGCAGTATGAGTGGTGGAATTTCCCCTTGTTGTCGGCGGGCAAAAAACAAAATGATTTTACCGCTTCATTTCAATTAACATATTGGCCGCACTGGAGACTGCAACGTGGAAACTAGGGGCCAGGCCGCCGTACCGATTTATGCCCCCTCGATTCATCCGGAACTGGAGAAGAGATACTCGTCCGTCCCCGAGCCTGAGGACAGGAAAGGAGAAAAACTCTGGATACTTTGGCGGTCGCGCCGCTTTCTTTGGGCTGTAACCTGGAAAACGCTCATCGCTTCCATCCTCTTGGCATTTTTGGTTCCTTCGCATTACAAGTCAGCTGTCAGATTTGTTCCCGGAGAAAACTCCAGCAGCAGTGGCAGCAGTTCTATGATGGGTCTTCTAAGCAAGGCCATCGGCAGTGACAATTCAAGTATGGGTTTTGGACTGGACGCTGCTAGTTTGCTCGGTGCCAAGACGCCCGGTGCATTTTATGTAGAGGTACTGAAGAGTCGCACAGTACAGGATCGCTTGATTAATCGTTTTGATTTGCGTTCTCGCTACGGCAAAAGTACGTACTTTGAGGCACGCAAAAAGCTGGCTAAGTTTACTGATATCGAAGAAGACAAGAAAAGCGGCGTTATAACGCTTACGGTAACCGATTATGAGCCAAAGATCGCTGCGCAGATCGCCAACGCTTACGTTGACGAGTTGAATCGGCTTGCCGTCGACCTCAACACGTCTTCAGCCCATCGCGAACGCCAGTTCCTTGAAGAACGCCTTTCCACTGCCAAGCAGGATTTGTCTCGCGCGACCGCATCCCTAAGCCAGTTCACCACTAAGAATTCCATGGTCGATCCTCAGAACGAGGGTCGTGCGGTGATGGATGCCGCCGCTCGCATGCAGGGCGAATTGATTGCCAGTGAAACCGAACTGAAGGGACTGCAACAAATATATTCTGACGACAATGTGAGAGTCCGTACGCTTAAGGCACGCATGGCTGAACTACAGTCCCAGCTCAAGAAGCTCATTGGCCAAAGCAATGAGGCGGCCTCTGCGGAATCGGTCGCCGGCTGGTCGGCGCCTTATCCCTCGATGCACACGCTGCCTGGACTTGGCTCCCGTTATGCCGAGCTCTATCGCGAGGCCAAGATACAGGAAGCGGTGTACGCCTTCGTGACCCAGCAATTTGAAATGGCCAGGATCCAGGAAGCTAAAGAATTGCCCATTGTTCGTGTCATGGATGCGGGAGTTGCGTCGGAGAAACGATCGAGCCCCATTCGTAGCCTGGTTGTCGCCGGCAGCGTGTTCGGTGCGTTTCTCCTGGCATGCTTCTGGGCAGTCGGCAAATATTATTGGCAGCGGGTCCCAATCGACGATCCTTACCGTTTGCTGGCAGCCGATATTGCGGGAGAATTTCGCTCTGTCCTGGGAAGGTTCCGGGGCAAGCACAGGTAAGAGATAGAAGCCGGCATTGGAAAATTCTGAGTAGGAGCAACTCATGTCTCCCAGACACGAAGGCCGCGATTGGGAACATCACAACGCAGACCTTTTCATTAGACAATATTTTCAAGATCTCAGCACCTTGGTTCCCCGGCTTCCATACAGCGCCATCAACCGGATTGTGTCTATCTTCCTGGAAGCGTTCGCTGAACAGCGGACCATTTATGTCTTTGGAAATGGTGGAAGTGCCTCCAGCGCCTCCCACATGATGTGCGACATAAACAAAGGCGCCAGTGGGCTTAGCGCGGGTACGCGGCCCAGGGTCATGGCGCTCACTGACAATGCTTCATTAATAAGCGCCTGGGCAAATGATTTTGGATATGAGCGGATTTTTTCCGAACAGCTTAAGACTTTTATTAAGCCCCGCGACGTTGCTTTTGCTATCAGCACCAGCGGTGATTCGCCCAATGTCTTGCTGGCCCTGGAAACTGCAAGACAATTCGGGGCCCTGACCGTGGGACTGAGCGGCTTCCAGGGGGGACAGATGAAGTCCCTTTGTGACGTTTGCGCCATCATTCCTTCCGATAATGTGCAGCTGATTGAAGACCTTCACCACGCCACTATTCATTCGATTTTTGTCGCCGTGCGCGAAAGTCTGCTTAGCGGAAACACAAAAGCCCTGATGGCCCGGGCGGCATCATTTTAAGGCTCTGCATGAAAATTGCTTTCGACTTGCGGAGAATTGGCAATCCGGGAATTGGCAGGTACATGAAGTGCCTTAGCGAATCCATCATTGCTCAGGCGCCGGAACACGAATATCTGCTCATACTGCCGCCGGAAGGCGAGCACTTGATTCATGCGCTGAAGGCAGAAAAGCTTTGCACTCCCCTGAAGTATTATTCCTTGCGGGAGCAGTTCGAGCTGCCACGCATCCTCAGCCGGCATAAAGTTGATCTGTTGCACTCCCCACATTTTCTTCTGCCCCTGGTGCGACCTTGCCCGGCCGTGGCCACCATTCATGATGTGATCTACATGGCTTGTCCCCAGGACCTCCCGTCGCGCGCCGGACGCCTCTACTATCGCATCATGATGAACGCTTGCTCTCGCGTGGCGACTGGCATCATCACCGATTCCGAGCACTCCAGAAATGAGATCGTGCGGTATCTGAACACAGATCCGGAGAAAATCGAGGTGGTGTATCCGGCGGTCGATCCATTCTTTCATTCGGAAGCAGCCGCCGCGCGGGTGGCTTCTGTGCGTTCCAGACTTGGCATCGATCGCGACTATGTCTTGTGTGTAGGCATTTATAAACTCCGCAAAAATCATGCTGGCTTGTTGACTGCTTTCCGCAAGATGCTCCAGAGCGGATGCCAGGCCCAACTAGTGATAGCCGGCCCAATGGCTGAAGGCGAACCTGTCCTTCGTGGGCTCGCTTGTGAGCTTGGGATTGCGGCACACGTCATTTTCACGGGCTTTGTAAATGACAGCGACCTCCGCGCCCTGTATTCCGGCGCTCGCGTTTACGTCTGCCCGTCGATCTATGAAGGATTCGGTTTCACCGTGCTTGAGGCCATGGCATGTGGAACTCCCGTGGTCTGCTCTTCCACGACGTCGCTGCCGGAAGTTGCGGGCAAAGCGGCGCTGTACTTTGATCCGCATAACCCGGAAGAAATGGCTAGGCAGGTTGTCCGCGCTTTTTCTGACGATGCCGTGCGGACATCTCTCATCGCGGAAGGACATAGAAACCTGCTTCGCTTCAATTGGAAAGAAACAGCACGGCAAGCATTGGCGGCGTATCACCAGGCTTTGCAACTGCCACTGCCAAGAGCGGCATTCGCATGAAGGCCCGCGGCACTTCTGAATTGCTGAAGGTCGCATTTGATGCGTCCGCGCTTAAATCGCGATATAACCACCATGGGATTCAGGTATACACGCGCAACCTGCTGGGTGCGCTTCGTCGCGCGCAGCCTGGGGACGTTGAAATCCGGCCATTTCTTCCTTCAGAGGCAGAATCAACCTCTGGCAAATTCGCAGAAGGGCCAGGTCTCCGTCCGCGCAATTCCTCCTTGATGCGATTCGATCGCCTATGGCGTTACGGTGGCGCGACCGCCGCTGCCTTTCTCGATGGCGCGGACATAATGCTCAACCCCCACGGTGCCTCGCTCTCCATTAGCACTCTGCTTCCTACCGTAACCGTTATCCACGACCTCACTCCCATGGTGATGCCATGTTTCCCTAGGCGCATTGCCTTGCTATTGCGTTTCTTGCTGACGCGCTCCGCGAAATCCTCAGCCGCGATTATTACCGTCTCAGAAAATTCACGGCAGGATATTGTTCGCATTTGCGGCGTCCCGGAGTCGAAAGTTCATGTTGTTTATGAAGGTTATGACCGAGCGCTCTTCAATAGTGCGCCGCCACAACAAGAATTGCTCCGGCAATTCCGCCTCCGCTTAGGCATTACCAGGCCATACATCCTTCACCACGGCGCAATCCAGCCGCGCAAAAATCTTCCGCGCCTTATTGCCGCTTACCGTCGCGTGCTCGCCCGAAACCCTCAATTGGACTTCGATCTTGTTCTTGCCGGGCTGCTCGCCTGGCAACATGCAGAAACGGTAAGCGCCGCTAAGGCCGACGAGAATGATCGTGACAAAGTGATACTGACTGGCGCGTTGAGTGATCACGATTTGTCTTTACTCGTGCGCGGAGCCTCACTGGAAGTAATCCCGTCGCTCTATGAGGGTTTTTGTCTTCCAATGGTCGAAGCCATGGCGTGCGGTGTTCCCACAATTGCCTCCAACAACTCCTGTCTGGCAGAGGTCTCCGGCGGGGTTCTGCGTTATTTTGATCCTCGCTCGGTCGAAGATATGGCGGCTCGCATGGAAGAGGTACTGCTCTCCCCTGATCTGCAGGCCGAACTTGCTCACCTGGGACGGGAACGCGCACAGAAATTTAGCTGGGATCTCTGCGCGGAAGAAACGCTTGGTGTGCTGGAGCAGCTTGCAGGCAGGCGCGAAGTACATTCTCGCGCCGCAGGAGCTGCGCTGTGAGAATCGCAGTGGATTCATGGACGCTCGCCAGCCGTTTTCGCTGCCAGGGAACCTACGTCTACACCCAAAACCTGCTTCGTGAGTTTAAGAGGTTTGCCCATCAGGATTCCGCCTTGCGCTTTTCGCTCTTTGCCTCCAGCCGCAACGGCAATGACGCTATTCGCATCGCCCCGGAAGAGCGTTTTGAACTTTGCTCTTCGGCATTGCTCGATTACGATCGCTTGTGGAGGTTCGGCGGCGCCGGTATTTCCGCGTTACAATGTCGCGCCGATGTAATGTTTATCCCTACGGCAGCTACCCTCCCGATGGGCTATGTGCCTTCAGTCTGCACCATCCATGACGTTACGCCCATTACCATGCCCTCGCATTCCGCCAAGGTAAGCATGATCCAGCGTCTCTTGCTCAAGGGCTGTGCCCGATTCTGTCGCGCGATCATTACGTCCTCCGAATGCTCAAAGAGGGATATCGTGGCTTTGCTTGGCGCGCCCGAAGAGAAAGTTGTTGTAATTCATGACGGCTGCGACCAGGGTCTCTTCAATACTAAGCCGCCAGACGCGGCCGCTCTTGTCGCGTTGCGTTCCCGGCTTGGAATCGAAAAGCCGTACCTGCTTCATCACGGAACCATTCAGCCCCGCAAGAACCTTAAGCGGTTGATCGAGGCGTACCATCTGATGCTGGCGGACCATGCTGATCTGGACTTCGACCTGGTGCTGGCAGGGCAACTGGGCTGGGCTTCTGGCGAAATTGTGAACTCAGCTGCAAGAAATAGCGGCAGGGGCAAAGTAATCCTTGCGGGCGTGCTGGCCGATGCTGACTTAGCGCTGCTGATCAAAGGGGCCGGCTTGGCCGTGGTTCCGTCACTATACGAAGGCTTTTCACTGCCCATGGTTGAGGCCATGGCCTGTGGAGTGCCGACAGTTGCGTCGCGCGCGTCATGCCTGCCGGAGATTTCCGGGAATGCTCTTGCCTACTTCAATCCGCTGTCTATCGAAGATATGGCGTCATGCATGTATGCGGTGTTGCGCGATTCTGAATTGAGCAATAACTTGCGGCAAAAGGGAATTGATCGGGCACGCAACTTCACCTGGCAGCGTTGTGCCCGTGAGACACTTAACGTGCTGACGAAAGTGGCTGAGAGAGGCCATCACTAAACTGCGATGGAATGTCCAGTCACATCCCGACCGATTGTTCTCGAACTTCCCGGCTGGCTCGAAGAACTGCTGATAATCGGAACTACTCTTACCTTGGCTGGTACTGCTCTTGTAAGTCCTGTAGCGCTGCCGCTGGCTGTCGCAGGAGCGGTGTTTGTCCTCGCTGCACTCAGATTCAAGCCATTACTTCCGGTTGTTGTCTTTTTCTTGCCTATCACGCCTTTTCTCAACTGGGATTTTCCTGTGCGCGATCTCAGCACACTGGTGCGATTCAGCTTCTTCGCCGGCATTTTCGTTTATCGCCTGACCCACGCTAAAGATCTACGCAACTGGCTTGGGTCTGGCTGGTTGACGCGAACGATCCTTATTTATCTTGTTGTAGCTAGTGCGTCCGGGGTGCTTCTGAACCCTCTCACACTCGATGCCGAGCGCGAACTGATGCGCCTGGCATCCTATGTTGGTTTTTATTATGTCATTCTCGACTGGAGCGAGACGGAGGACAACACTCGAATTTTGCTGAAAGCATTAATGGTCTCAACCATCGCAGTTGCGATTTTTGGTCTTTGGCAGGCGCTCACCGGAGGTTACTCCGCACTGTATGACATGCTTTATCCCGTACAAGAAGAAATCTCACAGATACCGGCATGGGAAGGTCGCATCACGTCATTTCTTGAGCACTACAACGGTCTTGCTGGATACATCAATCTGGTTTTGCCGTTCTGTTTGGCATTTGCGGGAGGCGGCAGTGATCCTGTTCTTCGTACCTTAAGCAGATGGTGTCTGGTTCTCGCGGGTGTTTCTCTCCTGCTCACGCAGAGCCGTGGGGGACTGATTGCTTTCGTTGCCATGCTGTTGATAAATGCATGCTTGTCAGCCCGTGATCGTAAAACCAGGATACGACGGGCTGCGATTGTGCTGGTTGCTTGTCTGATCGTTGCCGCTGCAGCCGGAGTGTTCTTTCAGCGGCTGGGTGAAATTGACGATTTCACCGCAGTCTCTCGTCTGGCGATCTGGAGCGGTGCTTTCACTCTCTTCGCCCACTCCCCTGTATTCGGCATTGGCTTCGGGAATCTTCGCGGCCTTATGGGCGGTCTCTTGAACCTGCCCGATGGATGGACAGGCGATGCCCACAATTTATACCTTGAACTTCTGGCGGAAACCGGACTGGTAGGCTTCCTGGTCTTCGGTATATTAAGTGTGCTTTCATTGCGAACTGCTTTGAAGCAAAGGCGCGTGACGCAAAGCCACTTCGATAAGATGATCGCCCTCGCAGCATTTGTCGCTATCTGCGGCGTGCTGGTTCATGGAACGGTTGACTACCTTTTTCATACGACGCCGCAGGTAACAGCCTTGTTTTTTCTTATGTTGGCATTATTAACTGCACATGCCTCTCGTCTCGGGCAGATTAGGCAGGCTGCTTGATGATCGCACAAGAGACAAGCGAAATGGAGGTTGTGCTGTCCTGCAACCTATGCCGGAGTGATCGCATACAGAAAGTGGACCTGGAATTCAATTTCTGCCGCTGCGATTCCTGCGGATATGTGTTCGACAGCCCCAGGCCGTCTTTCGCTCAAGTCAGCGCATTTTACTCGCAAATGGGGAAGTACAACCTATGGCTGACAGAGGAACGGGCCCGTGACATGTTATGGAAGCGTCGGCTAAAGAAGCTGTTACCTCGGAGTGCCGGCGGTAGTCTGCTGGATATTGGCGCAGGCATCGGACAATTCCTTCATCACGCGCAGCCGCTGTTTACAACCGTCACCGGCACGGAAGTCTCTGAAAGCGCAGTCGCCATTGCAAAAGAGAGATATGGTCTGGCAATGCTCGCCGGGCAGCTTCAGGAGTTGGATCTACCGCCCGGCTCCTTCGATAACATTACCCTGTTCCACGTGTTGGAGCACGTGCCCGATCCGAGGATATTGATCGATCAATGCCGGTCCATATTAAAACCTTCAGGCATGCTGCTGGTAGCAGTGCCGAATGACATCCTGGCGTGGAGTTCAAAGATCAAGAAGTTGGGAAAACGGCTGGGCCTTGGACCCTTTCAGAAATTCAGTCCGATGCTGGGAATTTCGCAGGCCGGTGCATCACGTGAAATCCATCTCTCACACTTTGCGCCATCGGTCTTACGTCGGCTTCTTGAAGACTCCGGCCTGCAGATCGTGGAAGAGTCGCTCGATCCTTATTATGTTTCGAGCGGTGTACGGTTGTTTCTGGATAGCCTTTATTACACATTGCATCGGTTGCTGCATGCGACTCTTAAGATCAATCGATACGACACCATCTGGATGGTCTCTCGCAAGCCATGAACTCACTTAAAGAACTGCAACGAAACTGGGAGGGACTCGCGCAAGCGGATCCGCTGTGGGCAATATGCACCGATCCCAGTAAGAGCCACAGCCGCTGGACCAGGGGCGACTTGTTCGCCACTGGTCGCAAAGAGGTAGAAGTAGTCCTTAGCTATGCCGCTAGAATCGGCGTTTGCATTGACCGAGCGTCGCCTGCTCTGGACTTTGGCTGTGGCGTCGGCCGCTTGACTCGCGCGCTGGCCGAATATTTTCCTGAATGTTGCGGCGTGGATATTTCGCCTACGATGATCCGCCTGGCGCAAGAGCTGAACTGCGATGTCCCGAACTGCCGTTTTCTATTGAATGAAACCGCCGAGCTTCCGGCCTTGCCGAATAACCATTTTGGATTTATTTACACCAGCATTGTCCTGCAGCATATCGCGACGCCTCACAGCCACAAATATATTTCCGAACTTGTCCGAGTGTTGAAACCCGGAGGACTGTTAATCTTCCAACTTCCGGAAGACTTACGCGCAGACAAAATTGCAAAGTTCCGGATCAAATTGGCGTTACGCAGCCGGCTACAATCCATCTTCGGCGTTCAAAAGCCTTGCGCGATGGAGATGCATTACATCAAGGAGTCTGTGATTCGGAAATTGATTGCCCAGAGCGGAGCGCAGGTCGTCGATGTTCAGATCACGAATTCCTGTGAGCCTTCGTTTTCCGGCAATCTCCAATACCTGGCCCAAGAGCCGCGCCCCGGCTATGTAAGTAAACAATACTGCTTGGTTAAGCATTAACAGGGCACACTAAGAAATGCGCGTGGGATTTGACGCTCGCTGGTATAACAACTCCGGAGTAGGGACTTACGTCGCGGGTCTGCTGCCAGCCCTGGTCCGAGCAGGTTGTGAATTAGTGGTCTACGTTGATCCGAGCAACCCGGTGCCCGGGCTCGATGCGCGATCGCTGCAAGTCGTTCCTGTGTCTTCCGGGAAATATTCTCCTCTCGCGTCTCTCGAATTCCGGCGTCTTGAGAAACGGGACAAGCTCGATCTGTTTCACTGTCCCTTTTACGCGGCCCCGTTGCTGAAGTGTCCTGTTGTTGTCACCATTCACGACCTTATTCCATTTCTTTTTCCTGTTTATTTCTGGCCGAAGCAGAAGTTGGTGCAAGCAGGATACCGCACGGTGGCGCGTCGAGCAGCGCACCTCATCGCTGATTCTCAAAGCACCGCACTCGATATTGAGAAAATACTGGGGGTGGTGTCAGACCGAATTTCGACGGTGCACCTTGCCGCCGAGCGGCAGATTTTTCATCCGAGCGGAGGGGAAGACGAAGAGATGCTTCTGCAAGAGCGGTATCGCATTAGAAAGCCGTTTGTCGTTGTAGCCAGCGCTCGCAATTGGCGTACAAAGAACCTGGCGAGTGCGCTTCTGGCTTTGGAGGCAGCTCGCAGAGAGCCGGATGTAGAGTTTCAGACTGTCGTGTATGGCCACGCCAAGAAGGGCATGTTACCCGGCGACGAGGTTGCCAGAAGGCTTAAGTTGCATCATCTTGGCTATGTGAATGCGAAAGACCTCGCTGCTCTCTTCCGCCACGCGCACGCGTTCGTGATGCCTTCACTCTACGAGGGCTTCGGCCTTCCTCTGGTGGAGGCTATGTCATGCGGCTGTCCAGTGATTACTTCGGATCGCGGTTCGCTGCCTGAAATAGCGGGCGCGGGGGCTCAATGCTTTAGGCCGTTTGATATTCATGGAATGGCAAGGGCTTTGGTGGCGCTGTTGCGTAGTCCTGATGAGTTACAGCAAAAAAAATCTGATGCCCTAAGGAGAGCTGCTGATTTTTCCTGGGACAAAGCAGCGCAAGAGACGATATCGGTATATCATCACGTAAATCGATCCGTATCGCAGCCGGTAAGTTAATTCAAAGCCTTTAGGGGTGTTCCGTCGAATGCGAGCTTTAATAACAGGAGTGACCGGTCAGGATGGTTCGTATCTAGCTGAGCTGCTGCTGGAAAAGGGATACGAAGTTTACGGAATTGTGCGTAACATCGCACGCGCGAATCGTGAGAATGTTGTCACTCTCCGAAAACGGATCAATTACCTTGAGGCCGATCTTACTGACCAGACTTCGCTCGATCGGGCCATGCAACAAGCTAAGCCGGACGAAGTTTACAATCTGGCCAGTCAGACGTTCGTACCGGTTTCCTGGACTCAGCCGCTTTTGACCATGGAAGTCACGGGCATGGGCGCACTCAGGATGCTCGAATCCATTCGACGGCACGCGCCTCAAGCGAGGTTTGTCCAGGTATCCAGCTCAGAGATTTTCGGCAAGTCTGACGAGGCATCGCAAAACGAAGCCACCCGCCTGCGCCCGCGCAATCCATATGGCGCGGCCAAAATGTTTGCCCATCATATTGCGATTAATTACCGTGAGAGTTATGGTATGTTTGCCTGCTCTTGCATCGCCTTCAACCATGAATCTCCCAGGAGGGCGGCCGAGTTTGTCACGCGTAAAGTGTCGCAACACGCTGCTCGGATCAAGCTGGGATTGGCCGACAAGTTAAAGATGGGAAATATTGAAGGCCGGCGCGATTGGGGTTTTGCCGGCGATTATGTTCGCGCCATGTGGCTGATGTTGCAACAGCCCTCGCCAGACGACTTTGTTATCGCCACTGGCGTCACTCATAGGGTAAAGCAATTGCTGGAAATTGCTTTTGGTCATGTCGGTCTGGACTGGAGCGAATATGTGGAGATTGATCCGGGTCTGCTGCGGCCCGTGGAAGACGATCCCCTCAGGGGAAATCCTGGCAAGGCAAACAGAGTGCTCGGCTGGAAGCCAACAGTTACATTTGAGGAACTGATTCGGATGATGGTGGATTCCGACCTCTTTTTGCTCTCTACCAAGGTGGCCAAGACCAACGAACCCGCTATCGCCGGAGACTAAAGTGCCCGCATTTGCCGTCACGAAAGCGTCACACGTCGCATGCCCTCAGCGACTGCGTTTGACAAAGTGGAATCAAGTGGCGAAGAGATCAATAGATATTGCTGGAGCCTCAGTTCTGCTGATGCTGTCCATGCCGCTCATATGTATTCTGGCGCTAAGGATTAAGCTCCATGACGGCGGTCCTGCTTTCTTCCGCCGGCGCGTGGTGGGTCCAAAGGGAGAGTTTGACGCCTTGAAGTTGAGAACCATGCGAACGGATGCCGATCAAGTGCTGAGGCGCGATGCGAATCTGCGCCGGCAATTTGAAGTGAATTTCAAATTGAAAGATGATCCGCGCGTCACGCTTATCGGAACAATATTGCGCCGGACTCGCCTGGATGAACTGCCTCAGTTCTGGAACGTACTCAAGGGGCAGATGAGCCTCGTCGGTCCGCGAATGATAACTCCAATCGAGCTCAAGAAATACGGTGATGCAGGCTGGATCTTTGCTCAAATGAAGCCCGGCTTGACCGGTTATTGGCAGGTTAGTGGCGATCAGCAAGCCGGCTATGAACGGCGAATCAGCATGGACTTGTTTTACGTGGAGAACTGGTCACTCTTGTTTGACCTGAAGATACTCATCAAGACCCCGATACGGGTCTTGCGCGGATCAGGGGTGTAGTAATGGCAAATGTTTTGGTTACCGGTGGCGCCGGATATGTCGGGTCAGTTTGTTGTGCTGAACTCCTAAGGAAGGGGCATTCGGTTACGATTGTTGATGATCTCTCCACCGGGTGCAGGGAGGCAGTTCCTTCAGGCGCTGCTTTCTTCCAGATTGACATTGGTAACCAGAGCGCAATGCAGTCCCTGGTTAGCCATATTCGGTTCGACGCTGTTTTCCATTTCGCCGCCAAGGCACTGATCCCTGAGTCGGTGAGCAATCCAGGAATGTTTTTTCAGCACAACGTAGCTTCGGGCATCGTTATGCTGGAAGTATTGCGCGCGGCGGATATTAAGAACTTTGTGTTCTCATCTTCAGCGGCGGTGTACGGCACTCCGGTTCGTTTCCCCATTGATGAGAATGATCCGAAGAAACCAGTCAATTCTTATGGGGAAACCAAGTTGATGTTCGAGCGCATTCTTGACTGGTATGCCCGTGCTTATGGATGGAGCGTGACTGCGTTGCGGTACTTCAACGCTTCCGGCGCGACGCCAGAATTGGGAGAACGCCACGACCCTGAAACGCACATTATTCCGCTTCTGCTACAGGTTGCAAGCGGCGAACGCAAGGTGTTTAACATATATGGCGATGAATATGACACGCCGGATGGCACATGTCTGCGCGATTACGTCCACGTGCTGGATATTGCCAATGCGCATATTTGCGCTTTGCAAAATCTAAATACCCCGGGCATGAGGGTGTACAACCTTGGACTGGGGAAAAGCTACTCCGTTCGAGAAGTCTGCAGCGCCGCAGCCGAAGTCACAGGCCGTGTGGTCCCGTTGCGGGTGAGCGCCCGTCGAGAAGGCGATCCTGCGGTTCTGTGTGCCAGCCCAAACCGCATTATGCATGAGCTGGGCTGGAATCCCGAGCACTCTTCTCTTCAGGAAATGATCGAGTCTGCGTGGCAGTGGAAGCTTAAGCAGTTGAGTCTAGTCATGTCCGTATCGGCCGGTTAAGGTAGCGATCCAACGCTTAGCCGGCCTCATTTACTCTTATCTCATGAAGGCTTTTATCCTGGCCGCCGGAAACGGCACCCGGCTTCGCCCATTGACTGACCGGGCTCCCAAATGCCTGCTGCCCATTCAGGGCGTTCCTCTGCTAGAGATATGGCTTAACAACTGCAAAGCTGCTGGAATCACTGACGTGCTTGTCAACACGCATGCGCACTCTCAAGCCATTCGGCAATTTGCCGCGGAACAAAAAACCGGAGTGCGGATGCGCATCGCAGAAGAACCGCAATTGCTTGGCAGCGCTGGAACGTTGAGGGAAAATCGCGATTTTGTCGCCAGCGAAAATGCCTTTCATGTTCTTTACGCCGATGTGCTTACCAATGGTGATTTACTTCAGATGTTTAAGTTCCACCAGCAACGGCGTCTTCCGATCACGCTTGGCATCTGCCGGGTTCCTGACCCATCGCGGTGCGGAGTGGTCACCATCGACGAAAACGCAATCGTACGTGAGTTCGTGGAGAAGCCAAAGCAGCCTGCCAGCAACTGGGCTTTTTCCGGCGTGATGGTCGCCGGACAGGAAATCTTTGAGTGTCTTCCGGATCAACGCCCTGCCGACATTGGCTTTGATCTGCTCCCAAAGATGATCGGGAGAATAACCGCGTACCCGATTTCCGAATACTTATTGGACATTGGCACGATATCGAATTACCGGCACGCTCAACAGTCATGGCCCGGATTAGCTCAGGTACAGCGGCCCGGGACATGTCAATGAGACTCGAAACGCTTGCTGGTGTCATTTTCGATTTTGACGGTGTCATTGTAGATAGCCATCCAGTGCACTTGCAGACCTGGAGAGATTTTCTCCTCTCCCAAGGTAAGGTGGTGAGCGATGCAGAGCTTTCTTTTGTCCAGGAAGGCTCCAAACGCGAGGAGATCCTGCGTCATTTTCTCGGCGACGTTTCTCCCGAGCAAGTCAGGGATTATGGTCAGGAAAAAGATAAGTTATTTCAGGCGCGTGCGCATGAAATCAAACTTGTCGTAGGTTTTGTCGACTTTCTGGCCCAGCTTGATGCCATCGGACTGCCAAGCGCCATAGCAACTTCTGGTAGCCGGTCGCGCGTAGAGCGAGCCCTGGATATGTTCGATCTACGCAGCCGGTTTAGCGCTGTCGTAACGGGAGAGGATGTTGCCCGCGGCAAACCCGATCCAGCTCTTTTTCTCCACGCAGCACAAGCTCTGGAAGTCAGTCCAAGTCGCGTTCTGGCGTGTGAGGACGCGGTTGCGGGCGTGACCGCTGCGAAAACTGCCGGAATGATGTGTCTGGCCGTCGCTGCCAGCGGCAGAGGATACCTGTTAAAGGCGGCCGGCGCTGACTTGGTTGTAAATGATTTTGCCCAGCTAAATCTTGCCGATGTTAGAGGGCTTTTCAATCAAGCCTGAGCCCGGAGACTACCTTAAAAGTTTGCAACAGACGAGTTCCCGGGAAGGAGCGTGGAACTCGTCTGCTGCCCTGAAGAATCAGCCTGCCGACAATTTTTAGCTGGCTGGCCGATCTCTTCAGTTCGCGGGACGCGAACGTCGTTAAACTGCTGTGGCCAGTACCCGGCTATTGGCCCGGATTACCTGGCGTGAAAAGCGCTCCATCTCTTCCAGTTGCGGACTGAATTGCAGTAGCAACAAGCCTGCGCCGGCATCTTCAAATTCGGCAATGCGCTCGGCCACCTGCTCCGGCGTCCCCACCAGACCGGAACGCAGACCGCGATTCGATACCGAGTAATCTTCCAGTGAAACGCGCTGCTCCAGTTGAGTGTTAGCCAGCCACTGCTGGTAATTCTGGTATCCGGCAGCGTTCTGCTGGACGTCAGTAATGCGCCGCAGTTCTTGCTGAGCTTCGCGTTCGGTATCGCGAACAATGGCGTAAGCCGCGACACCAAACTGCATTGGTGGCAAACCCCATCGTTCACGACGTGCCGAAAGATCGCGAACTTTCTCGCGAATTTTCTCCGGTGGATCGCCGTGCATGACGTACGCGTCGCATTTTTGAGAAATCAGATTTTTCGCCGCTTCTGACTCTCCGCCAGCGTAGATCACTGGACGCGGATGCGACACTGGCTTGGGCTGCAGGATCAGGTCTTCCACCTTGTAATACTTGCCTTCGTAATTTACGTGATCGTACTTCCACGCTTTGTCCACCACGTCCAGCCACTCTGAGGTGCGGGCGTAGCGATCGTCATGCTGGTCGAACTGCACGCCAAATTTACGTGCCTCGTCCGCCCACCATGAAGAGACAACGTTCAGAGAAACGCGCCCATTGCTGATGTGATCGATATTCGCCGCCTGCTTCGCTAGCAGTGCGGGATTGTGAAACGTAGGGCGCACTGCGACCATCAACTCAAGCCGGTGAGTAACAGCAGCCAAGGCAGCCGCAGTGGACCAGGCGTCGAGCGACGGCTCTTCCGGGCCTTTAATATCATTCAGGTTCAGTTCGGCGATCAACGTCAGGTCAAAGCCTATCTCTTCGCTTCGGCGAGCCAGCCGGCTGACGTAAGCCCAACTGGTTTCCATCTGCTCATCTTTTACATTGCGCAACCAACCGCCAAAAACGGGAAGCCAGTATCCGTATCTCATGACGCAGCCTCCTTTTCCAGGAAATCGACCAGCCGCACAAATGGGTCAAAGCCAATGACCTTGGGCCCGTCAGCAACGAAGTTGGAAAGAGCGTTAATGTCATAAAAATAAAGCTGGCCGTCCCGATCATCAATGATGTACTCGATGCCCCCGACCTCAATTTGCGCCTCCTGCATAATGCGCTCGACCTGTTGAATGATTTCATCTGACGGCGTATAGCCCTCAACTCTCAGGCCGGTTTTAGGCGCATCGACAGGGCATGCAGCGCGGGCCAGTTCCTGGCCGCCAGTAGTCTTGCAGATATCGGCGGGACAGAGATCAAAAGTCTCGCCGGTAAGGTGAACTTTGATTCCGTAGAGAAACTTACCGCCGACTACCTCGACGCGAACGATATGTCCGCCGCGAGCAGGAATAAATTCCTGCACCAGGGCGGTTGAGTCCAGGCCGAGGTCAAGAGTGTTTGCCTTCGCCGCCGCCTCAAGCTCCTGTCGGGTGTTGAACTTGGTTACCCCCGCGCCGCTGCCGCCAATGTTCGGCTTCACTACGATAGGGAAGCGCAACCCTTCGGACGCCTGTACTGCGTCCGACGAGTTGTTGATCACGCGGCTCTTGGGATAGGGAAGGGCCAGCCTTTCCAGCAGGGAGAGCTGCAACGCCTTCGATGTTTCATAGCGAAAGGCTTTCTGGCCGTTCACGATGCGCTTGCCGCGTTGCTCTAGATGGTCAAGGTAATAGAGCGTGTAGAAGATCGCTTGGCCATGGCCCCGGCGGTAGGCAGAAGGACTCATTCGGTTGAACACAAGTGAATATCCGCCCTCGCCGTTCAAATGGGCGGGATCGAAATGGTGTTGGGCCGCGTCAATGCGGACGAATGGAACTCCCCGACGCTCCAGTTCCTTGAAGAGTGGAATGAACCAGTGTGGGTGTTCGTAGTAAATGGCGATTGGCTTCTTCAACTTTGACATGCCTTCCTCTTTCATGAGGGTGCCCTCGTCGCTTGTGAGCGACCATAAAAAGCAAAAAGGCCGCTCGTTATGAGCGGCCCCGGTTTCAATCTGAGTCTAAAATCTAAGAAAAATTGCTCAGCACCGGCCGCTCGCGTGTACACATACACATACAGCAACAGATAGCCATGTTGCTGGCGGACGCCGGGTTGGTAAATAAATGGTGCATCTGAGATCCTTCAAATGCTACACCCGGTGCAGGGGGCAGTCAATCACACTCTTCCTCCTCCGCAGGTTTCTAAAAGGCATTTTGACGCTTTCTTTTGCATAGGTCATTTGCACGGACGAGGGTCAAGTTGCATAGCGTATTCGCAATCCTCGCATGTCATTCCATTTAGAATGAGCATATGGAAGACGATTCCGGCATCTTTTCTGGCAATGAGCGCAAAGAGAAAGAGCAGCAGATGCGCCATGCAGGGCGATTACCGCCCGGCCAGTCTCTTACTTTGAAGTGGCCGGTGCTGCACTATGGCTCGGTACCGCGCTTCGACCCGGCGCGGTGGGACTTCCACATTCGAGGTCTGGTGGAACAACCGGTGCGGATCACGTGGGAAGAGTTCAACAAGCTACCTAAAGTCAAAACCCACAGTGATTTCCATTGCGTTACGCGCTGGAGCCGCTTTGACAATGACTGGCAAGGCGTTGCATTCCAGGAAGTCCTCAAGCTGGCAAAACTCAAGCCTGAAGTGAAGCATGTAGTGGTGCATGCTGAACAGGGTTTCACCGCTAATGTGCCTTTAATCGATCTTGACCGCGACGATGTGCTCTTTGCCACGCACCATGACGGCCAACCGCTTACGGCCGATCATGGCTATCCTCTACGGCTGATTGTGCCGCATCTTTATGCCTGGAAATCTGTGAAGTGGGTGCGAGGTCTGGAATTTACAGAGCGCGATGTACCAGGATTTTGGGAACAGAACGGGTATCACATGTATGGCGACCCGTTT
>DASYKK010000095.1:0-7731 GCA_035995565.1 Candidatus Angelobacter sp.
ACGTTGTTGATGGCGGTAGGAATTACCGCCAGGTAATAGAGCGATGGACCGTGATAGTTGCTGGCATCGTAATGGTAATAGCCGGTGCGGAAGAGGTTAACCAGAAACAGGCCGTTGACGCCCTCATCGTGATGCAGGGGCCTTTGCGTCAGGTAAATCAACCGCAACAAAGCAGCCGCCAAAAGAATGGCGAGACTGCCCCACCGCCAGCCATCTCGCGCGGTAGCTTCCTGCACTCCAGCATGGCCATTTGATCGTACTTGTGACCTGCGCCTGCGGGCCTTTGCCGAAATCTGTGTCATCCCTTCGGCCATCTTAACTGGTCTCATTGAATGGCTTTCAGCTTAAGCTAGGAACTCCGCACCTCTTCCGAATGTTTTTCGCGCAGGCTCTCTGCTACATCGATAAACTCCTGGCTGACGTAGCGCGTCTTCGATACAGCGTCAGCGATGGGAACCGAGCTGATGTCATTCCCCTTGAGCGCTACCATGCGGCCGAACCTGCCTTGATGCACCAGATCAATGGCGCCAATGCCGTAACGCGTCGCCAGCATGCGATCAAAGGCCGTCGGCGAGCCGCCACGCTGTATGTGCCCCAGGACAACGGCGCGCGTTTCAAAGCCGGTGCGGGCTTCAATTTCCGCCGCCAAGGTGTTGCCGATTCCGCCGAGCCGCACGTGCCCAAATTCATCTGTCTTTCTGCGCTCATTTTCCGCATCACGTGTCGCGAGCTTGGCGCCTTCCGCCACCACGATGATGCTGAAGTAGCGACCGCGATCATGGCGGCCCTTGATGGTCTCAGCAATCTCCTGGATGTCAAACGGCTGCTCGGGAATCAGGATTACATCGGCTCCGCCGGCTATGCCGCTGTAAATCGCGATCCAGCCGGCTTCACGACCCATCACTTCCACCACGATCACGCGGTTGTGCGCCTCAGCCGTGGTGTGGACCCGGTCAATAGCTTCCGTGGCAATGCTGACAGCCGTGTCAAAGCCAAAACAGAGATCGGTGCCGGTAAGATCATTGTCAATGGTCTTGGGGACGGCCACAACTTTCACGCCGCGATCGAAAAGCTTCAATGAAACGGACTGCGTATCGTCACCACCCAGCGCGATCAACGCTTCAACGCCGTTTTTTTTCAGGTTATCAATGCAGCGCTCCATCCCATTTTCTTTCTTGGACGGGTTCGTGCGCGAAGTGCGCAGTATCGTGCCACCCTGAGGCAGAATTCCTTTTACCGCTTCCAGATCGAGCGGCCGCGTGATGTTTTCCAGCACGCCGCGCCAGCCTTCCATAAAGCCGACGAACTGGTCGTTATGATGAAAGACTCCCTTGCGAACAATGGCGCGGATTACCGCGTTGAGTCCCGGACAATCACCGCCGCCGGTAAGAATGCCAATCTTCATTTCGTAACCTCACTTACTTAAATCCCCTGTGATTTGGTACACGCGATATGCGCTCGCCGGGGAAACTATTTTGTACTTCGACCAGAATTGCTCATTGACCTTGAACGCCGCAAGTTCCAAAGGTCCGACGAGCACGTAATCCACGTTGTACTTCCGCAACAAGGCTTCCGCCTCGGGATCTCCTGAGTAGATGCGTTCAATATCAGCACCACGCTGAGAATAATCCAGCCCGCGCGACCACATCCAAGCCGGGAAGCCGAGCAGGGAGCGCCTGCCAGTTAAGAATACCGGAGAATTGAAGGTTGGTGCGTGCAGGACCACGGCGCGGGGGGGAGCCTGGGCAGAAATCAGGCTGGCGGCGGCGATGCCGGAAGCGTCAAATTCCTGGTATTCAGCCGCTTCTGAGACCACACGCAAGACATCCAGGGCGCCGGCCAAAACCAAAGTGGCGAGCACGGCGGGCGCGAGCCAGCGGAAAAAAGAGCGTTGCTGCCACCATCGAGCTAGAAACCATGCCACAAGCGGCGCGGACGCAACATACCACAGAAACAGGACCTTAATATTGTCCCAGATCCAGGGCGCTACTTTGACCAGGTTGGGAACTATGAAACAAAAAACAAATGGGACGTAAAACCTTACCAGTCGCGGAGGCAGTTTGAACGTGCCGCGTCGCCAGAACAGGGCAATCACCAGCAGGGGAATAAACAAGCCAGTGTTTACAAACCAGAACCACACAATGTTGTGCTGGCCGTGGTCCCATCCCGGCTGCCAGCCCAGGTAACTGGCGATGTTTACGCCGCCGCTGTTAGCAAGCCACACGACCTCGGGCATGGCGATGACGAGGGCGACGATGAAAAAGTAAAGCCAGCCTCGCCAGGCGGAACGGAAGATGAGAGCCAGGCACACTGCCACCGCCATGACGACTAGGAATGTGTGAGCGTGGATGAGAGGCAGGAATCCGGCGCACAGCCCGGCGGCCAGCATTCGCCGAAGGTAAAAACCTTGCGGCTCAGGTTGCGGAATCCCGGCGGCGGCCTTGCGTGACCGTTTGCTTCGGGATTTTAAAACTTTTGCGCTGACCACGTTCGGTTGTTCGAGTGCCGAAGTGGCCGTCGGATCAGCCGGGGGCGTCTGGGCATCTTCTTTTAGCGAGAGGGCTACCCACCATTGGCAGAAGATCGTTATCGCCAGCGGCATTCCAAAGAGAATGCTGCGTTGCGGCACAAAAAGTGTAGTCAGCGAATTTCCCCAGCGCAAAATGCTGTTGGGAACAACGGTGTAATCGTGCTGCAGGCTGGCCAACATGGAAAAGAAGCCGTCACCGCCGCTGCTGTCGGAGAACAGCAGCCACCATCCTAGACCTCCATTGAAAAGAACCAGCAGCGGAGCAATCAATCCGGCAAGACGGTTGCGCGTTAGCAGGATTGTCCAATAATGCAGTAAGCCCACCAGCGCAAGCGCCATGACCATGTTTTGCAGCCACATGGCAAGAATCACCCCCGCGCCCGCCCGCACCAGCATGGCGGTAAGGAAGTCGACCAGAAAGGGATAAGCGAATCGCACGCCGGCAAAGGTGGGATCTTCCGGCGGCAGGTTGTGGCCCTGAACAAAGCTGTTGATGACCTGAAGATGCAGAGGCAGGTCGCCGAGGTTATTGGTCACGCCCGTATAAATGCCGTCCGGACGCTCGAACACAGCTCGGCCAAAGACCATGGCCAGCAGGATGGCAATGGCCAGATAAAAAGCCAGATAGCCAATGCCGCCAGCGCTCGATTTCCGTGCAGCGGAAGGCTGTGGACGTAGCAAGCAAAGGATCAAAGCGCGACGTTCGCGGTTTGCCAGCAACAGCAACGGCGACAGCAGTATGACCGAGGTAAGAATGATGCTAGCCGCTCCGAGGCCCAGAACCAACGCCAGGAGAAAGCCAACCGTAGCCATCAGCGCCAGGCCGATGGCTGCTCCCATGCATAGCCGCGCGGCCCGCGGTGCAGTGCGATCAAAAAGAAAGGTGAGCAGCGTACCGCCCATGATCGCGATGATGAGTAAAATGCAGGCGCCAAACATGGTCAGAAGGAGCTTTCATCGAATGAAAATTGGACGCGCGACTGCAAAGAGATAACTCCTCCGTGACCGAAGTAGATTCTAAATTATGCCTGAGAGAGTGCTGCGGAGTCCGTGTTATATATAGGCGTGATGGCAAAGGCCCCGATATCTGTGATAGTTCTTGTTTGGCTGATCTCAGCGCTGGCGAACGCGCAAGAGGCCGCGCCGAGCCTTGAACTTCATGACCTGAAAGGCGCTCCGCACAAGCTCGAAGACTACCGCGGCAGGCCCGTGGTGCTGAACTTCTGGGCCACCTGGTGCGTGCCGTGCGCCGCGGAAATGCCCATGCTGAGCGAAATGCAGAAGCGCTACCAGGATAGGGTGTTGTTCATCGCCGCGTCGATTGACGATGAGGACATGAGGCCGCAGATCGAATCGTTCATAAGAAAGCACCAGGGTAGCGCGTTGACCGTGATGGTGGGCGCAACGCTCGATAGTCTTGAGGATTTTGGCGTCAATCAGGGAATGCCGGGAACTGTCTTCATTGATGCCGATGGAAATATCGTTGACCGGCTCAGCGGTGCGCTGAAGCGATCCGATCTGCAAAAACGTCTGCGGCAATTGACGGGAGAGCCTGAACCAGAACCAACGCCTGCGCCGGTACCCAAAGCAGCTAAAAAGAAGCCCGCGAAATCAATCCGGCAAAAACTCGTGCCGGCGGCGCAAGAAAGTTTCAGGCTGACATTCTAGTTGGCGGGGCCCGGCTGCCACATCCATGAAAAAATATTTAGTTCCAGGCATTGTTTTGATTCTTGTCGCAGTCGGTATTTTCATCCGATATGACATGATCGCGCCCGCGCGAGCCGCTACGCGCGATCTGGAGGCCATCAACGGTCTGACGGTTGGGAAGACAACAGAAGCCGAACTGCTTGGCCGCAATGCTTTCCAGAAAATGGATGGACAGTGCTTTCAGGCACACTGCGTTTATCACACGGTAAGGACGAATCGCCTTCTAAGCGCGCTAGGCCTTGCGCCGCACACTTTTTTTGGCACGAGAGTCGTGGTGCGTGACGGCCTGGTGACGGAGGTTTCCGTTTACATAAGCAACGGCACGCGGGTTCCACTTTCTTTATCGCAAAAAATGCCGCTGCCGGAGGGGTGCTCTTCCAATCCGTGTGTAAAGCCCGCCATTTTGCCAACAAAAACCCTCGTCAGCATCATGATCTTGTTCAATAACGAATCTGAACTCAGAAACGCATGATGGAAGCAGCACAACCCGCCTGCCTCTCGCGCCTGCGCGGATGCAGCACTTACGATGAACTCATGCCGCTGCCTAAGGGCCTGAACCTGCAAGCAGACGCGCGATAGCGTACCTCAGGTAAACAGAAACTCTTTGGTGCGTAAATCGCGCACCATGTCGCGAAGCTTTGCGGCCTTCTCAAACTCAAATTTCTTTGCCGCTTCGCGCATATCGCTTTCCATACCGGTAATGTAGGCGTCCAGCTCTTCCTGAGACTTAAAGTCGGGCAGTCCATCGGCGGCTTGCGTGACGTCAACGTAATCCGCCTCCGCAATTCCAGCCAGAGACATGGAGAGTGGACGAATAATCGATTCCGGCGTGATGCCATGCTCCTGGTTGTAAGCCACCTGGATGGCGCGGCGACGGTCGGTCTCGTCGATGGCGCGCTTCATCGAGTCGGTCATTTTATCCGCATACAGGATGGCGCGGCCATTCAGATTGCGGGCGCAACGGCCAATGGTTTGAATCAGCGAGCCGGCCGAGCGGAGAAAGCCTTCTTTGTCGGCATCAAGAATCGCAACCAGCGAAACCTCAGGCAGGTCCAGGCCTTCGCGCAGCAGGTTGATGCCGATCAGCACGTCATACTCGCCCTTACGCAGGTCGCGCAACAGCTTGATGCGTTCCAGCGTTTCAATTTCCGAATGCATGTAGCGGCACCGCACCCCAACTTCGGCATAGTACTCAGCCAGATCTTCGGACATGCGCTTGGTCAGCGTAGTCACCAGCACGCGTTCGCCCTTGCTGACGCGGTCGCGAATCTCATGTAGAAGATCGTCAATCTGGCCTTTAACCGGACGAATCTCCACCGGAGGATCCACCAGGCCGGTCGGTCGTATGATTTGCTCCACCACCACGCCGGAAGATTTCGTCAGCTCGTACGGGCCGGGCGTGGCGGAAACGTAGATGAGCTGGTTCGTGCGCTCTTCAAACTCTTCAAATTTGAGCGGACGATTATCCAGCGCCGACGGCAGGCGGAAACCGTACTGCACAAGATTTTCTTTGCGGGAGCGATCACCATGCCACATGCCGTGAAGCTGCGGAACGGTCTGATGGGATTCGTCAAGAAACATGATGAAGTCGCGAGGCACGTAATCCAGCAGGGTTGGCGGCGGCTCGCCGGGCTTGCGTCCGCTGAAGTGGCGCGAATAATTCTCAATGCCGTGGCAGTAACCAACAGATTTCATCATCTCCAGGTCAAAGCGAGTGCGCTGGTGTATGCGTTGCGATTCCACCAGGCGGCCATCTTTCAGGAGCGCGTCTTCCCACCACGCCAGCTCGTCCAGAATGGTCCCAATGGCATGGTTCTTGGTGGTGTTCGACATTACGTAATGGCTCTTGGGATAGATTGGCAGCCGCGTGTATTTCTGCTTTACGGTGCCGAACAATGGATCGATCTGTGAGAGTGAATCGATTTCATCGCCGAAGAGTTCAATGCGATAGGCGTTGTCGTCGTACGTTGGGTAGACCTCGATCACGTCGCCGCGCACGCGGAAAGTTCCGCGCTTGAAGTCCACGTCATTGCGCTCGTAAAGAATTTCCACCAGCTTGCTGAAAATATCGCTGCGCTTGATCTTCTGGCCCTTTTCCAGAAACAACAGCATGCCGTAATAAGCTTCCGGTGAGCCCAGACCGTAAATGCAGCTGACCGAGGCCACAATGATGCAGTCGCGCCGCTCAAAGAGAGACCGTGTGGCGGAGAGCCGAAGCTTATCTAGCTCATCGTTGATCGTAGATTCTTTTTCGATATAAACGTCGCCGGCCGGAATGTAGGCCTCCGGCTGGTAATAGTCGTAATAGGAGACGAAGTACTCGACTGCGTTCGAGGGAAAGAACTGCTTGAACTCGTGATAAAGCTGCGCCGCCAGAGTCTTGTTGTGGGCCAGCACCAGCGCCGGGCGATTGAGCTGTTCAATCACCTTGGCCATGGTGTAGGTTTTGCCCGAGCCGGTCACGCCGAGCAGCACCTGGTGCTTTTCCCCGGCGTAAATGCCTCGGGTGAGCTCTTCAATGGCGTTGGGCTGATCGCCTTTGGGTGTGTAAGTTGATGCTAGACGAAAATCCATTTTTTCTTGTCGCGTTGCTCCAAACCGCTCAGCGGTTTTGTTTGACGGTGAATCTTTTGCTCCTAAAGCAGTGCCACTCGCCGCGTGGTCGGGCTCGCGGCTCTCTTTGAGGTCCGTTCAGGTCCTTCTACTCGACGAGAAAACCGCCGGATGCCTCTCTAGCTGCCATTTTGACGAGAGGAAATCTCTTTAGTGTGACACGAAAGAGCGGAGAGGAGCAAGCAGGTGCCAGCGCCCGGTAGTCCTGATTTGACGAGTGGGCGGTCTTGTTGCATAAAGGAGAGCACGGGAGAGGTCTGTGGGCGCAAAAGAGAAAACGAACTCGATTGGCCAGCCAGTGCCGGAGTTGCCGGTCGCTGATGTCGAACGCGCCCAACAGCATTACAGAGATGCACTCGGCTTTGAGATTGGATGGCTTTACCCAGGCAAAGAGATTGGGGCCGTGTCACGCGGTAATGTGGCGATATTCTTTCGGAAGAGGAAGCCGCCGTTCGAACCTGCCGTTCACTGGGTATTCGCTGAAGATATCGATGCGTCGTATCAGGAACTGAAGGCGTTAGGTGCGAACATCGTGGATCCACTGGAAACAAAGCCGTGGGGATTACGGCAGTTCACCGTAAAGGATCTGGACGGGAACCTCTTCTATTTCCACCATGACTAACCAAACGTCGCATGACAAGCGGCAGGAGCAGGCCGCGGAAAGCGCGCTACTCGACCGCAAGCCGTTCTGCGACAAGAGTTTGTGGTGCCCTAAGGGCAGGCTGCGATTCTAAAGCCCACTCTTGTAATGGTAGCCGTGCAGTGATGCCCGGCCGCCCTCAATTCGCCAGTCAAATCGTTCTTCCAGTGGACTGTTGGCGCACTTACGCGAGTACACCATGACAACGAAGGCGCCGCCGGTATTGTAGTTTACATTGAAG
>DASYKK010000096.1:0-4734 GCA_035995565.1 Candidatus Angelobacter sp.
TCAAGACGCTTCAAGTTTATGACTTGAAAAGCCTGCGTCATAATAAGAATGTCCCTGACACCATCCGTAAAGTGGCACAAAAGCTGTACACGGAAAAGGCGACGCGCGGGGGAGCGAAGAAAGAATAGCGCAGCGCAGTCACACCTGCAGTGTGACGATTGCCAACCACAACCTTTGGGTTATCCAAGGCTTCCCATAGAATGTTATTGCAAAGATGGTTTGTGGAGGCGTAGTGAAAACTACTGCGACTGACGAAATAGGCGAGCTGTTGAAACGCATCAAGACAATTGCCGTAGTGGGACTCTCCGACAGCCCGCTACGCCCAAGCTATGGCGTGAGCGCTTACATGCAAAGTCACGGCTACCGCATTATTCCGGTCAATCCATCCATCAAAGGATCCCTGGGTGAAAAAGCTGTTGCATCGCTCGCGGAGGTGGAAGAGAAAATTGACATCGTGGATGTATTCCGCCGCTCAGAGTTCGTGCCCGAACTAGTGGATGAAGCTATCCGGCTGAAGGTGCCAGCGATCTGGCTGCAGGAAGGCGTGATCCATGAGGAGGCCGCGGAGAAAGCACGAAAAGCAGGAATTTTTGTGGTGATGGATAAGTGCATTTTGAAGGAGCACAGGAGAAGAGTTAGTTGAATTTGTAATTGGGTAATTTGGTGAATGGGTAGCTAAAACAGCTGCAATTCAACTCTGTTCCTTGGTTCCTCTGCGTTGCGAAGATTTTGGTTTGTTCTCTTCAGCCTGCCGTGACTCTTCTTTGCGCTGTTTGATTTCTTCCATCCTCTGGGCCAGCAGTTTTTCCCGGCCTTCTGAGGTCGGATGGTAGTATTCGCGGCCGCGGAGATTATCCGGCATGCACTCCATGTCGGCGACCTTCTCGTCGAGGTCATGGGCGTACTGGTAGCCTTTGCCGTAGCCGACCTGCTTCATCAATTTCGTTACCGCGTTGCGAATGTGGAGTGGAACTGGTTCGGCCGCGGTCTTTTCTACATCCTCTTGAACCGCGCCATAGGCGGTGTAAAGTGCGTTCGATTTCGGCGCTAGCGCCAGATAGATCACAGCCTGCGCCAGCGCAAGCCCGGCTTCCGGCATGCCGAGAAAATCAATGGCGTCTTTCGCCGACAGGCAGAGGTTCAACGCTTCCGGCGCGGCCAGTCCGATATCTTCAGAAGCCATGCGCACCACGCGACGCGCGATATAGAGTGGGTCCTCGCCGGATTCAAGCATGCGAACCAGCCAGTAGAGAGATGCGTCGGCATCACTGTTGCGGACAGACTTGTGCAGCGCGGAAATCAGGTTGTAGTGCTCTTCACCGGACTTGTCATAGAGCAGGACACGTTTCTGCAGCGTGTCTTTAATGATCTGCTCAGTGATTTCGCCATTCTCTCCTGCGGTGGCGGCCGCGACTTCCAGCACGTTGTAAGCGGAGCGGGCGTCGCCGCTGGTGTAGGCGGCAATCTGTTGCAGGACTTCATTGGCAGCGCGCAGATTCATTTTGCCCAGGCCGCGTTCTTTATCTTCCAGCGCACGCCGGAGCAGCACGACGATCTGGTCTTCGCTCAGCTGGTTCAGGATATAAACGCGACAGCGTGAGAGCAGTGCGCCATTGATCTCAAACGATGGATTTTCCGTCGTCGCGCCGATCAGCCGAATATTGCCGCGCTCCACGTGCGGAAGAAAAGCGTCTTGTTGTGCGCGGTTGAAGCGGTGAATTTCGTCGATAAATAAAATGGTGCGCGTGCCATAAGCGCGGGCCTTTTCCGCGTCGGCCATAACCTGTTTTATTTCCTTGATACCGGCGAGCACGGCGGAGAACTCAATGAACTCCGCCTTGGTCACGTGCGCGATGATTTGGGCCAGCGTGGTCTTGCCCGTGCCCGGCGGGCCCCAGAAGATGATGGAGCCGGGATCATCGCGCTCAATCTGCAGTCGCAACGGCTTGCCCGGCCCGACGATGTGTTCCTGGCCGACAAATTCATCCAGCGTGCGCGGACGCATACGGTCGGCGAGAGGACGCGCGCCTTTGCCTTGCTGGTCGGGAAGGGCTTGAAATAACGACATACTTGAAAAACCGTCCGAAAAACCTTACCACTGATGACATGTGCGATTCGTTTATCCGTGTTCATCCGTGGTGAGATGTTTGCTCCGTTGCCGTGCTGCCTCGTACAACAGGATCGATGCAGCTATGCCGGCATTGAGCGACTCAACCCGCGGCGAATGCGGAATCATCACCACTTCATCGGCCAGCGAAAGAATTTCCGCCGGCACGCCTGCGCCTTCATTGCCGACCACTACCATGACCGCGCCGGTGAAGTCGGCCTCATGCAGCGGTTTGCCCTTGTGCGACGATGTCGTCAAAACACGCACGCCGTGCTGCTTCAAGGTTGTGATGCTCTCATTGAGCTTCACGCGCAGCAGTGGTTGCCGAAACAACGACCCGGCGGAGCCGCGCACGGTCTTGGAATTGAAGTGGCTGACCGTCTTTTCACCCAGCAGGACGGCGCGAGCGCCGAAGGCTTCGGCTGAGCGGATAATCGTCCCAAGATTTCCCGGGTCCTGGATGCCGGCGACGCCCACCAGCAGGGACTCTTCGCTTAGCTGCCCTCGGCCTGCTTCCATGAGGTCTTCAAATTTATGCGGCCGCAGCTTAACCAGAGCGGCCACACCCTGAGGCGATTCCGTGCTGACCGCGCTGATGAAAACCTCGTCAGGCAAAAGCAGGATTTCAACCTGGCTGCCGATCTGCGGCAGCAGCCGCGTAGCGTGCGTGCTGCCGGCTTCGCTGAAGAAGACTGCCTGAAAGCGCAGGCCGCTACGGATGGCTTCTTCAATCATGCGGACGCCTTCCACCGCTATGTAACCCTCAGCGGTCGGTTCACCCTGGCTGAGCGCTTTGCGCAGGTCTTTGACCACCGCGTTTTGCCGGCTGCTGACGCGTCGCAGCCTGCTTTCAATCTCCCTGGGAACATTCATGTGACTGCCATCATACTGAATCGTGGCTGCAACTGATAAAGCCTGGGTCTAGGTTTTCTGCGAAAGCTGGTTTATTCTTAGTCGTTTGTCGGGGTGCTGCGCGGGGTTTTCGTGAATGGAACTCGCCAGCCGCCATACATGCAGTCGAGCATTTCTCAGTTGGGGGATTCGTTATTGCCTGCGGAAATTCTAAAAATCAATCCTGAAACACCGGACATGCGTCTGGTTTCCTATGTCGCCGACCGCATCAAGCAAGGCCAGGTCGTCGGCATGCCCACGGACACTTTTTACGGCCTCGCGGCTGATCCGCTCAACCTGCGCGCCGTTGACCTGATCTATGACGTGAAGACCCGCAGCCGGCACAAGCCGCTCTCGCTTCTGATTGAAAGCGTGGAGCAGGCGGAATACCTGGCGCGTCCGCTGCCGGATGTATTTTACGAAATCACCCGCAAATACTGGCCCGGACCGCTGACAATCATTGTGAAAGCATCTTCGCGGCTGCCGCTGAAAGTCACGGCCAATACCGGCAACGTCGCGCTGCGCGTGCCCGCTTCGCGTATTGCAGTGGAAGTAATCCGCGCGGCCGGCGTGCCTATCACTGCGACGTCGGCTAATATCAGCGGGGCCAGCGAATGCACCACTGCGGATGGAGTGCGCGAACAACTGGGCACCCGCATCAGCATGATCGTGGATGGCGGCCCCAGCCCACGCGATGTGGCTTCCACTATCATCAATATGAGCGATCCCGGGCACATTACTGTTCTGAGGCAAGGCGCAATTCCTGAAAGCGATCTGGCTGAGTTCCTTCGATTCGGCTGAGTCGTGACCAGCATGGCAACCAAGCGTTGGCAGAAATGGCTGTTGTGGCTCCTGGTGCTGGCGCCCGTCGGCTATGCCGCGGCGGTCTACTGGCGCATTGTGAACCAGTCCATCCAGGATGAATCGCGCACGGCGGACGCGATCGTGGTGTTCGGAGCGGCTGAATACGATGGCCGACCTTCGCCGGTGTACAAAGCGCGGCTTGATCGCGCAGCCCAGCTTTTTCATCGCGGACTTGCGCCCATCGTGATTACCACCGGCGGTTCCGGTAAAGATCCCCGGTTCAGTGAAGGCGTAGTCGGACGCGAGTACCTGAAGACGCTCGGCATCCCCGATAGTCAGCTCATCGCCGAAACCCAGAGCGGCGATACCGCAGAGTCCGCGCGGCGGGTCAGCAACATCATGTCTACCAACAGCATGCATTCGTGCCTGGCCGTGAGCGACGGCTACCACATTTTCCGCATCAAGCAGATGCTGGCGCGGGAAGGCGTGGTTGCTTACGGAGCGCCGCGACCCAATTCCAGGCCACAAAGCTTCTGGAAGCGGCAGGAATCGGCCTGGCATGAGATTGGGAGTTACACGCTTTGGCTGTTTCATTTGACGTAAGTCAGTGCAGCTCAGTTCGTCGCGGGCCAATGAAGTGAGAAAATAGGACAGATGACAACTTAGAGATGTCCATCGAAGTGGCTGAAAACAAGAGTTATACTTGACTGAATGAATGTTCATTCAGTAAGCTAAGAAGGCATTGCAATAGCGTCCGCTGTTCCGTTGTCATTCATTAAGTGTTGGTCAGCCACAATCGCAGGCTGTGCTCGAAAACTGTTATGATTCTGAGCGTCTCAAGACTCGTCTTCTCGCCCGTACCACCCAACTTCCAGGAGATGCCCAGATGAGTAATGTTGCTGTTCCTGCCGCCCCACAGTCCCGCAGCTCAA
>DASYKK010000097.1:0-7194 GCA_035995565.1 Candidatus Angelobacter sp.
GAGAAGACGCTCTTCTTCCGTACCGGCGGCGCTCCCGCGTTTGCACTGGGCATGGCCAAGATATTTTCTGACAGCTTGGGCGGCACCGCCTTGATGGCAATCTGGTACCACTTTGCCATCATGTTTGAAGCGCTCTTCATCCTGACGGTACTCGATGCAGGCACGCGCGTTGCGCGCTTCATGCTGCAGGACGCGCTTGGGCATATCTGGGAGCCGCTTGGCCGGACAAGTTGGTATCCCAGCATCGTTGCCACCAGCGCCATCACTGTGGCTGCGTGGGGTTATTTTCTCTGGCAGGGCATTCGTGATCCACTGGGCGGGATCAACTCGCTCTGGCCGCTGTTTGGCATCTGTAATCAGTTGCTTGCCGCCGTGGCGCTCTGCGTGGCGACGACCATCATCGTAAAGATGGGCCGCGCACGCTACATATGGGTGACGCTGGCGCCGCTTGCCTGGCTGGTAGCTGTGACGTTCGCTGCATCATGGCACAAAGTTTTTAATCCCAACCCCCTGATCGGACTGCTGGCGCACGCGCGTCAGCTTGCCGTCGCACCAGCGGTAGCCGGGCTGCAACGCAAAATCTTCAATGATCAGCTTGATGCCGCGGTATGCGGGCTTCTGGTAGTGCTGGTCAGCGTGATTGTGATTGAGTCCGCGACGCAGTGGATCAGCGTGATCTCCGGGCACAAGCAGCCTGCGATTCAGGAAACGCCGTTCGTGGCGACAGCCTACGCCGAGGAAACGATATGACAAATCTCACCACGAAGGCACGGAGACACGGAGAAGCATCGGGAGAGAGCAGTGCTGCTTTGTATCAGGGCACGGGCTTTAGCCGTGCCGCCAAGGGCAAAAATACATGGGCTTCAGCCCCTGCAATTTTTGCGAAGGCGATACGCACTCTCCGCGCCGCCTTGCGTGAAATCTTCGATGAATCTGCTTACGACCGCTTTTTGCTCAGAACAAATGCCCACCGCTCGGTCGCCAGCTACCGAGCCTTCACCCGAGAACGCGACGCAGCGATGCTGAAGAAGCCGCGCTGCTGCTGACACAAGAATGCCGGGGCCTTTCCCCCCGGCATTAAAGCTAAATCAAACGCCCAGACCGGCTCCGCCGATCCACGTTGCTGCTGCAAGAATCAGAAGTGTGATCATTGTGTGCTCCCTTTCAAATTCGCCGAGCATTATCTCCAAGGTCTAAGCCCCCGGCAAGAACGAAAAAGGCTAGGCCGGCTTGCGCGCCGAGCCGCCTGCCACCAGGCCTAGAAAGTTCTATCAACGCCAGATTCGAGAGCGGTTTTGAAGCGAAGCGCCATGAATTTTAGGTGTACACTGCGTTCATGCGTGTCCTGGGTATCGATTGCGGCAGTGAGTACACCGGTTTTGGCGTGGTGGAAGAAACGTCCGACCGGAAGCTGGTTTGTCATGCCAATGGCGCCATCAAGCTGAAATCGGGGACACCCATGGCGGCCAAGCTGGAAAAAATCTTTACTGATCTCACGGCCATCATCGCCAAACATCAGCCGGAAGTCGTCGCCATTGAAGATGTGTTTTACGCCATCAACGTGAAGAGCGCGCTTAAGCTGGGACAAGTGAGGGGCGTGGCCATGCTGGCGGCGTCTTCCTCGGGTTTGCAGGTAGCGGAATATTCGCCATTGTCGATTAAATCCGCCGTGGTTGGCTACGGCCGCGCAGACAAGTTCCAGGTGCAGCAGATGGTCACGCGGCTCTTGAATCTAGCCGTGCCGCCCGAACCCACGGACGCCTCCGACGCGCTGGCCATCGCCATCTGCCATATTCATACCGCGGCCACGAATAGCCGCTATGCAGCGGCCTCACGATGAAACGCTCCAGCTTCATTTTTTTGGTGCTGGCTTTACCGGCAGCGCTGGGGTTGTGGGGACAGAGCGAGCACCAAAATCCTACTCTGCCGACCATTGCATTTGATCGCGTATGGGAAGCCTACAAACCGCAGAACATCAACATTACGGTTCAGGCTACCGGCCCTGCCAAGTACCTTTCCCGCAATCCCTTTACGCCGCCGGAACAGGCAGGGCCAGACCCGGATTACCTATTCGAATTCACTCTATCGTCGCGGAATCAGGAAAAACTCTTCCGTGACGCCAGAGAAGCCAATTATTTCAGCGGCGATTTCAGTTATAAGAAGCATGTGGTCGCCAGCACAGGCAAGAAAACCCTTACCTACGCTGACCCGAATCGCTACTTTGAGACGACATACGACTACACGGAGAACAAAGCGATCGCGGAGATCACGAACATTTTTCTGGGAATCTCCAGCACCATCGAACACGGGCGCAAGTTAGTATTTCTGCACCGCTTTGACAAGCTGGGCCTGGAAGAAGAGCTGAAAGGCATGGAAGATGCCGTTGCGGGCCACAACCTGGAGGAACTGCAAATTGTCGCACCGACATTGGAAAGCATCGCCGGCGACCGCACCGTGCTCAATATAGCCCGCCAAAGAGCGCAAAGACTGCTCGCCAAGGCCACCTCCAAGTGAAGAGATGCCCCAGTTCTGACCTTAAAGGTTAAGTATCATCAATAACACTTAACAAGAAGAAACTAAGTGGCCAAAGACCGATCTAATAGAGTAGCACCTGCATTAGGAGGGTTTATGCTGCGCCAGTCTTTGGTTATGCTGCGCCAGTCTCTTATGTTGCGAAACTCAATGAGTCGCTGGCACCTGGGCGGAAAAAGCTTCCGCAAGACAGGGCTGCTCCTTTCCATGATTTTTGCGCTGATATTTTTTCTGGCGCCGCTTTCCCACGCACAAGATTTTGACGACGAAGATGGGCACGACTCGCAGGCGCGGATCGTACGCATCAGCTATGTTGAAGGCGAGGTCCGTCTGGACAATGGCCACGGCTATGAAAGCGCGACCATGAACGTTCCTCTCACGGAACGCAACTGGCTGCAGACCGGATCTGACGGCTGGGTTGAAGTCCAACTGGAAGATGGCAGCCTCATTCGACTGGCGCCTAATACGGTGATCGCGTTCACGCGACTGGCGCGAGCGTCATCCGGCGGCACGATGACAACGGTGGACATCGATCAGGGCGAAGCCGAATTTAAGCTCCTCAAACATGATGACAGTGACTTCAACGTCACGGTGAAGAGAAGCACTATTGCGCTGACGCATTCGGGATCGTTTCGCGTGACCAGCACCAATGCAAATCCCCTGGAAGTTGCCGTGTGGAAGGGTGAGGTCGGCGTCAGCGACACTGAAAACGGCGGTGAAGTTGCGGTCAAGAAAAATGAAACGTTTGTTCTTGATCCTAATGACGTGGCGCGGTATGCGCTGGATAAAAGCGTTGAGAGCGATGGTCTTGACCAATGGAGCAAGCAGCGCGATGACTACCTGAGCACGTATGCTTCTGCCCGCTCGGGATATATGCAGTCACCTTACCAATATGGGGCGAGCGACCTGAATTATTACGGCCAATATTACGACGCGCCAGGATACGGCAGCGTCTGGCAGCCTAACAATGTGGGCTTTGGTTGGGACCCGTTCAGCAACGGCTACTGGAGCTACTCTCCAGGCTTTGGATATACATGGGTTTCTTCCTATCCGTGGGGCTGGATGCCTTACCGCTACGGTCAGTGGGTGTTTGTGAATGGACGCGGCTGGTGCTGGGCTCCAGGTGGCTGGAACAGATGGTACAGCAGGCCTCGGCTGGCGAATGCGCCTCCGGGCTTCCATGCTCCCGTTCCGCCGCCAAATAGGGGAATTGTTGATCGAGGGCCGGGAAGAAATCAGCCGGGAACACCTGCGGGAACCCGCGGCCCGGTTACAAGAAGCTCGGGTCCTGGCGGAAGCAGGGCTGTGGATCAAGATGGCGTTAATCATACCCTTGGCCGCTCGAATGGAGATCGAGGCGACAAGCGCGTACTGACCAATGACGATGTGGCGCGAGTGCCGCGGACTGACACTCCTCCACCGCAGCATAAACCTGACGATCACAGACCAAAAGTCGTGGAGCAGCAGCCCGCTAGCGGTGACCGTACAGGCGATTTCAATCGCTCACGTGACGACCACCAGGGTCCTCGAGAGCCGGTAACGCGTTCAAATAACCAGGGGACGCCGGCAGCTCCGCAGCCGGAGTGGCAGTACAACCCGCCGCCACAGTCCTACACTCCGCCTCCGCAACGGCAGCCGGAACATCAATACACGCCGCCACCACAACCGGCTCCGGTACATCAGCAGGCTGCGCCTCCGCCACCGCCGCCGATCGTGCAT
This sequence comes from Candidatus Angelobacter sp., assembly GCA_035995565.1. Taxonomy (GTDB): domain Bacteria; phylum Acidobacteriota; class Terriglobia; order Terriglobales; family Acidobacteriaceae; genus Angelobacter. The sequence continues at coordinate 4,252 of DASYKK010000097.1, forward strand.
CAGTCTGCACCGCCGCCCGCGGCAGCACCAGTACAACGGCAATCGGCTCCGCCGCCGGAAAGCCACGTGAAATCTTCGGACGAGGGCTCACGGGGCAGACCAAGGTAGGGCATTAACCACAAAGGACACGAAGGGACACGAAGTTTTGATCTTCGTGTCCCTTTTGTTTATCGTGTCGGCTCACGCAAACCAGTTCGATGAGCGGTACAAAGACTCACAAAGGAACAGCGATTTTGAAACTTTGTGTTCCTTTGTGTCCTTCGTGGTTAATTCTGCAGTTTGCGGAAAACCTGCGCAGTGGCTTCCAGCGGCAGCGCTTCTGCTCGAACATCAGCGCGTATGCCTGCATCTTTCAGGCTGCTGCGGATCAGTTCTTCGCGATAGTCTTTCTTCAGGTTGTTGAGCAGAGTCTTGCGCTTCATGGCAAAGGCGGTTCTCAGAAATGCGATGAACTCCGCTGGCTTAATCTGTAATTCAGCAAACCGGGGCGCGACCGTCATTCGTAGAACTGAAGAATGGACTTTGGGTGGCGGCAAAAATGCTTCTGGCGGCAAGGTAAAAAGGTTTTCTACTTTCGTATAGAGCTGTGCCGTGGCGGCCAGCATACCGTAGTCGCGCGTACCCGGGCGGGCGGCGATTCGGTCAGCCACCTCGCGCTGCACCATGATCACGATCAGGTCAAACTGCTCATGAAATTCAAAGAGCCGCAGCAAGATATCTGACGTGATGTAATACGGCAGGTTTCCCACCACGCGCGCACGCGACGGTTTGAGAGGACGCAGATCGTTTAGCGGGCCAATGGTGCGGTTCAGCACCGTGCGGAAATCGAGCTTTAGCACGTCCGCTTCAATGATCTCGACTTGCGGCTGAAGACGGTACTTGAACCGAAGCTCCGTGGACATCATGCGATCCACTTCCACAGCGATCAATCGGTAAGCCCTACGTGCCAGCACCTGCGTGAGCGCGCCCTTGCCGGGGCCGATCTCCACCACCACGGAATTGGATACGTCGCCCAGAGCGTCGACAATCTGCTCTGCGGCGCCCACGTCGGCCAGGAAATTCTGGCCCAGTTTGGGTTTTTTTGCGGTTCCCGAATTGGCCCTTTTTGTTGCCGCCATTTAGAATTTTCTATAGCAGGTTCGTGCCGTGTTCAGTATTTGCCACCACGGAGGCCCCCGTGAAAATCGTTTTTGCCGCTTCTGAGTGCGTGCCGTTCGCTAAAACCGGCGGACTGGCTGATGTTGTGGGCGCCCTGCCGCAGGCGCTTGCCGAACTGGGCCATTCCGTTTCCGTCTACCTGCCTAAATATAAACAGACCAGGCTGCCCGACGCCAAGGTGCTCTTGCGTAGCGTTACCATACCATTCGACGATCAATACCGGTTCTGCTCGGTGCTCGATGGCGGAAAACGTGCCGGAGTGCAATTCTACTTCATCGACTATCCGGCATTTTTTGACCGCGAAGCCCTTTATGGAACTTCCGCCGGCGACTATCCCGACAACGCCGAGCGTTTCGCGCTGTATTGTCGCGCCGTATTGGAAGCTTCCAAGGTGCTCGGCGTGCCTGACATTTTCCATTGCCATGACTGGCAATCCGCGCTGGTCCCCATCCTATTGCGCACCAGTTATGAAGCTGATCCGGTTTTTCGCGGTACGCGCACGGTGTTCACCATCCACAATATCGGCTACCAGGGAGTCTTTCCCCCGGATACGCTGCCGCTGCTCATGCTGCCGTGGGACCTTTTTACCATTGACCAGATGGAATTCTGGGGCAAGGTGAATTTTCTGAAGGGCGCTCTGACCTTTTCCGACCACCTGACCACGGTGAGCCGCAAGTACGCGCAGGAGATCCAGACCAGCGAATATGGATTCGGGCTCGAAGGCGTGCTGAAGTCGCGCGCGGGATCATTAACGGGAATTCTAAATGGCGTGGATTACAACGAGTGGAGCCCGGAGAAAGACAAGTACATCGTGCGGCAGTATTCAGCGGAAAGCCTTCAGGGCAAGAAGGAGTGCAAGTACGATCTGCTGCGCCAGTTCGGGATGGAAAGCGCGCCCATCGATACGCCGGTCATCGGCATTGTGTCGCGCTTTGTCGCGCAGAAAGGCTTTGACCTGATCGAAGATATTGGCAGCGACCTGGCGCGGCTGCCGCTGATCATTACCGCGCTGGGCAGCGGCGACAAGGAATACCAGGACATGCTGCTCAAGCTGCAAAAACAGCATCCGGATAAAATTTCCGTCAAGGTGGCGTATGACAATGCGCTGGCGCACAAGATCGAAGCCGGCGCAGACATGTTCCTGATGCCGTCGCGCTATGAGCCCAGCGGTCTGAACCAGATGTATAGCCTGCGCTACGGTACGGTGCCGATCGTTCGGGCCACGGGCGGCCTTGATGACACGATTGAGCCGTGGGACGCGACTTCGGCCAGAGGCACGGGCTTCAAGTTCAGCGCATATTCCGGGGTAGCACTGCTGAATTGCATTCATGAAGCGCTACGCGCCTTTAAAGACCAGGCCGGATGGCTCAAGCTGATGCAGAACGGCATGAAAAAGGATTTTTCCTGGACAGCGTCGGCGCGTGAATACGTGAAGGTTTATGAGCGGCTCTCGCCGCCTAAACCCGGGCCGTCTGAAAAGGTGCTGGAGTTCAGCAGGGTGTAGATTGGAACTTTAACCACAAAGGACACGAAGGAACACAAAGTAGACTGTTGAGTAAGACCCTTCGTGCCCCTTTGTGTCCTTTGTGGTTAAGCCATCTTCTTCTGCTTCGCGAAATACCAATACACCGGCACGCCCGCCAACATCACCAGCGTCATTACGATTGTCCCGACCAGGGAATGATGCAGTTTGTCCATGAACGTGTAATAGAGCAGCACGGCTGCGGCGACGACGAAGAGCGCCGGCACCACGGGATATCCCCATGTGCGATAAGGCCGCGGAGC
>DASYKK010000098.1:0-7682 GCA_035995565.1 Candidatus Angelobacter sp.
TGAAGTTGACGTCTTTCCAGTGATCGCGCGACCGCCGCTGGCGAATTTCTCCCGCGCGCAACACCTGTTCCACGGTGCCCATCAGCCGGTCAGTGTCATCCAGCATCAGGCGGTAGAAGTCGCGGCGCTGCTCGTCGTTCAACGTGCGTCGCTCCAGCGTTTGCAGGTAGAGGCGGATGGAAGTGATCGGCGTCTTGAGTTCGTGGGTGACGGCGTTCAGGAAGCTGTCCTGCTGCTCGCTGCGGCGGATTTCGCGCACAAGAAAGATGGTGTAGAGCACCAGTCCGGCAATGATCATGCCAAAAAAAATGATGCCCAGCACCAGCGGCACCACGTTGCGCCAATTATTTACCAGCCAGACAATGTTGAGATAAATGGCCAGCCCCACCAGGCAGGTACCCAGTGTGATGAAGAACGCAATTGTCCTGGCGCTGCTTCTGATGCGCATGGTCGCTGAGGAAATTGTAAAGGAAGAGGAGGGAATCAGCCGCAGATTTGCGCAGACGCCCGCAGATCAGCAAGGCTTGTAGTAAAAGGAAAAGCGCGGTGCAATCGTTACACCGCGCGCCCATTTTTACTTGTTGCCTAAAAGCCTAGTCGTCACCCGAGGCAGTTGCCGAAAACGTTTCCAGCGGAACCTTGGCCGGCTTGAGCTTCACTGCTTCCTTGAGTTTAGGGGCTTTTACGTCCCAAATAAGGCCCATGGCGCGCAGGGCACAAATGCCGTACCAGTTGAAGTCGACTTCATACCATGCCAGACCATGGCGTGCTGCCTGAGGATGAGCATGGTGGTTGTTATGCCAGCCTTCACCAAACGTCAGCAGCGCGACCCAGAAGCTGTTCTTGGAAGTGTCTCCGGTCAGGAAGCGTTGTGATCCCCACATGTGCGTGGCGGAATTGACCAGCCATGTGAAATGTAAGCCCATCACAGTGCGGAAGAAGATCCCCCAAAACATCACTGACCAGCCACCGAACACCAGCAGCCCGATGCCCAGAGCCGTAATTGGAACCCAATGCCATTGGCTGATGAAAGTGTGGAACTTGTCTTTGCGAAGATCGGGAATGTAGGGAAGAAGCGCGGCGGAATGATTGTGCAAAGTGCGCCCAGTCATGATCCAACCCATGTGCGCCCAGAGTCCACCATCACGCGGCGAGTGCGGATCGCCTTCCACGTCAGTATTCTGGTGATGGACCCGGTGCGTCGCGACCCAGAAAAACGGGCCGCCTTCCAGCGCCAGCGTGGCGCAGAAGGTGATGAAATATTCGAACCATTTATAGGTCTTGAAACCGCGATGCGTGAGCAACCGATGATAGGCAATGCCGATTCCCAGGCTGCCGGCGATCCACCACAGAAACAGCGCGATGAAAAAGGCCTTCCAGGTAAACATGAAAAGCGCTGCAACCGCACCTATGTGAAATGCGACCATGAAAAATGTAGTGAGTTTGCCGACTGGTTCCCGAAATGTTCTATCCCGTTTGAAAAAGTTCACGAGTGTGAGTCTCCTTGGTGGCTCGTGCCTGCCTGTTTCATTTGATTCAAGCCTAGCAGCGGCGAAGCGCTCGGATTGTAATACTTGTGTAATCGCGTCGCGCGGAAGGACACGCCCGAAGGAATTGGGCAGTGTCCTAAAGTGTTTCCAACCTGGCAACGCCGCTTTCGCCCGCAGTTCGCGCCCCAGAATGCAAGCGGGAGGAACATTATGCGGGGTAGCAGCGCGTGAAATTGCAGGTCCAAATCGCCGATATAAGGCATCAGAAAATGAGGATTGCCCATGTGGCTGCGATGCTCCGATGCTTGTGCCAAATTGGAACTGAGCTGCTCGATTTCTAAGCATGATGTGATTGTGTCAAAGGGAAAATTTGCTAAGATTCGGATCGGATTTGGCGGTAACTTTTTCTCTCATGACTCCGCGAGGAAACAGAACATGAAGTGGAGTGTTGCGATCTCGGCCTGCTGCGTTGTGTTGCTGGCGGCGAACATCGCCCTGATTCGTCAGAACCGGCAACTGAAAGCGCAACTCTCCCTGCCGCCGCCCGCACTGGAGGCCGCTGCCGGTACCCAGATGCCCGACCTGCGAGGCTTCGACCCCAACGGCAAGCCGGTTGAGGTGCTCTACGGAAAAGACGCGCGTAAAGTCCTGGTACTGGTTTTTTCTCCAACGTGCGCTTTCTGTGATCAAAACTGGCCAAAGTGGGAGCAGGTGATTTCATCGCTTGACCGCTCGGCCGTTCGTCTAGTGGCGGTGGACGTGACCTCAACCACAACTGCGGGCTTTGTTTCGCAGCATCAGCTTGCCAGTCTGCCAGTTTTCCTGAAGGTGGATCCGCGGGCAACGCTGGACTACCGCTTTCATCTCACCCCGCAGACAATCCTGGTCGATCCCAACGGAAAAGTGGAGAAGGTCTGGACGGGCGTCCTGAATGACTCGGGCGTGTCCGACCTGAAACGGCGCCTGGGGGATGGCAAGGCCGCTTCTCAAAGTTCTGATAATCATCCGGGTTTTCATTAAACAAGGAGTATTCATGACGAAAAACATCAAAACCGTATTGCTCACGTTAATGGTTACAGCCGCCTTTTGTGCGGGAACGGTTTCCGCCAGCCAGTTGTTCCGGCCTTTCCAGACTACCTGCCAGGGCTTCTGCACCAAGAAAACAGGGTGCCCCAACATTCTGGGCTGCGCCTGCGTCTTCAACAACCCGGGAGCCACCGTAGGCAAGTGCAGCTTCATTGCAGCCAAACCGGCAAAATAGCCGGAACTCGAGGTTCGAACCTCTGGTCCTGCAAATTGGAAACGAGAGAGAGTATGAGCAAAAAATTCATTAAAAACACATTGCTTGGAACCTTTGTTATGGCCGTCCTTTGCGCGGGAACGGTTTCCGCTCGCCAACTGCGGTCCGATGCAAAGGGCTTTGCCGCTTGTAAAGGCAGCTGCAGCAGTACGCAACCTTGCTCCACTGGCTGCATCTGCGCCTTTCCTCTGGAATCAACAACCGGGTTTTGTTCGTCGCATCCAACGGGACTACAGTCCCCGGCAAAATAGCGCGGACGGAAGCGCAAGGCCATCATCGGGCTTTTTAACTGAAAGGAGCGGCGCTGCAACAGGTGCACTAATGCCTGGAGGCGTGAAGGCTCTCAAGCGGTTTGTCGCGAGCGACATTAATAAAACGCTGCGCTGCCAGCCATTTCTCTCATGGTGTCCAGCATGTAGGTCCGAGCGGGAGCGCCGGGGGCCAGGGCCTCCAGCGGGAGGGTGGCGGAAAAATGAGGAGAAGTGCGCTGAAAGCTGACTTCCAGAAACTCACCGTTGGAGCCTTTGCTGAGCGACGTCATGGTGTTGGCTATTTCTTTTTGGCTTTGCGGCTTCGTGCTGATCATTACGGAAGGCAATCGCTCGAACTGCCAGCCTGGCCGGTCGATCTCCGCTTTAGGGCTGCTGCGCGCGAACCAGCGGAAATTCTGCATCTGCAGAGAGAAAGTAGGAGGATAATCCAGGTCGGCCTGGAAGGTTAACACTTCGGTGCGGCGGCTGATTTTGTTGAAGAGCCATTGCACGGGGGTTTCCGTGGATCGCATCTCAACCAGCACCCAGGCCCGGTTAAAAACGCCACATGTGAGCCGCAAAGGAACGCGAAAACGCGATGCCGTCACCCATGAGATGCCCACCACATGGCCGCGTCCGGCCAGCGAAGCCTGTATCCAGCGCAGGATTTCTTTTGCCTTCTTCCGCTTCCGCCGCAGAGAAACCGTATACCACGTGACACACAGTGCGGCAACCGCGAGAGAAGCAATAAACAGGATCGCCATTATGGATGGTTAAGATGCTTTTCCACATGCTCTCAGATGTCAGCTAATGAGCACCCTACATCCGATTTTGAGCAGCGGCAGTTCGGTTTTGGGAACAGTGGCTCCGCAGTTCTGCTACAGGCCGCGGTAGATGCCGCCATCCGCCAAAATGGTCTGGCCGGTAACGTAAGAGGCCCGTTCCGAGGCCAGCCACACGATAACTTCTGCAATTTCTTTGGGATGGCCCAGCCGCCTGACTGGGGTTTCAGAGGCCCAGCTATCGCAAACCTGTTGAGAAGAACTGCCTGCGGCCAAGGCCCGGACCTGCGCCAGTTCCTGCAGGCGCTCTGTCGCCGTGTAGCCGGGAGCGACGTTGTTGACCAGAATCCCATCTTTGCCGAACTCGTTCGACAGGCTCTTCACCAATCCAACGACCGCCGCGCGCACCGAATTCGAAAGCACCAGGTCGGCAATGGGCTGCTTTACGGAAATCGAGGTGATGGTAATGATCCGGCCCCAGCGATGGCGCTGCATGTAGGGAATCACAGCCTTGGCCAGGTGCACAGTGCTCATCAGGTTCAGGTCCACGGCTTTGCGCCATTCGTCGGCGGAGATGGAGAGAAAGTTCTTGGCGGGCGGGCCTCCGGCATTGGCCACGCAGACATCGATCCTGCCAAACCGCTTTGCTACCTGCTCGGTAAAGCGCTGCACAGCATCGCCGTTGGTCACGTCCAGAGCCTCAGCGTAAACCTCGGCGCCAGTCTGGCTGCGGAGTTTATCAGCCGCATCGATGAGGGTTTTTTCGGTACGGGCGCACATTGCCACCTGGGCCCCTTCGCGCGCAAACGCCTCCGCGGTAGCCAACCCTATCCCCTGGCTTGAGGCAGCTACGATTACGCCCCGGCCTTTGAGTCCAAGATCCATTTATTCCCTGCCTATTTCTTGTCGGCTGCTGGTAGTTGTCCAATGTAAACCTGCGCGGGCGTGCCAGCCTTGATGTTGTTCTTTTCAAATGCCGTCTTGATGCGCCGCCGCAGCTCCCGCGCTACGTTGTATTGCTTGCCAGGCCGAACCTTCACCAACATAAGGTAGTCAACCTCATTGCCCCGGACCCGCTCAATGCCCGGAACCTGTGGTTCCGCGACCACATCATCCTTGAACGTGGGATCGTTATAAAACTCTTTTGCCACTTCCATCAGCAAGTCCACCACCCGGTCGCTATTTTCGCTGTAGTCGGCTGCAATGTGGAGGGTCACCTGGGACCAATCACGGGTCATGTTGCTCACGATCTGTATGGCACCGTTGGGTACGATGTGCAGAGTGCCGTCGGCATCGCGTAACGTCGTGCGACGCATGGTGATTTCTTCCACCGCCCCGGTCACGCCCGCGGCGCGAATGGTGTCACCTACCTCGAACTGATCTTCGATGAGAATGAAAAAGCCGTTAATCACATCTTTGACCAGCGTCTGGGCGCCAAAGCCGATGGCCAATCCGGCAATGCCTGCGCTGGCCAGCAGAGGCTCAATGTTGATATTGAACGCATCTTTGAGCGCGGTCATGCCGGTGAAGAACACAATCAAAAAAACGCCCACGCTGCGAACCACGCCGGTGATGGTACGGACTTGCTGTGCCCGGACCGCTCTGCGGGCAGAGCTTTTCTCGCTGAGGGCCACCAGCTTGCGGGTAATCAGTCCCAGCAGCCGCACAAAAATGAAGGCCAAGGCCAGGATCACTATCAGTTTGGGAGCGCGGTCACGGGTCCAGGCGACCAGGTAGTTGTGCCACTCATGCCAGATATTGCTGAATTTTTCTTCCATGCCCGTCAATTCTGGATTATAGCCGAGGGAAATCTCGCTTATAATGCCGCCACGTTTTGTCCAGGGGGCGCTATGCGGGTCAAGCCTGCTTTGCTGGTGGGCCTGTTTCTATCTTTCTGTGTGATCGCGGTTGAAGCTGGCGGTTCTGGGGTGGCGCCGGGCGCACAGATCAACATTCCTAATGTCAATCCGAGCATCGTGCGGCGATTCGAGCAGCTGCGGCAGAAAGAAGCCAGCGAACGGCTGCAGCGGGAAAATCACGAGGATGCCGGAAAGATGGTTTCGCTCGCAGCCGACCTGAAGCAATACTCTCAGGCCGCGGACGGCGTGGCGCTGCCGCCGGACGCTGTGTGGAAAGCCAATGAGATGGAGAAACTAGCCAGGAGGATCCGCCACCGCCTGAATGAAAGCATGCTAAGGGTCCGAACTCATTGACCAACTGCATTCTCCTGATCGCGAAGTCCGCTGGGGAACTTTTATAATCGCGGTGCGTCTTAAATCCTAAAAGAGGTCATTTGTGCTTGGAAAACTAATTACGGTCGCCGGGCTTGCCCTGATCACTTCCGGTACTACGTTCGCGGCAATGCCCGTGCCCGTCGGCGCTTCTCAGGTTGAAACCCGCCAGGACCCGGCGCAGAAAGAAATGCAGGAGCGTATGGGTCGTGAAGCCAACAAAAAAAGGCAGCAGGACATTCGCGAGGAAACCGACAAGCTCTTTCGGCTGGCGACGGAACTCAAAGCCGCCGTGGACAAGACCAATGAAAATCTCTTGTCGCTCGACGTGGTCCGCAAAGCCGAGGAAGTGGAGAAACTGGCAAAAAAAGTCAAAGAGAAAATGAAAGAATCAGTGGGACCGCCGGCAAAACAGGAGTTACCTACGCCGGTTCCGCCCTATCCTCATTGATCCTTGAGACTAAGAAGCTTGAAAATAAAAAAGCCCGCCGACTTTCCGGCGGGCTTTTCATTTTTGAGACGCGCTTCAGGCCGCGGCCTTGGCAGCCCGTGAGTCTTTCTCCGTGCCGATCCGCATGGCATAGAATGATCGCCACACAAAGACAACAGACACGAAGAAGAACAGCGCGGCCAGAACGTGAGTGGTAGCGGCACCTTGCTCGTGGGTAAGCTTTACCGCCAGTTGCACTGCCAGCAACCCGAACAATGTGGTGAACTTGATGACCGGGTTTAAAGCGACGGAAGAAGTATCTTTAAACGGATCACCCACAGTGTCGCCGACAACCGTGGCGTCATGCAGGGGCGTGCCTTTCTGCTTCAGGACGACCTCCACCACTTTTTTGGCATTGTCCCAGGCGCCGCCCGCGTTGGCCATGAAGATGGCCTGGTACAAGCCGAAGATAGCAATCGACATCAGGTAGCCGATGAAGAAGTAAGGTTCCACGAAAGCAAAGGCCAGCGTGGTGAAGAAGACCGTCAGAAAAATGTTGAACATGCCCTTCTGCGCGTACTTGGTGCAGATTTCCACCACTTTTTTGCTGTCTTCGACCGAGGCTTTCTCCACGCCTTCCAGCTTGATGTTTTTCTTGATGAACTCCACCGCGCGATAAGCGCCCGTAGTCACGGCCTGAATGGACGCGCCCGTGAACCAGTAGATGATAGCGCCGCCAGTGATCAGTCCCAGAACGAACGGAGCATGCAGCAGCGAAAGATTTTCCGTATGGTCTTTAAGACCGTTTGTCAGGCCCATCATGATGGAAAAAATCATGGTGGTAGCGCCGACCACGGCGGTGCCGATCAGCACCGGTTTGGCGGTCGCCTTGAACGTGTTGCCAGCGCCGTCATTTTCTTCCAGCAGGTCTTTGGCGCGGGCAAACTTCACGTCGAAGCCAAAGTCCTTCTTGATTTCCGCGGCGATGTTGGGCACTTGCTCAATCAGCGACAGTTCGTAGACTGATTGAGCGTTGTCAGTAACCGGGCCGTAAGAGTCCACGGCAATGGTTACCGGCCCCATGCCCAGGAATCCGAAAGCTACCAGGCCGAAGGAGAAGACCGCCGGCGCCAACATGGCTGCGCCCAAGCCCATGGTGCTGAAATAGAAGGCCGCGCCCATCAGCATTACCATGCTG
>DASYKK010000099.1:0-6235 GCA_035995565.1 Candidatus Angelobacter sp.
TATGGACTACAAAGAGATTGCCCAGGTGTTGCGGGTGCCGGAGGGAACGGTGAAGTCGCGAATAAACAGAGGAAGAATGGAACTTGCGCGATTACTTTCTCGTAATAAAAGGCAGGCAAGCAATGAATAACGAAGCAAAAAACGGGATGGAATGCAGCGAGTTTGAGGCCCTGCTGGCCGAAGCGCTGGATGACGCGATACCAGCCGGCGCTCGAGCGGCCTTTGATGAGCATGGCAAGAGCTGCGCTGTCTGCGGGCCGCTGTTTGCCGAGACCTGGGAAGGCATGGTGATGGTCCAGAGGCTGGCGGAGCTGGAGCCACCGAAGAACCTGGTCCATAACATTCTGGCGGCGACGAGCATGTCGAAAGCCGAAGCACAGGCCACGGCGCAACCCGGCCGAGCCGGTTGGGCAGCGCGTACTCGTTACGGTCTGCGGAGAAGTTTGAAGACCTCACTTTCAGGGGCAATGCACTCACGCTTTGGCATGTCGTTCGCCATGGCGTTCTTTTCACTCAGCATCACGCTGACGCTGGCGGGAGTGAAGGTTACCGATGTCCAGAACATGGTTGCGCATCCCAGCATGCTGCGCAAAAACGCGGTTCTGGGATTTACCCACGTGGAAGCGAAAGTCGCAAGCTATTACGAGAACCTGCGGCTGGTGTATCAGGTGCAAGCCAAGGTCCGCGAGCTGAAGAAGAATACGGTGCCGGTAACGGGACCAGGTGAGAATCGGCAACAGAATAGGAAGTCGACGCCGGAGGATGGGCGTCCGAAGGATGAGAATTACAGCATGGAGCGCGATAGTGGGTTGATCGCCCAAACGTTTACGTGGCATGAAGGAGCCCAGATATGAACTGCGCCGTACATAATCAGTCCCAGGCAGTAGCCTACTGCCGTACGTGCGGCAAAGCGCTTTGCGAAGATTGCAAGCGCGACGTCATGGGCGCCGTCTATTGCGAACCGTGTATCGCTGCGAGATTGCAAGGATCTGTTGCCGGAACGACAATGCCCGGGGCCGTCCCGCCCCCACCGCCGATGAGCGTTCCAGGCGCGCCCAGCCCGACTATGGCTGGTTTGTTAGGCTTTGTGCCCGGCGTCGGGGCAATGTATAACGGGCAATTCGTGAAAGCCTTTGCGCACGTTTTGATTTTTGTCATGCTCATCATCGCCGCCAACAATATTTCCGGGGTTTTCGGAGTGTTGATCGCCTTTTTCGTGGTCTACATGGCGTTCGAAGCCTATAAGACCGCCGAAGCAAAGCGCCATGGTTTGCCTGCGCCTGATCCTCTAGGTCTGGACAAAATGTTTGGCTTGCAGGAGACGCAAATCCATTCTACTGGCATTCCGCCCGTTGGGAATGCCGCGGCCTATCCGCCAGTATCGCCACAGTCGCCGCCGACTCCGCCTCTTCAGGTTGAGCCGCCTCCGCCACCACCGCAGGATAACGCTCCCATCGGCGCCATTGTGCTGATTGCTCTCGGCGTAGTCTTCCTGCTCGATAATTTGGGCGTTCTTCGCATGCATCACTTGTGGCCATTGTTCCTGATCGGCATCGGACTCTGGTTGGCCTATAAGCGCACCGTCCAGCCCACCATCGGAGGCCCGCAATGACGCCCTATATCCGCAATCGAAACTGTCACTGTGTCCGCTGCCGCGCCCACGGACTGATGGGTGCCGCCGTCCTGATTACCCTTGGCTTGCTCTTCCTCATGGAAAGCTATGGCGTCCTCCCATTCGACCGCAGCTTCCCCGTACTGCTGCTGGTGATTGGCTGCGTGCTGTTAGTTTCTCGTACCGGCTCCACCGAAGGCCATATCCAGCCCGGATGGATACAGGGCTCTGTCGTTCAACCGCCCGTGCAACAACCGTGGACTTCGACCACAACCGCTCCGCCGCCGCCGTCCCAGCAGTGGACTGGTTCAGACAATCCGCCGCCACCTTCCTCCGGACAAAATGATTCGCAGGTGAAACCATGAGTGCGCCAACACAGATTCCGTACTATCGCCCGCGGCCGCGCTCCATCCTCGGCCCTTTGGTCCTGATCACGATTGGCGTTGTGTTCCTTCTCCGCACCACCGGCGTTATTTCCTTTCAGTCATTTCGCGCCTGGATGGTGCACTACTGGCCGCTGCTGCTCATTTTCTGGGGCGTCGCTAAGCTGCTTGAGCACCTGTGGGCGCGCCAGCACGGTGAACCCACGCCTCGCCTTGGTGCGGGCGGTGTTGTGTTCCTCGTGTTCTTCATCATGTTTGGCATGGGCGCCACGCGAACGGCAGACTGGAACTGGCATGGCATCGGCACGGAAATTGGCGCCGACCCCTCTGACTGGGACAACATGTTTGCCAACCATTATGACTTTACTGACAACTTTGCCCAGCCCCTCACCGGAGGATCTGAAATAAAAATCCTCTCAGCCCAGGGTGACATCAACGTCACACCAAGTGAAGACAACGAAGTCCACGCGGTTGTTCACAAGTCCGTGCGCACTGACTCCCAGGAGAGTGCGAACCGCCTCAATGACTCCACCCGTCCCAAGTTTATCCAGCAAGGAAACCTCTGGCTGCTCGACCTGACGAGTGGTGATTTCGAAAAAGCTCGTTTTGATCTCGATTTGCAGTTGCCAAAACAGATTGCTCTTTCCTTGTCCACCCGGCGCGGCAACCTCAGCGTCTCGCAGCGCGAAGGTAAAGTTGATCTCAGCACGGACCGCGGCAATCTAAGCGCTGAGAACGTGAAAGGCGCCACCTTGTTGCACATCCGCCGCGGCTCGGTCAATGTGAAAACCGTCACTGGCAACGTACAGGTGGATGGTGAAGTTGAGGACGGAAGCGTTAGTGATGTGACTGGCACGCTGGAATTTAATGCCGGATACAACGGCAGCGTTCAGCTTTCCCACATCGGCCAGCGCCTGCACTTCAAGTCCGTCCGTACTGATCTGCAGCTTGCCAAGCTCGACGGAGAAATTTCCATGGGCCATGGTGACATACGTGCCACGGCCGTTGCCGGGCCAGTCAAGCTGAACACTCGCTCTAACGAAGTACACCTCGAAGAGGTCAGCGGCGACGTTGAGATTGAAAATCGCAACGGCCTGGTTTCGATTCGCGCCAAAATGCCGATTGGAAATATCGATGTCAACAATGTGCGCGGAGGAATAGAACTTGAACTTCCCCCCGTCATCGGCTTCAAGCTCGACGCGGAAAGCAAAAACGGCACCATTGAAGTGAACGATTTCCCCGTCAGCGTCGATAACCAGCGCCGCGACGCCACTGTCCGCGCCACCATCGGCAAAGGCGGCCCGGATATTCGTCTGCGTACTGACCGCGGCACTATCCAGATTCGCAAGCAGTAGCTCGTTGCCATATTCCTGGCGGAGTGAAGCAGGCATTTATGCCTGCATTTCAGAGCCGCTCTGGGTTTGGGAAAGCCTGGCATCAATCACCTCAGCAGCGCGCGCCAATACCTGGTCCAGCGTGAGATATGTTGAGTCGATGACAACCGCATCCGCCGCGGGCGCCAGCGGAGAGTTGGCCCGGGTGCGGTCGCGCTGATCTCGTGCCTGTAGCTCCGCCACCACAGACGCTTCATGGGCCGCCTCAGCCGGGCTCTGCTGAAACCGTCGCGTGCCGCGAATCTCCGGCGCGGCATCCAGAAAGATCTTTACTTCGGCGTCAGGAAAAACCTTTGTGCCAATGTCGCGGCCTTCCATCACAATGCCGCCCCCCGCTCCCATCTTTCGCTGCGCTGCCACCATCCATTGCCGTACCGCCGGGTGCACTGACACCTTGGACGCAGCATCCGTTACTTCTTGACTGCGCAGGCATTCCGTTATGTCCGCTCCGTCAAGCAGCACGCGGTTGCCCTCCTGGTCTGGTACCAATTCAATTCGCGATTGCTCAGCCAGCGCCTCCAGTTTCTTTTCATCATCCAGTGAAATACCGCTTTCAATCGCCTTGAATGCCAGCGCTCGATACATGGCTCCGGTTTCAATATTGGTATAGTTGTATCTTCTGGCCAGCAGCGCGGCCAGCGTGCTTTTGCCGGAACCGGCAGGTCCGTCAATCGCAATCACAAGTTTTCTGCCGCCGGACTTCTCTCCGGCCAAAGCGTCATCACGCATTAGTTGCGTCTCCGTTGGTCGGGCGGCGGCGTCAACCGGATGAGGCTCTTGGTGCCAATCGTTACCAGGCTCAGTTCACGCGCTTGCAATAGCGCGCCCAACGCCTCGCGTACTTTCGATCGCGACGTCAAATAAGAAAAGAACTGCTCAATCTCTTCCTGCTCCACCGCGATTGCAGTCTCTAGATATTTGCTCACCAGCGCTGTAACTGCTTCTGGCACGGAAATATTGATTCCTTCTTTTACTGGCGCTGGCGCCCAGCGGTAGAGCACGTCCCAGGAAGCGCCGGTTGCTGCGTTGTAATCCACGCGGGTGATCTTCAGAATCGACCATAGTTCTGCCAGCGCGCGGTCCAGAGCTGCCTGGCTGCTTTCTCGCCCTACGTACTCCTGCAACTGCGTCTTGCTAAGCGGCCCGTGTTTTTGCAGCGCTTCAAATACCTTGGCTGAAAGCTCAGACACCGCTGCGCCCTGCGCTTTCTTCTGCGGCAGGGCTTTCGGCGTGCGGTCGCCCACCAAGCCGTAGAAAAAAGGAAACGCTGCCGCAGAAACCACCAGCGTGTTTTCGCCGGACAGAATCATCTCAAACGCCGAACGCTCGCGTAGCAGGCGCACCATGAGTTCCGTAGCCTGTTGTGCTCGCGGATCGGCATAAGCGTTTTTTACCAGCGGCAAACCAGCGGCCGATCCGGTGTAAGCACCCATAAAACTTGACACGCGCGGGAGCGTGCGCTCCGGATGCATCAGGCAAAATCCGACGGCCTCGACGAAACTTCGCGCTTCTTCCACCGTATGGACAGCGTTGCCGTCAATCCGCCAGTTCGCCGCCCGCTGCTGCTCAAGTTCTTGTTCAGTCATTTTGGAATTAAAAAATCGGGGTTTGTCCGTCTTTCTAACACACTCTCCGTCCAACCGCGACGCAATTTCGATCTGTCATCCTGAGCGAAGCAACGCTGCGCAGCAGGGCGTCGCGCAGTCGAAGGATCCCGAGGATGCGTCACGAAATATACCGTGTCAGGGAGTTCTCTCGACACAGTTTAGTGTACAGACTCAAATCCTCTTGAACGCCTTCTGTATCTCCTTTACAGAATACCGCAACACCACCGGCCTTCCGTGCGGACAGGTCATCGGACACTCAGTCCTCGCCAGCTCCTTCAGCAGCCATTCCATCTTGTTTTGTTCCAGCGGCATGTTGATCTTAATGGCCGC
This sequence comes from Candidatus Angelobacter sp., assembly GCA_035995565.1. Lineage (GTDB taxonomy): Bacteria > Acidobacteriota > Terriglobia > Terriglobales > Acidobacteriaceae > Angelobacter. Next base: position 5,327 of record DASYKK010000099.1, read on the forward strand.
GTGGCACGCGATGCTCGCCGCAATTTTCCCCCGGACCTTGTCCAGATTCAGGACCTGCTCTTCCTGCTGGAACTGGTCCAGCAGTTCCACCAGCATCTTCTCAACATCGCCGGGACGCACGCCTCCCGGCGCTGTCTTCACCGCTATCGTGCGCATGCCGAACAACTCAACTTCAAATCCATTGCGCCGCAGCTCTTCTGAAATCTCCGTGAACACTGCTTGCTGTCCCGGCGTCAGTTCCACCAGCAGCGGCATCAGTAAGCGCTGACCGTCCTGTCCCGCATCGTTCTGGGCGCGCTCTCGCAGGATCTTTTCAAACAGCACGCGCTCATGCGCCACATGCTGATCGATAATCCACAACCCGTCAGCATTCACTGCCAGGATGAACGAATCCCGCACCTGTCCCACCGGCTTTAGACTCGCCAGGGCCAGTTGATCGACCACCGCCTGCGGTTCATCTTCCAGCACATTGCCGCAAGCATCGCCGTGTCCGTTCAGGCTTTGCGCCATTGCCTGCGCGCCCAGTGTCCCGAAACCACTGACGGCCATGTTGGCTTCCACCGCTATCGGCTCACCGCCAAACTGCAACCGCTCGTTCACTGGTGGCAACATCTCTGGGCGCAATGCGAATTCGTCGCCTGCATGTTGTTGCGCACCTGGGCTAAGCCCGGGTGCGGCTGTCGGCTGTGCAGTAATCTCGCGGGTAAACTGCGGCACCGGACGCGCCTTCATCAGCGCCGCCCGTACAGACTCCCGAACAAAATCATGTACCAGCGTATGCTGCCGGAACCTTACCTCAGTTTTCGAAGGATGCACGTTCGCATCAACTTCTTCATTCGGCAGCTCGATGAACAGCAGCACAACCGGAAAAACCGTGGGCGGAAGAATATTGCGGTACCCTTCTATAAT
>DASYKK010000100.1:0-3197 GCA_035995565.1 Candidatus Angelobacter sp.
CTCCTGAATGCGCCGCGGGTATCTGCCCAGGAAAGCCAGGACAATCAGCCCCATATACAGCCTCGTAACTCTCCCACGCCTACCCCGACACCTACGCCATCACCCACGCCCAAGCCAGCCGCTAACGAGCCACCGGCCCAAAAAGACCAGTACGAGCGCCCGCCGTTTCCGGGCGACGTTCAGAAGCCTCAAGCCAATGAACCATCACCCAAGCCCGGCGACACGAGGTATGAGCGTCCGCCTTTTCCTGGCGACGCGCCCGGCTCCAATCCCACCCGCGGCAGCGCTACAGGTGAGAGTTCCAGTAAGGATTCACAAATTGACACGACCGGCCATGCGGACAAAGAAGAACCGGCAGCTCCGGCTGAAGATGAGTCTGTCCTGACGCCCTGGGACCCGCACAAGGCCGCCAAAGACGTTGAGGTGGGCCAGTACTATCTGAAGCTGAAGAATTACCGCGCGGCACTGGAGCGTTTCAATCACGCGCTCACCTACAAGGCGAATGACGCTGAAGCCATTTTCGGTCTGGCGATCACACAGGAAAAACTCGATCTGCTCTCTTCGGCCGATCAGAACTATCGCAAATACCTGGAGATCCTGCCGAACGGTCCAAAATCAAAAGACGCGCAGGATGGACTGAAGCGCGTGGAGCCGCATGTGGCAATGCGTGATCCCACCAACAGCAGCGCCAATCCCGAGCAAGTCGCGGAGCATGACATCAACGTGGGCGAAATTTATCTGGCCGGCAATAACTTTGAGAGCGCTCGCGAACGCTTTGAAGAAGCCCTTCGCCTCACCCCGGACAATCCGCTTATCTGGTTCAGACTTGCCCAATCGCTGCAGGGCGTGCAGCGGCTCGATCCCGCGCGGCTCTACTATAAAAAGTATCTGGAAGCCCAACCCAAAGGAAAGTTCGCGAAGAACGCTAAAAAAGCCATTTCACAGATTGACTGGGTGCTGGGAAAGTAAATTTACTCTTTGCGCAGAAAACTTCCCGAACTCGCATCCACCAGGACTGTAAGCTTGCCGATGGAATCGCTGCCGTAGATCACGTGCCAGCGCAACTGATTCGACTGCGAGTCAAAGTCCAGCAGGTATCCCACATTGACTTTGGGATCTTTCTCCAGCAGCTTCTTGCCCCCATGTTCCTGTGCCACTTCAAAGGCCTTGTCTGTATCCACTTTGAGGAAGTTCAAATCAAAGGGACGGGACAATCTGTTCGCGGAATTGTAGGTATCTTCCACGCCATGGTTCACGCCCTTGGGCGTGTCTTCCGTCGCGATTCCGGACCAGGTAAAAGGCTCAGACTTTTGCCGCCCCGGCGAGGCAAATAGTGCGCGCCAGAAATTCGCTTTGCCGTCGTGGCCGTTGCTGCCTTTCAGGTTGGTCGATTCCAGGCGTACGGGCATTGCGTCGCCTGACCAGCCTCGCGCCGGCACCAGCATCCTTTGCAGTGCAAAGCGCCCTGTTTCCGTCTGTGAGACTGCCGGGGTTGCCGTGCTGCCCGTTGGCGCCTTCGCCGGTTCCGAACTGCACCCGATACATAATGCCGCCAGGACTAGAAGAGCGTGCACACAGATTTTCTTGATGGTTGTCATTTTGTCTGGAGTAATCAGAGTCACTTCATTCTAGCCGCAGCAGCCGCAGCAGCGAATGTACGAAGGTGCATGTATCCGGCAGGGTATCTGGTTTATTACTCGCCCGCGGACCGCCGATTGGTTCTTGCTCGATGGCGTTTACTCGCTGGGCATTCCGGACTTGCGCGCCTGCTCCTGCATGTCTCCCAGTTTTTTCTGGGCGGTATCCAGCGCCTGCTTCTTGCCGTTCATCTCATCCTGCTCTTTGCGCGTCTCTTCGGCGAACTTGGCCTGGTCGCGCAACATGGTGCCGGCGTCGCCGTAATAGGCGGCTGCACGCAGCCGCGCTTCGCGCGTCGCTACGTCCAGTTCGCGCTGCAGCGTGACAATCTCTTTCTTCTGCGCATCGATCTGCTTGGTCAATTGATCATTCTTCTGCTTCTGAGCATCCGCCGTGTCTTTTTTCGCGTCCTTGGAGTCCGCTTCTTTGGCGCCAGCGTTCTTGTCATCGGTCTTTTTGGCAGCCTCGGCCTCGCTGCCGGCGGAAGGCGCGGAGCTGTGCGGCATGCTGTCGTCATCCAGTTTTACGGCGCTCGCGCTGGCATGCTTCTTGGCGCGATTGGCTCGCGCCACATCGCCCAAAGATTGCGCAAAAGACTGTTGGACAACCGTTGCCGCGCAGACGAGGCACAATACAACCATCAAAGAAAGCTTTTTCATAGATGCATTAACCCTTGAATCGTTCTTCCCTTATTATTCTACAGCTCTGGCTGAGATGATTCTCATGCTTTCCGGGGGCGGAAACGATAGGGTAAACGCCGTATCGGCCTGAAGTAACTTCGCTGGTGTCGCTTCACTCCAAACCGCCGACGAGCATTGACAGCCAAACCTTGATCAGCTCCTGTAGCAGGCCGGTCGCCGCGTGGTCGGCTCGCGGCCAATCGACTCGCTGATCCGTGTAGAACAGTGTCAATCCGTGTTTTCTCAGCGGTAAGTTTGAACCGAGAAAAATCTCAACGTCCCGAAGCCAGCCCTGAGATTTTCACATACCACTGTACGAGCGCTGTTCCCCAGAAGGCTGAAAGTAGCGCTGCCGTCCCCAGAAACACCCCAAAGGGAATTTCAAAGTTCCTGTAGATCAGGATGGCAGAGCTCCACGCCCTGCTTCGCGACATGCCAGCGGCTTCAGTCCGATGCGTTCTGCGCCGGCGCAGCAGTCGCTTGAGCCACACCCAAAGAATCAGAAGCACGCCAAAGAGGCTGCCGATCAATGACCCCAGCAACAGCACCAGCAGTGTAAGCTTCACGCCCAGAAACGCCCCGATCAGCGCCATCAGCTTCACGTCGCCGCGCCCCATGCCTTCCACGCCGCGCACTGCCTCATACAGCAGCGCTACGCCCCAGATAAACGCCGATCCCAGCACCGCCCCGGCAATCGAGTTGATCAATGACAGAATGCGCCAGTTATCCACCGATGGCAGAAAGTAATGCGCCGGCCCTTCCAGCGGAACCAGCAGACTGAAAACGAAGCCCACCACCATTCCCGGCTTGGTCAGCAGGTCCGGTAGCAGTTTCGTTTCCGCATCGGTAAAAATCAGGCCAATTAACAGAAAAGACAGC
>DASYKK010000101.1:0-7179 GCA_035995565.1 Candidatus Angelobacter sp.
TGTAGCGCGGGCAAAATCCTATGGCTGGTGGAATGCGTCCGATCCCAAGCCGTTTCTGGCTTCCGGTATTCTGGCCGCGCGGCGGCTGGCGGGGCGAGTCCTGCGTAAAGCTGGATTGCGGTGAACCTAGGCTGCAGACAATCTTAGAACTTTGTTGGCGGAGACGACAGGAACGCGTCAGGCCGTTACGAAATTGGCCGCCGTAATTCCGTGGCGCGATGAAGGTGGCCGCAATCACTATTACTATTTCCCAAAAAACACTTACCGTCGTTCTGATTACCGCAGCGAAACGCAATGGATGCCTGTGCATGATTCCTCGCGTGTCACGCCGTTAAGCTACTCCCAGCGCAGAAAGGCATTAGAGCGACTTGAGCCAGGACAGGCTAATTTCTCTTCGGCACCAGTTGAATCTCAAAAATTTTGGGCCACAACTTGCCGGTCACAAAAAGTCGCTTATGGGTTGAGTCGTAGGCAATCCCGTTCAGCACCGCGTCCGATCTGCGGCGGTACAAAGGGCTGAGTAGGCCGGTGAGATCGATCCAGCCCACTACTTTGCCACTCTGCGGCGAAATGCGGGCAATGCGCTCAGTCTGCCAGATATTGGCAAAGAGTTCGCCTTCTACAAACTCCAGCTCATTCAATTGATCAATGGGAGTAACGCCGTCGCGGACGGTGAGGCGTCGTTTTTCCTTGAGCGTGGTGGCGTCGAGCACCCGGATATCGGCTGTGCCGTCACTCATGAAGATTTCATTGCCCCTTGAAGTCAATCCCCAGCCTTCGCCGGAATAAGAAAACTGCCGCAGCAGTTTGAAGTCTTTTAGGTTGTAGACAAAACCCATGTGCGACTGCCACGTGAGCTGAATCACTTCACTTTTAACGATGGCGATGCCTTCGCCAAAGAATTCGCCGGGCAGGTCCACATGCTGGACCACTTCGCCGGTCTCCAGGCGGACCTTGCGCAGTGACGAGCGTCCATTGAGTCCGGTACCTTCATAGAGAAAGCCATCGCGGTAAACCAAGCCCTGGGTGAATGCCGCTGGATCATGCGGGTGATCGCGAACAACTTTGAAGGTGTACTCAGGCGGACGGCGAGGACCAGTCGCGTATGACGACTGGCCGCTGATAAATTGCCCCGGCATGGTGAAAAGCACAGCTACGGTCAGGGTCCTGTGAATCAGAGCCCACCAAACTGGTGTCCTTCAAAGATGGTGGCGAGCTTGGTGATTTTCAGCAAATCGCGTACGCGCGGCTTCGGGTTTGCCAGTTCAAGTTCGCAATGCGCCCTGCCTGCGGCCATATAAACGCTCACCAGCGCGCCCAGGCCGGAGCTATCAATGTACTCAACCCCTGTAAGGTCAAGCACGATACGCTTGGTATCTGGGATCAGTCCACGGATGGTGGTTTGAAAAAGATCGGCCGTGGCTGCTGTGATTTTGCCGGTTCCGCGAACAGTTATTTCATCCGCATTTTTTTCCGTGTTGAGTTCGAGTTCTGGGGTGGGAATTGAGCTCGCTGCCATCGTTGGGCCTCCGACGAATCCTGCCACCATATACCGACATACGGAAAAGTCAAGCTGAAAGGGGATCTTGGACCGGCAATTTAGTCTATATCGCATTGAAAACAATCCGCGAAGCGAACTCAAGCAATGGTGAATGCTCTATGTGTCAGCAAAAACAAGGTAAAAATTGAATTGGTCGGCCCTAGCAGACGACTTTCGAACTTTTTGTGGCAGCGTAGGGGCCAGAAAGCAACTTTGCGCACTTGATTATTGGTGTAATGGCGATATTGCGCCAACTATGCGTCGACCCAGCTTCCGAACGCGACCTTAGATTGCTCTTTCCAACCCCAGGCAGTATCCGCCCACGCCGTTCCTCTCTGTTTCAATGATTTGGTTTTCCGCCGCATACACTTTCAATATTTTTCGCCTGTCGCTGCTCCGGAAGGAGGCGTGGCAAGCTTCTTAACGTCGCCAACCAGCGCAAGAACTGTCTGATCAAAAGCCTTGTCATGGCTCCATTTGCCGGTGACCTTTTGCCGGTCCAGATACTCCACAAACGTCCATAGCAACGCTCCTGTCTTCACATCCCGGATGGCCAGCTTAAACTGGGCACGCGGTACCGGGTTGCCAATGCCGTTGGCAAAGGACATCGGCGCTGTAAAGTAAATTTCGAACAACATTTCAGCGTCAGCCGGAGTCGCTTCCAGCTCATACCGCCCCCAACCCTTCAATCCAGAATAAAAGTCGTTGTAGGCTCGATCGGGTGTCCCACTGATGTGGTCTGGTGAAATATCAACATCCCCAACCGCGTTCGATACAAAAATCTTCTTGGCATTCAATATCTGTGAGGGTATCGGTGCAACCGCTGCTTGACCCCGCTCAGGCGCTTGCTGCGCTAATGCGAACGGCGCACACACTGACAGCATAAGTAATACTGTGATGGCAATTACTGATTTCTGTGGCATATAAAACTTGCTCCTGTTGGGGACATAGACCTGTCATCCGCAAGCTTTAACCCATGAACAAGTCAGGCAAGCGTCAAGTTTGTAAAAGATTTGCTAAGTTCAGCTACTTGGGCTGAGATAGGCGACTTTCCAGCTCCTTAAATCCAGGATCGCTGCATGTCCGGTCAAGCGCCACTTCCACCAGCGCCTTCTCGAAGCTTAGTTGTTTAAATCAGGTGATTTCAGCACTTATCTCACGCGTCGGTTCAAAAGCGCCAGATGGGTATGCTTGCAAAGGTTTGAAATCATGGAACGATATGAATTGGTCGGGGCGACAGGATTTGAACCTGTGACCCCCTGCGCCCAAGGCAGGTGCGCTACCAGGCTGCGCTACGCCCCGACAGGATGAAGCAGGGAGATTTCATTCTAACCGATTTTTTTGAAGACCGGGATTTGGCGCGTCAGATCCGGTTTTCATAGGATTTCGAAGACAGGTTCCGATTTCCAGAATAAATTGTGCCCAGGGATTCCGAGACGCAGCTCGAGGAGCAGTGTCAGAAATGTTACGAAAACCAAACCGACCAATTGAAAACGGCCTTCGAAGCAGGTTCGGTTGGCATTTCTGCCAGGATTGGCATTCATCTCGTGTATGGGCCAGCCCCCACCTCTTGCTTCCCCATCAACAGGAACAAACAATGGTAAAGATACCTTGGGGTCTATTCTTCATATTGACCCTCCGTAAGCCTATTCTTTTCCCGGAATAAGCTTCTAATTGTAAGTAAGAGATTGCCCTCCCCTTGATTCCCGTTTTGGGAAAAACCTGTTCCATATTCGGAAATTACTAGTAAACCTAATGGATTGTGCTGGATACAGAACATGCCTTGAAACTTGCGGGTTAAACTTTGTTCCACCAAGGAGAAAATTGCATGAAGAAGCTATTCGTGAAAGTGTTGATTGTAGGAGCGTTATTGTTATCAACGACGGTTGCATCGCCAATGGAGCAGAATAAATTCGACGGTAATCCGTATCCGTGTTTTCCGGTCGCGTGCCCACCTCTTGTGAAGTAACAGGAGTAACCGCTGTCAGGGCCTCCATAGGGCAGAAAACCTTGTCTATCGGTCGGTTAGGAGGTATGCTCTGATCGTATGCTTCTGCGGTCGGTCATTCACGATGTGTGGATCGGGTGCATCGTTTTGCAGGTGTTGCTGGCCATGGTTCTGCTGATTAGGAGAGTATGGGAAAGCTATCCCGTTTTTTCAGCCTACGTATTCTTCAGTCTTTTCGAGGCGAGCATTTTGTATGTGCTGGCTCACAAGACGATGGCTTATTTCTACACTTTCTGGATATGTGAAGCAATCGGAGTCTTTCTTGGACTCGCTGTGGTTCGTGAGATATTTACGAAGCTCTTTTCCCCTCATCCGGCTTTGCGAAAGCTGGCAAGAATGATTTTCCGAGCGGTAGCCGTGGTTCTATTAGTTTTGGCCGGTGCGGTTATCTACGCACAATCCGGAGACGCCAGAGGCATCGCAAATGCGGTTCTGCTTGCCGCAGAAGCGACCCGGATCTTCGAAGTGGGACTCGTCATGTTTTTGTTTTTGTCCTGCAGTGCATTTGGATTGTATTGGAGGCAAAATCTGTTTGGAATTGCACTTGGATTGGGTACTTTAGCTGCTGTTGAACTCGTGACTGTGTCTTTCATTGGTCACGTAAATCCCGTTGTTGCACAGGGGCTCAGTCTGATCCGCGTACTTTCTTTTGCCACGAGCCTTGTTATATGGCTGGGTTATTTCCTGGCGCCAGAGCGTGCCACAACCGCAGTCGAGGTGCCTAAACGGGCCCAGTTGGAGCAGTGGAATCAGGCAGTAACGGAGCTAATAAGTAGATGATAACTGTGATCGTAATTGCGCTTGCGTTGTGCGCTGTCGTGTTATTTTACGCGGCAGTACGCAACCGCAGAAAACAGGCGGCACAATCGTTCCGCCCGGTTGATCTAAACGCGTTCCGTACCCTTATGGACCGGGACGACGAGCTCTTCATGAAAGAAAAGCTCCCACGCTCAAAATTTACCCGTCTCAAGCGGCAGCGCATTCGCGTCACGATTCGCTACGTGGCCAGGATTGCTTCCAACGCTTCCGCGGTGATGCACGTAGGTGAAACGGCGCGCCTGAGTCCGACGCCTGAAGTGGCCTCAACAGCCGCCCAGGTAATGGAACTGGCGGCGCAGATTCGCCTGCAATGCCTGGTGGCGCTGACCAAGCTTTCGCTGGAATATGCAATGCCATCATTGCAACTGAGTCCGGCTATGCTGGTGCCCAAATACCAGTCATTGCGGGAGAATGTACGGCGTCTGGGCGATCTGCAAACACAGACCCCGGTCCCGCTGGCCACTGCCATATAAGCATTCGTTTTGACCAAGAAAAGCCCTGTGCAAGAGCACGGGGCTTTTTTGCTTTAGGACTCTTAGAATTCTAGTGCAGCCTGATTTTGCATTTAGAATATCCACATGCTTCTCCAGGGCATTTTTCCCGCAGTAACAACGCCGTTCTATCCCGATGGAGCGGTGTATTACAAGAAAATCGAACACAATATTGACCGTTATTCGCGGACTCCCATCGCCGGCATGGTAGTGCTGGGATCGACCGGCGAAGCCGTAATGCTGAGCGATGAGGAGCGGCGCGAGGTCTTGCGCGTGACTGCGGATGCGGCGTCGCCGGAAAAGGTGCTGATTGCCGGCACGGGCGCTGAATCAGCGATCGAAACGCTTCGCCTCACAGAGCTGGCGGCGAAGTTGAGTTATGACGTGGCGCTGGTGCGGACGCCGCATTTTTATCGTTCCCAGATGACACCGGGGGCAATGCTTGCGTTCTATCGCACGGTGGCAGACCGGTCACCGCTGCCGGTGCTACTTTACACTGTGCCGCCTTTTACCGCTTATGACCTGCCACTGGAAGTAATTACTGAACTGGCGGAGCACCCGAACGTTATAGGAATCAAGGAATCGAGCGGCAACGTGGAGAAAGTCGCCGCCATGGTGAAGGCTACCCGGCAGATCAATCGAACTGCGACCGTCACGGAGATCCAGCAGGCGGTTACAGCGCGGATGCTGGCTGCTCCGGCCAAAGACGAACATGGCGGACAACTGGTCAGCGTGAACCAGCTAAATGGCGGATCTGACGTGGCCGTGGCCGTCAGGCCTAAATTCAAGACCCGAACTAAAGAAGTTGGATTTCAGGTGCTGGTGGGCGCCGCGCATACCCTGCTGAATTCACTGCTGGCTGGCGCCAGTGGCGGTGTGCTTGGGTTTGCCGCGCCTGCGCCGACAATTTGTTTTGAAATCCATGCGGCGTTTAAGGATAACGACCTTGATCTCGCCCGGTCGAAACAGCTCGGCCTGGCGCCGGCGACGAAGCGGGTGGTCTCTGAACTCGGGATTCCGGCCATCAAGTACGCTATGGATCTGAACGGATACTATGGAGGCCTGCCCCGGCTGCCACTGCTACCCCCGACGGCGGCACAGAAAGCCGAAATTGAAGCGCTGATGAACTTTTACCGGAATTAACCGGCGGTTTGAAAAATCACGGCCATAGGGCAAGGTTTCTTTGCTCAAGCTGGCAGGCTTAAGGTTAAACTAAGGGCAGCTTGAGAGTGCAATTGCCACTACATCTATAATCTTCCGGCATGAATGATTAGGATTTTTTGTCTTCGTAGCGGATGGCCGTAAAGGCAGTCCGACGATCTTTGCAGTAACGAACGGCCGAGGGGCGTAGACAGTGTTGTTATCAGCGGGCAAAAAGTTGCGCGAGTTGCGTGAGCACATGGGCCACACCCTGCGGGACGTGGAGCTCGCCAGCACCTCTTTGGCAGAATCGCGAGGGATTGAAGAATTCATCATCAATCCCAGCCGCCTGTCAGACATTGAAACCAAAGGGGTAATCCCCAGCATTTACCGGCTGTATGTGCTTTCCGTAATTTACCGGGCCGATTTCACGGAACTGCTTAAGTTATATGGCGTGGACCTGAGCTTTACGGCGGCTGATTTTTCCATTTGTACTCCGGCCAAGACCCACCGGATAGAAATCGCGGAAGGACGCGGCAGTGTCCAGATCCCGGCCAAGCTCGATCCCGGGTTTGATGTCGGTCGCACTACCGATCTGGGCCGCATGATTGAGAGCTGGGGCACCATCCCCATGCAATATCTCCAAGAACTCTCCAAGAAGAAATACATCTATGCTTACATCGGATTGGAAGACCTGACGATGTATCCACTCCTGCTGCCGGGTTCGTTTATCCAGGTGGATGAAGACCGCAGCCGGGCAGAAGAAAAGAAATGGCGTTCCGAACTGGAGCGGCCCATTTATTTTGTGGAAACGCGCGAGGGCCATGTTTGCTGCTGGTGCTCAGTGCGGCGCGGGGAAATTGTGCTGCAATCGCATCCGCTTTCGCCGGTGCCGGCGCGCATTCTTAAGCATCCGCAGGAGGCTGAAATCCTGGGACAGGTGGTGGGGGTGGCTATGCGACTTGGTGAGTGGTACGCTCCTGACGAGCAAGAGCAACAACAGAGTCCTGAAGAAGACGTAAGTGAGCCGAAAGAATTGCGTCGCCGTTGATCGGCGCTTTCAGGATGAATGAGTCCGGGCTAAGAATTTCCGCAATACGCCCGGAGCGAGTGACGGATTCCTGATACTCCTGATAAATCTCCCGTACAGGCACGTGGCTGAGAGCTGAAGCTGTCTCCAT
>DASYKK010000102.1:0-4472 GCA_035995565.1 Candidatus Angelobacter sp.
GTAAGCCATCACCCGGTCTTGCTTCACACAGATGCCACTGGAATAAAGTGCGGCCATCTGAATGTCCGCGCCGGGATCACTTTTGTCCGTAGCCGCCTTCAGATAGAGCAGACCCTGCTCGCAATTCTGCGCGACGCCGCCTGTTCCGCGGATGTATTGTTGGGCGCGCACCAGAGCTGCGCTCGGCTTGTAGTCGGGAATACGAGCTTCTTCCGCCGCTTTGCTGTCTGAATCCGGCAGAGTTTTGTCCGCTTTTGGAGCAACAGCGTCTTCATCTGATCCGGGAGTTGGGACAGGAGACGTGGTTTCAAGCGCCGTAGGTTCGGTCCTGGGCGCTTTCAACTCACTGGCGGCGCCGTTCGTAATCGCGCTCGCTCCAGTGCTTGCCGCTTTGGGAGCCTCAAGAGGCGAAGGTCCCGCAGGATCTGTCGTCTGGTTGTTTCCCTGCGGAGCAGTTGAGGGGGTTGATGGATCTGATTTAGCTGGCGCCGATGGCTTCGGGTTGGCCTTAAAACTGGACCGCCACTGCACAAAGAGCAGGCCCAGGATCGCAGCTAAAACTACCAGCAGAAGCAGCTTGCGCAGTCCGCCACCGGAAGGCTCGTCTTCCAACAGATATTCGACTTCGCCATTGTTGTCGGGCTGAGAATTTAACCCCAGAAAAGAAGGACCACTGATGCGGCCGCCGTTACTGGAATCATTGCGAAGAAGTTCCCTGGCCGCGGGTGCGTTGCGCGGGGGCTCATTACGAAAAATGGCAGGTTCGCCTCTGCGAGGAAGCGAGACCGGCTCTTCATCTGCCCCTGCCGCTGGTGCAGCAACTTGTGTTGTTGCTCTGCCTCTTATGTCTGGAGATGGTAACTGGGCGTTGGCTATGGCAGCGGCGCGCGCTTGGTCGCCGATACCGCGACGCTCTTCCATGCGGCGCTCCACCCGCGTTCCGCACATGCCGCAAAACTTCATGCCGGGTTCATTGACATGGCCGCAGCCTGCACACTTGGTGCTTACACCGGACGCGCTTGTCCTTCGCTCCACTTGCCGCCTCTCCATCCGCACACCGCAGGTGCCGCAAAACTTATATTCTGGCCGATTCTCCGTCCCGCAGAAGGTACAAAGCATGGGGAATCTCTTAACTCCTTTGAACTACGGTTTGCACACGTCTCCCGCAAACAGCAGCTCAGTTATTCATTAGGATGATGCTTTGCCCTGATAAGCTGCAAGCTGATTTTATTCTTAGGCCGTCAGAGAGGAACCGGGCCCTAGTACTCTCGGGAATACGTTGCCACTCCGGTGGACGCTCCCGTGTGCTGGGACAAGCGTTGGCAGGGCCAGTTGAGGGATAATCGAACTTGGAAATGGTATTTGCAGAGGAAATCGCGCATGCGGCAAAGCGGGCCGCCGCTGATGCCGGCTTTGATCTCGCCGGAATCGCGCCCGTCCGCAAGGAAGATATGCCCGAACTTGGCGCCTTCATTGAATGGGTGGACGCGGGCCGTGCAGGAGAGATGAAGTACCTGGAGTCGCGCACGGAATCCGGGGAACTTCGTCGGGCGTCTGCAACCAATGCCGCGCCATGGGTCCGTTCGATGGTGGTCTGCGCATTGAATTACAGCGCTGACCAACCTTATTCGGTGGAAGCCAATGATCGAGAACGAGGCTGGATCTCGCGTTACGCCTGGGGCACAAAGGACTATCATGATGCGCTCCTGCCTCGACTTCGAAAGGTCGAAGCCGCCATCAAACAAATTGCGTCTTCCCAAAATGTTGAAGTTGAAACCCGCAGCTATGTCGATACTGGCCCGATTCTTGAACGCGTTTACGCTAAGTATGCAGGCATTGGATGGATTGGCAAGAATACCTGCATTATTCATCAGAAAATGGGCTCGTGGCTCTTTCTGGGAGTTATCCTCACATCGCTTGAGCTTCGGTCAGATACCGCGGCAGCCGATCGCTGTGGAAGCTGCACGCGCTGCATTGACGCATGTCCAACCCATGCCATTGTGGCGCCGGGCAAGCTGGACGCGCGGCTCTGCATCGCCTATCTCACTATTGAAAAGCGTGGTTCCATCCCCGAGGAACTGCGGTCGGATATGGGGCATCATATTTTTGGCTGCGATATCTGCCAGGACGTCTGCCCATGGAACAACAAAGCTGGCAATGCTCCTCCGACTTCCCTGCCGGAGTTTCAGCCGCAGGAGCAGCTTTTTCATCCTGAACTGCGCTGGCTCGCGCAGATGGATGAGGAAAGTTATCGCCGGACATTTCGCGGCTCGCCGGTAAAAAGGACGAAGTATGCTGGGTTGAGGCGGAATGTTGCTGTCGCCATGGGCAACAGCGCCAATAGCGATTTCTTGCCCGATTTACAAAAGATGGCGGACGAACCAGACTCCGTGGTCGCAGAACACGCGGACTGGGCTCTCAAAAAACTTCGAGACAAAACACGCTAAGTAATTCGGAAAACGAACATTGTGTTAAGGTTTTCAAGAGCTATGTCCCAGAACAAACAACACCCATGGACGTTTCCGCGAACACACAAACGCTATCTTTTGGATGTGCGTATTATCGTCCGAACGAAGGAAACACTGATTGGACGGACCAAAGACCTGGCCGAGGGCGGACTAGGTGCAACTATTCCCAGCAGCATTGATATCGGTGAAATTGTCGAGTTGGAGTTGCAGCTTCCTGACAGCAAGGAACTACTGAAAATTAAAGCTGAGGTACGCTATCGCCAGGGCTTTCAGTACGGATTCAAGTATATCCACGTCACAGAGCAGCAGGTTGAGTTAATCCGGCGTACCACGCGCGACTTGCGTCTGGCTCTTTAGCAGCCGTTGAACACCGGGCGGGGTTATTTAACGTGTCCTTCTCAATGCGACATTTCTGCGATGAGAACATCTTCAAGGGGTCTATGAAAACTGGCTCCGAAACACTGCCTTGATGTGTTCCAGCCTCTTGGATAACGCCTCCTCTTCTTCCTTCATCCCCAGTTCGCTGGCCAAACCGATTGCGTCATAAAAAGCATCTTTCGCGCTACTATAACAGCGATTCGCGCCACGGCCACTTTCATACATCTGGTCATAATATTTTTCGCCCAGCGCTTTCAATTTCCGCAGCCGATCCAGATTCAACTCCCGGTCACTGCGATGGAATCCAGTCTCCATGGGGGAAGCTTTCATTGGCAAGATTGTCTTGACTACGCGGTTTTCCGTCAGCTGTATTATGCGAAACGGTTCAGAAATTCCGTCCACTAATTCAGTCTCCGGAAGCATAAAAAAATCCGGATACAGCGGCGCACGGAGAAGAGACATCCAGTCTTCATCCTGCAACCAGGCATCGGCCACGGGGAAAGCGCAGTAACGCGCACCGGCCGCGTCGGACAAATTCATTAGCACACGGGCAAGGGACATGGCTGGTTCAGTCGCCGTGGCCTGCTCCCAGTACGCGGCCTCGCGTTCGTGCAGAAAAATCACTGCGTCGCCACGGCCTAGCAGACGAAACTCCAGATGAAAGCGCTGTCGCCCGGAGAAGGCCACTACGCATCCGTCCCAGGTAGACGCCGACGCCACCACCAGAGCGCCGGTCGGGTCCATCATCTTCTCGCCCCACTTCCACCAGCGGTCGGCACGGTCGTAATAGAGCCGGACAACATTCAGGCCATCGCGCATCAGGAAGCCGCCATCAAGCACAGAATTGATGGCAGCCTCAACCAACTTGTCGCGAGGCCCCTCCAGCGCCCAGAAAACGGCGGTTCTGAAAAGCAAGGATTGCTCGATCACTAATTCGACATCATCGAATGACAGGCTGACAGTCACCGCCGCGCCATTGCGATAAAAGCGGACCTCGATGGCGCGGGAGTCGCTATCAGCAGGCGGCAGAACGGCGGCCACCGTACCCTCAATAAATTGCGGCAGGGCGTTTTCCGGCAGCTCGCGCAAAAGCCTGACCGTCTCTCCGGGATAGAACACGGGTTTACCTCTTCGGCAGATTACATGCGCGCTTATTCGCGACGCAATCGATTTCTCGCCTCGCTCCGGCTTTTGCCAGTTTGCAGGCAGTCATCCAAACGGCTTACATTATTGGCCATGAGAAAATTCACTGCTGCCGTTTTCGCAATCTGTTTTGGTTTGGCTTCCTTCGCGATTGCCCAGAACCCTGCCGCCCCGACCTCGCCTTCGCCGTCAACCCAACCTGCGGCCAGCGCGCCCGTCGCAACGCCGAGTGCGCCCAGTGCAAGTGTGCCCGGTGCAACCGCAACCAGTGGAACTGCGCGACCAGGTGACGTCGATTCGGTCGAGCACATCATTGCCGCTGTTTATGACGTAATTTCCGGTCCGGCCGGCCCGCGCGATTGGGACCGCTTCCGCAGCCTCTACCATCCTGGAGCGCGGATGATTCCCAGCCGTCGCGATGATAAAGGAACCGTAACCGCCCGGGTTTCCTCGCCTGACGAATATGCCACACGAAGCCAGGAT
>DASYKK010000103.1:0-10679 GCA_035995565.1 Candidatus Angelobacter sp.
ACAACTTCATTAGCGGGAATCTTCGAATTGTGGCTTACTGCTGATGCCTTTGTGATTTGACCACCAAGGACTTAGAAGAGGATTAGCATTGGATTAAAATTTCTCATCCGCTCTTGCGGAATAGATGCAAAGCAATCAAAAGCGGAGAATGTTGATGGACGACAGCGCGAGTCCGCGCAAAGAAAAATTGAGATGACTAAGAGATATCGAGTCCGATGGATTTCATCAACTCAACGCCATTACTGGTGGTAACCACGCCCGGGCGGAGACAATAGTCGAAAGAAAGCTTGTCATCTTCAAAACGTTCCTGAAAATGCGCGTTGCGCACACGGTCAGGAAAGACTTCTTCCAGCGAGGTGAGAGCAAGATCATGGGTTGTAACCAGCCCGATAGCATGGTTGCGAACCAGAGTGCGCAACACACCTTCCGTGCCCACGCGCCGATCATGCGAATTGGTCCCCTGCAAGACTTCGTCGAGGAGAAATAGCGCCGGTCGGGCTGATGAAAGATCGACGACCTGGCGCAGCCTCTTGATTTCGGCATAGAAATGAGAGATGCCCTTTTGCAGCGAGTCAGATACACGCATGGACGCGCCGACCGCCACGCGAGATAGCCGCAGGCGGCGAGCGCGCACGGGAGCGCCCACCATGGCCAGCACCGCATTGATGCCAACCACACGCAGGTATGTGCTCTTACCGGACATATTCGATCCGCTCACTAAAAGCACCTGGCTGTTTCCGCCCAGCCTTACATCGTTGCGAACGCATTTCTCGGCGGGCAGCAGAGGATGGCCAAGAGCTTCGCCGTGAAAGCAGACGTCAGCTTCAGGCGGCGCGAATTCCGGAAATGGGTCGTGCGGATGCTCATAAGCGTAAGCGGCAACCGAAGCAAGCGCTTCGAGTTCTCCCACGATGTCCAGCCATGCTTCAATGCCACTGCCGTACGTGCGGCGCCAGCGCTCCAGCGCGAAAGCAATCTGCAGAGAATAGAGCAGCGGAATATCGAGGATGCGGACGAACCAGTTGTGACGCGAGTCATCCAGATCAGCCAGGGTGTCCAGGCGTGCGATGCAGACGGAGGGCGGCAGGCCGTGAGTGAGAAGCCGCGCCTGCAATTGCTGAAGCATCGGGGATTCAAACTGTTCGGCTTCGATACTACGAAGAAGAAGCGCGAGGGAGTCCAGGTCTTTGTGCGTGTCGCCCACGCCGGCAAAAATCTTCTCCAGACGATGGCGCGAGCGAAACATGATTACGCCATTGACTAGCAGAAGAAGGACGAAAGGCGTCCACATGACCCTGAAACCGAAGATCAGCGCAGCGATGCTAAGAACCGCCAGAACGAAGGCCCACCAGCGGCCATCCTGCAAGCCGCTTTCTTCCTGAGCCCAGGCGATCAGCGCTTGAGGCTTGGCTGCGATGAACTCGCTCTCACCCGTGACGGCAAGATCTTCTCGCAGGTCAAGTTTGGATTTCAACTCGGCGACGGCGGCCTGGCGGTTGCTGATTTCATCGATCTCGGCATGAGTGAGCAGCCAGTGCGCCAGACACTGCTTGCCCATGTTGGTACGCGCAGTTGACAACAATTGGAAGAGACTGCCTTGGCCGAGAATGTCCAGGTCCTCAGCATATAAGTGCAGCGGGTCTTTGAATTCGTCACCCGTCTGGCCGCTGCCGGACCAGCGATCTTCGATCCGAGCCAGTCCTCGGTTATAAATGGCAACCGCGCGCTTCGCCATGTTCATGGCACGCACGACGCGACGGTGCGCCATGACGAGGACGATGAAGAGAACGATCGGGACGAACAGCCAATAAGCCGAGGGCGAGCCGGTCTTGCCGGTGATCCAGCACTGGATCAATATGGCGATAAACACGGCGATGCGCGCGTTGCCCAGCCAGAGATGCTTACGTTGAAGTTGCGCGGCTTCCGTTTGGCGCGCCTTAAGCCGAAGAGAATATTCCTGGTGGGCGGCGGAGTCCGCCGCGGTCGCGGCGGGCGATGTAATTTCGTGGTCGGCGATGATGGGATGGTTCACCACAATACCATTCTGGCTGGAGCGCAAGGCAAATGCAAAAGGGCACGACTCGATTCGTGCCCTTTACTTAGCAGGGGTTGAAGCCCCAAACTCTAATGCTTCTTAACGCGGCCAATATTTGCTTTTTCCGGCCGTAAAGGCCGGGTCTTCCACAATTGTTTAATGCTGAGTAACGCTCACCAAACCCTGCAAGCGTTGGCCGGCACCATGGGTTGGCCAGGTTTGCAGCCGAAGGCTTTCTGAAATTCCGGCATGTTGCGCACAACGCCGTTCACGCGCCACTTGCCGGGCGAGTGCGGATCCACGCGGACCAGCATTCGAGAAAGTTCAGGCGTGGTGTTCTGGCACCAGACGCGGCCAAAGCCGAGAAAAAAGCGTTGATCGGGCGAGTAACCGTCAATTTTCTTGTCAGGATCTTGTTTGGCCTGGGCCATGAGGTCATGCAGCGCCATTAGAGCGATACGAGCGCCACCGTTGTCCGCGGTATTTTCACCCAGCGTTAAGCGGCCATTCAGCTTGAGGTCATCCACGGCGGTGAATGAGCTGTATTCATCGGCAACGCAGCTTGCGCGTTGCTCGAATTCTTTGCCGTCTTCGGCTGACCACCAATCGCGGAGATTGCCTTTGGGATCAAACTTGCGACCCTGATCGTCAAAGCCGTGGGTGAGTTCGTGGCCGATCACCAATCCGATGCCGCCCATGTTGATGGCGTCATCGAGCGTGCGATCGAAAAACGGAGGCTGAAGAATTCCGGCAGGGAAGACGATCTCATTGTGGCTGCCGCTGTAATAAGCGTTCACCGTGGGCGGAGTCATGCCCCACTCCTGCTTGTCCACGGGTTGCCCGATCTTTTGCAACTGCCGGTTGGACTCAAATTCGCTGGCGCGGAAGAGGTTGCCGACCATGTCTCCGCGAACAATTTTGAGCTTGCTGTAGTCGCGCCACTTGTCAGGATAGCCAATCTTGTTGCGGATGGCGGTCAGCTTGATCAGCGCTTCTTTTTTCGTGGTCTCGGTCATCCACCGCAGGGTGCTGATGTCGCCCTTAAGCGAGTTTTCCAGAGCGTCCACCATCTTCAACATGCGCGCCTTGCCTTCGGCGCCGAAGGTAGCGTCGACGTAAGGCTGGCCCAGCGCTTCGCCCAGAGCATTGTCCGTGGCGTTGATGCAGCGCTTCCAGCGCACCGGCAATTCTTTTTGTCCAGTGATGGCTTGCTGAAACTTGAAATCTTCCTGCACAAAGTCATCCGAGAGCCAGCCGGCGGCATTGTTCACCATCTGCCAGGTCATGTATGTCTTCCAGGCATCCAGCGGAGTGGAATCAATGAGCCCGTTCACCGCCTTGAAGAAGTCTGGATTGCCGACATTCAGTTCAGTGAAAGAAGGAGCACCGCTCGCCGCGAAATAACGGTCGAGATGAAAGCTGGGGGCAAAAGCTTCAGCCTGCGCAACACTCATTTTGTGGTCGCGATTTTTGGGGTCGCGGCGCAACGTGCGTTCCATGTAGGCACTAGCAAGGGCGGTTTCAATTTTCAGGACCGTATCGGCGCTCTGCGAAGCCTGTTCTGGCGATTGGCCGAGCAGCGAGAAGTCCTTTGTCATGTGATCGACAAAGGACTTGCGAATGGCGAGAGTTGGAGCGTCATCCTTCAGGTAATAGTCACGGTCGGGCAAAGTGAGGCCGCTCTGATCAATAGATGCGATGGTGAGGTCCGCGTTGTGCAGATCAGGCCCGGCCCCAAAACCCAGGACCGGGTTAGGACCAATCAGCTGCTCATGCGACATGACTTCGATCATCTGCGTTTTGTCTTTGACGGCCGCAATGCGGTCGAGTTCGGGCTTCAGCGGCGCAGCGCCGGCTTTGTTGGCGGCGGCTTCGTCCATGCATGAAGCGTAGAAATCGCCGATCTTCTGCGCCAGGGTGTTGCGGGCTGGGTCATTGGCGGCGGCCTTCTCCAGGATCTGCCGCAGAACCAGCAGATTGTGCTCATACACTTCGTTAAAGCTAAGCCAGACGGCCTGATCGGAGGGGATGGGATTGTTCTTGATCCAGTTGCCGCAGGCGTATTGATAGAAGTCGACGCATGGGTCAACTGTCTTATCGATATTGGAGATCTCAAATTTAGGCGCACGATGTACCGATTCATCGCCCTTTGCCGAATTGGCAGCAGGATTGGCGGGCGGAGCGGTCGGGCCGGAATTATCCGTCTTGGCGTTGCCGGTCTTTTTGGTGGAACTGATGTCGGGTTTTTGCGGCGTAGGTTGCGGCGATTGTGCCAGCGCCACGACGACGAGCAACGGCATTCCGAGCAAACACAGCAAGTGTTGATGCAACAGGTATTTGCGCATTCGAATTCTCTCCCTCAAGCCAAGACAGGCCATTGTATAAGACGGGCGGGAACAAAGGACGTTTAGGAATATTGGCCAGTAGGCCGCGGAAGTTGCGGTGTGCCCCGGCAAAGCCTGGAGGAGGGACGCCGCCAATCCGTCAACCAAGGTAAAAGCCATGCCACCAAAATTCCAGTGCTGGTTGCGGTGCTTTGGATTCATGCATCCCATGAATTGAAAGCCAAAAAATTCACAGGAGAAGAGAGGCGCGTCTTTCTATGTACCACCACGTAAAAAAATTGATGTATACGGTGCAGGTCGGAACACCAGACCCGCGATTCGGCAATATGCTGCTGGAACAATTCGGCGGGGCCAATGGAGAACTCGCGGCGGCCATGCAATATTCCATACAAGGTTTTAACTGCGAAGATCCCGGATGCAAAGATCTACTGATGGACATAGGAACCGAAGAGCTTAGCCATCTGGAAGTGGTGGGCGCTCTCATCCGCATGCACCTGAAACCAATGAAGACCGACCGGGCAGCGGCGGAAGCAGATCCGCTGGTGGCGATTGCCGGCGGCGGTGGCGTGAGCCTGGTTAATTCCGTGGGCGATGCCTGGACCGCCGACTACCTGAAAATTACTGGCGATCTCGCAGTTGATCTCCGCAGCAACATTGCGGCAGAGGCGCGGGCCAAGATCGTTTATGAACGGCTGATCTCCTTCACGGACGACAAAGGCTCCAAACAAGCCCTGCAATTTCTGATGACCCGCGAAATCACCCATATGCGCGCTTTTACCGCCGCGCTGGAAAGCATGGAGAAGCCTCCTTTCTCCATTGGCATCATCCAGCCGACGCCGGGACTGGTGGACCAGTATTTCAACGCGTCGACCGGCGACGTTAGCGAAAGCGGCCAGGACCAGAACGGCAAGAGCAAAAGCAGCAAGGCCGCAAGCAGTAAGGCCGAAAACGCCAACTCCGAAAAATCCGACAGCGCGCCGTGGAAGCACGATAGCGGCTTGAAACTGGTGGATTCCGAAATCGAAGGCGGTGAAGGGTTGGACGTTACGCCGTATGATCCGCAACCTGGGACCGAGGTGACGTCGAAAAAGGATTCCACACCGGTGGGAGAAGATACCGGCGAGGGCAAAGGTAAGACGGCAGGGAAGAAGCTGAAGGCAAGCTAACGCGCTCATTCGAGAACACACCGCGCATGCAGCCTATTTCTAATCATAGATTGCATGCGCGGCTGTATGTTTTGATATGCGCGGCGAAGATTCCAGCAAAAAAAGTAGCGCGAAAGCTGGTCATCGCGGGAAAGCCCCGTCTCATTAGAACCGCTTTTGCGGCGTGGTAGCATAAACATCTTCGGGATCTTTCGAGTCCGCTCCGCTGATTACCGTTGGAGGGGATTCTCAACGCGCTTTGCTCAGGATGACGTCGCCAAGAGTGACTACTCGATTGCCAAAAACCAAGGCCGCGCAAAGGTCAGCGAGAGCAGGCGCTCCGCTCAGAATCGCCATTGATAGCGGCGGCACATTCACCGATTGTGTGTGGCTTGAGAATTCGGCGCTACAAATCCTGAAAGTATTTTCCACGCCTGGCGATCCCGCCCAGGCCATTGCCGATGCCGTCAACAGGATCGCAGGCGATAAGCAGGATATTGTCGTACTGCACGGAACCACCGTTGGCACCAACACATTGCTCCAGCGCAAAGGCGCACGCGTGGCATTTGTCACGACCTCGGGTTTTGAAGATTCCATTGAGATCGGCCGCCAGCAGCGGCCTAAACTCTACGATTTGTTCTTTGAGAAAGATCCCGCGCTCTCGCCGGCTGAACTGCGCTTCGGCGTCGACGAACGGACCTCAGCCGAAGGCACGGTGCTGCGTGCACCGACATCCGATTCGTTGAAGGCTCTCGTCGCGCAAGTTGCTGCGCAAGAGCCGCAAGCCGTCGCGCTCTCCCTGCTGTTTTCTTTTGCCAATCCCACCAATGAAAAAGCGGTGGCCGAAGCGCTGGCCACGCTCGGCCTTCCGCTTTCCGTCTCTCACCAGATCCTGCCGGAATTTCGCGAGTACGAACGCGCCAGCACGGTACTGGTAAATGCTTATCTGCAACCGATGATGCAGAGTTATTTGCAAAAGCTGCAACAGAGAGCCGGGGCAGGCGGCAAGTCGGCACGGATTTTTGTGATGCAATCCAGTGGCGGGATTACCGCGCTTGCGACGGCGGCAGAACAGCCTGTGCGAACTGTGCTTTCTGGTCCGGCGGGCGGCATCGTGGGCGCAGCAGCCATAGCGCAACGCAGCGGATTTGACCGCATTATCACGTTTGATATGGGCGGCACTTCTTCTGATGTCGCGCTGGTGGACGGAAAGCCCATGACAACCAATGAAGCCGATGTCGCCGGACTGCCGGTGCGCGTGCCGGTGTTGGATATTCATACCGTCGGCGCAGGAGGCGGCTCCCTGGCGCGCTTTGATGCGGGCGGCGCTTTGCGCGTAGGACCTGAATCGGCTGGCGCTGATCCTGGTCCTATCTGCTATGGCAGGGGCGAACGCCCTACCGTTACTGACGCCAATCTGCTTCTTGGCCGGCTCCCTGCCGACCAGTTTCTTGGCGGCGACTTTCAACTGGACCTGCCGCGCACCCAAAAAATTGTTGCCCAATGGCTCAAGAAAAATCACAGTAACCTGACTCTGGACGAGTTTGCCGCCGGCGTGGTGCGGGTGGTGAACGCCAACATGGAAAAGGCGATCCGTGTGGTTTCGATTGAGCGTGGACATGATCCGCGCGAGTTTTCTCTGGTCGCGTTTGGCGGCGCAGGCGCCATGCATGCCTGCGATCTGGCTCATGCACTACGGATTCCCCGCGTCATTGTTCCAGCATATCCCGGCGCCCTGTCTGCACTTGGCATTCTCATCAGTGACGTGGTGAAAGACCATTCCAGAACTGTGTTGCTTCGGGTCTTGTCCAGCTACAAGAAACATGGAACCAACCGCAACAAGATCTTCTCCGGGCAGCTTAATCCGGTCTTCGCTGAATTGAAGCAGAATATCGCCGCTGAGTTGAAGAAAGAAGATTGGCAGGGAATAGCCGTGTTCGAGCCTAGCTGTGACATCCGCTATCGCGGCCAGGGATACGAACTCAACCTGGCTTACGCGGCAGACGTGCTTCAACGCTTCCATGCCGAGCACAAGCGTCGCTATGGTTACAGCAGCCCGGAGCGTGACGTGGAGATTGTGACAGTACGAATGCGCGGGCGTGTGGCCTCACCGGAAAAACTTTCGCGATTGAAGATCCGGGACGAACAGGGAAAGCTGATGTCGGCAGCGGCTATGGTCCACTTCGCAGGAAGGTCCCATCGCACGCAGATCATTCCCAGATCTGCAGTCGGCGTGGGCAAGACCTATCACGGGCCGGCCATCATCACTGAATACAGCGCGACTACGGTAATTCCGCCAGGCCTGATGTATCGAAAAGACCGGGCCGGAAACCTGTTGATTGAAGTTTGATTGCGCTGTTTAGCGCCCGCGTGAGGCTTTTCTGGCGGTGCGTGTAGCGGGGGCAGGGCTCTGTCGTGTCGGTGCGCCGGCTTTTTGCTGCGGATTGCTCTGTTCGGAGGCCTTTTTCGCCCACATCTTTTCCAACTCCCGCATGTTTTTAGTTTTCATGCCCATAAGAATGCCATAACCGGGGCGTCTAACGCGAGTCACTTCCGTGATACGTCCAGTACCAGCCAGTTTTTGTCGCATACAAAAGGCGCCCGGTGGTGCAGGCGCCTTTTGAGTAAATAGAAATGAAGTTACGCTACGTCTTTATCGCGCTCAATCGTCCGATCTTCTTCATTCTCAGTTTTGGTATCTTTCAGATTGTCGACCGCCTCGCGCACGCCGTCTTTCATTTTGCCAACAGCGTTGCGGGCCTTACCTTCGGCTTGTTTCGCCAGACCCTCAGCCTGGGCTTTATCGTTACCGGTCCACTCACCCACCTGGCGCTCCACGCGTCCAGCAACGTCTTCGGCTTTCCCTTTAATGCGTTCCTTATCCATAAATAAACCCCTTCTTCCCTTGATGTTGTTTGTTCCGTTGCTCAGTGTTGAAAGCCCAGAGGAAGACACCGAATGCCCCACGGTAACTACCTGGGCGATACTCGTGTTTGTTCGTGCCTTTTGCTTAAAATCGGCGCTATACCGCGGCGCGTCTGCCAGTGATCAACTGGAAAACCAATGCAACCAGAGCCAGCACCAGTAAAATGTGGATGAATCCACCCATGGTGTAGCTACTGACTACTCCCAACAGCCAGAGAACCAGCAAAATTACAAATAGAGTCCAAAGCATGTCACCCTCACAATCAACGTTCTCGTCAATGAGCTAACAATCTCGTCAATAGCTTGGAAGCTAACAGGCTTAAGGCGGTTGCTAGAAATCGAGAGTTGCTGGAGCGAAGCTGGTCTAAGCCATTGTTTTCAAGATGTTTAGCAGCCTTGCGGCTTTAGTCCTGCCGCCACTTAAACGGTTTTTGCGTGTCTCTCTGCTTAAGGTTTCGATTGGGAAGACGCTATGGCGTATTTAACTCGCACAGATGGAGTCCAGTTCGCAACGAAGGCTGAAAATCGCTCGTAATGCCGCATTGACTTGGAACGCTAGCCGCCAATAGCTGGAGGCTGTATTGTTTTATCTGACATTTAGCCGCGAACCCGACTGGCGCGACGAGCGGCTGCAACGGGCGCAAGAGAAAGACCTGAGTGGACGGCGCACCCAGGCGGTTTGGAGCGAAGCGAAAAAATGATGAAAGTCGCCATCCAGGGAGAGTTGGGAGCCTTCAGCCATCAGGCGGCGTTAGAGCTTGTGCGCGGCGCTGATGTACTGGCATGCGCCACCTCAATACAGGTTTTTGACGCGCTGGAATCCCGCCGTGCCGCCGCCGCGGTAATTCCGGTGGAGAACACGCTTGCTGGTCCCGTCGGCGAGCATCTTGATCTTTTGCTTGAGCGCGACGTTTTTATCCACGCCGAAATGCGGCTGCGAATTGCGCATAACCTGATCGCCGCGCCCGGCGTGAAGCTCAAAGATATTCGCCACGTGCTATCCCATCCTGTGGCGCTCGACCAGTGCCGCAACTTCTTCCGTAAACATCGAGGAGTGTCAGCTCTGCCGTTCTATGACACCGCTGGCAGTGTAAAGCACATCATGGCCCAGAGTCTGCGTGACACCGCAGCAATCGCAAGCAGCCAGGCGGCCAAAGAGTATGGCGGCAAAATGCTGACGGCTGGCCTGGAGGACAACAAACAGAATTTCACCCGTTTCTTCCTCATCAATAAACAAAAAAAACCTTCTCCTAGTGCCGACAAAACATCCCTGGTTTTTTCGCTTAAGAACGTGTCCGGCGCGTTGTTCAAGGCCCTGAGCGTCTTTGCCCTGCGCGATCTGGACTTGAGCAAGATTGAATCCCGACCCGTCCGGGGCAAGCCGTGGGAGTATCGTTTTTATGTGGATGTGCTGCGCGGAAATGATCCGGCCATGGAACTGGCTTTAAAGCACCTGGAAGAAATCGCCG
The DNA here is from genome assembly GCA_035995565.1 of Candidatus Angelobacter sp. GTDB lineage: Bacteria > Acidobacteriota > Terriglobia > Terriglobales > Acidobacteriaceae > Angelobacter. The sequence continues at coordinate 9,920 of DASYKK010000103.1, forward strand.
GTTTTGTGAAGGTAATGGGAGTCTATCGCAGGGCCAAGTGAGACGCTTTTGCATGTCAACCGCGGGGTTGGAATACCTGAACAGAACTTGGCTAAACGATTGAAGATGAAGCAAGTTCAAGCAAAGCCATAAAAAACGGTGATACAATCCGCGCGCAGGGCCAAATGGGCGTAAACTGCATCTTTCTGTATTGAAGAATCATCAAATGTGAGCGTACTTATATCAAGGATAAATTTATGGCGTCTGAAACGAAAAATACCAACATTGAGCCTATAGCTGTGACGCCTGATCAGCGCCAAGCTCCAACTGAGGAGCAGTATAAAGGCATACCGGTTCTGCCGGTACGTGACACTGTGCTGTTCCCGCATGCGGTCCTGCCGCTTACGGTGGGACGCGAGAGCTCTATTCAACTGATCAATTCCCTGGGTGAAGAAAAAACCATCCTCGTGGTGGCGCAGCGGGAAGCCCGTGTGGATGCCCCGCAACCCACTGATTTATATGCCATTGGAACCTTGGCGACCGTACACAAGGTAGTCAAGATGCCGAATCAGAGCCTGTTCGTTTTTACCGAGGGTCTGACCCGCGGCAAGCTGGAGGAGTTTACCCAGCTCACGCCATTCCTCCGCGCCAATGTCGATGCTATTCCTGACGCAGAACCCGAACCGTCACCTGAAGTTGAAGCACTACAGCGCAATGTGCTGACGTTGTTCCAGCAAATTGTGGCTGGATCCCCCACTCTTTCCGATGAGCTGCAAACGGT
>DASYKK010000104.1:0-5722 GCA_035995565.1 Candidatus Angelobacter sp.
GCACTGATGTACCACGAAAGCCTGCACGGACGATCAAGATGGTTATCCCGCCTGCGGAGTTAAGCCAGCCGTTTGGAGCTATTGCACTGTAGATGATTCGGCGAGGGCGCCTTCATGTTTGCACGGCTTCGCGGACGACGGGTTGTATGTATTTCGGCCTCAGTTATTGCCCGAAGGCGGCGGCTTGAGCGAGCGCAAGAAAGCGACGAATTCAGGCTTTTTGCGCAGTCCGGCGAACTCATTGTCGCGGAGGGCACCCTTGATGGGGTAGCCTTCCTCATTGGCCTTGCTTAGATAGAAGCGGCAATGTTCCTGGTCGCCATGCTGGCCATACATCTGCGCCATCACATAGTGAAAGTGGCCGAGATCATTGGATCCCACCAGGCGGATGGAAATAGCCGACGCCGAGGACTGGCGTTGAAAAATGTCTGGGTCAATCTGAATGGCGCGCTGGTATTCCCGCGAAGCGCGCTCGAAATCCTTTTGCGAGAAGTAAGCGCCGCCCAGGTTGCTATGGAAGCTCGCGCTGTCGTCGTTGAGTTTGAGGGCCTTTTTGTACTCCTTGATGGCCGCGCCGTATTTTCTGAGGTTGTAATAGAGTGCGCCCAGGTTGTTATAGGCCTCAGCATAATCTTTGTTAGCTTTGATGGCGCGCTGGAATTCTCTTTTCGCTTCTGCGTCGCGCCGGAGCTGCAACAAACACATGCCAACCTTGTTGTGGAGGATCGCACTGTCCGACGCCTTCATCGCCGCCCGATAGTAATCAATGGAATCCAGATAGGCTTTTTGCGCGCGAAACGTGTCGCCCTGTTGTTCCAGTTCAATGGGATCAGCATTTTCTGATGGCGGCGGCACGCGTGCATGGGAAGCGGAATCTGCGCTGGAAGGTTCCTGGGCGCACACAGGTATGGCAAGAGCCAATAACCCGATGATCATTAGCAAGCGGCTGAAGCGACCCATAAGGGCCTCCTTAGTGCGGCCTGTCCTTGCCTGGACTGGGAGTGGCCGCAGGCTTGATTTGCTTATTATCGTCCTTATTGTCGTCTTTTGAACCACCAAAAATCTTGCCCCAGAAGCCCTTTTTCTTTTTATCCTGGTCCTGATTCTGGGACGAATTCTGCGATGAAGCGGCAGGCTGCCCTTGACCCTGGGCAGAGCTCCCACTGACTACATTAGACGCCGCTGGGGTAGGAGTCGGCTTGGCTTCAATGCCAAAAATTCTCTGGAAAACGTTGCCATGGGCAGTCTGCTCACAGGTTTGGGTGGGCTGGGTGCCGTCGATAAAGGCCGTAGTATAGTCGTCCGGGCAGGAGGGGGTGGCAATCTGATTAGTCGCCTTATCCAAGGTCAGTTCAACCACACCCTGGGGTGAAGTGAACGGTTTTGTATCTGAATAGTTCGGCAAATCGACCGCACGCTTCATAAACTCGGTCCAGATGGGGAGGGCTATGGTTGCGCCGCTGAGATGAATGTCACTGTAATCGTCGTAACCCACCCAGACGATGCAGAGCAGGTTGGAGGTGAAGCCAGCAAACCAGCCATCATGCGAAGTGCCGGTCTTCCCCGCAGCCGGGGCGATGAATTTACGGGCTCTAACGCCGCCCGGGCCTGCTGCGGTGCCGTTGTTGATGACACCCTGCATCATTTCAGTGATTACGTAAGCAACGCGCGGATCGAGCACCTGGCTTTTCTGCGGCTGGAAGTTGTCGATGACGTCGCCGTTGGCATCGCGCACGGAACGGACCATGATGGGCGTAATGCGCTGGCCGTCGTTGGAGAAGATGGTGTAAGCGGAAGCCATGTCCATGGGCGTGGCGTCATACGATCCCAGAGCCATAGCGGGCGTTGCCCGGACGGACGAAATCCCGGCGGTCCTGGCCAAGTTTGCTACTTTGTCATAGCCCACCATTTCGGCAACTTTAACGGTGGCGTTGTTGAGCGAGTGCGCCAAGGCAAATTGCGCGGTCACCTGCCCGTGATACTCCTCTTTGTAATTGCGGGGCGTGTAAACGTCGTCGCCATTGATGAAGGCGGTGGGTGAATCGTCCACCATGCTGGCGGGGGTGAAAATAGGCTGCTCATTCGTAACAGCGTTATTGATTGCTGCTGCGAAGACGAACGGTTTGAAGATCGAACCGGTTGGGCGCTTGGCTACAGCGTGATTGAGCTGGCTGAAGCCATAGTTGCGGCCACCCACCAGGGCCAGCACTTCGCCGGTGTGAGGATCGAGCGCAACCAGCGCAACCTGCGGGATCGGGCCCGGCATCACCTTGGTCTCAAACTTACTCTTGCCGACTTTGACCTTCTTGGTGCGCAGCTTCTTGACCTGAGCGTCAACTTCCTTCAAACCAAGGTCGACAGCCTGAGCCGCGACTTGCTGCAACGACGGATCAAGCGTGGTGTAAATGCGGTAACCGTCTGCGTTGAGATCTTCTTCACTGTATTTGTTAACCAGCTGTTCCTTAATAAGGTCAACGAAGTATGGCGCGTCACTGGCCTCCACATTTTGCGGGGCGAGTTTGAGCGGCGTAGCCTTTGCGGCGTCAGCCTGGGCGCGCGTGATGTTGCCGGTGTCAACCATGGCTTCCAAGACGAGATTTCTGCGGTCCTGGGCGCGCTCTGGATGTCGATAAGGAGAGAGGTAACTTGGCCGCTGCACCAGGCCGGCAAGCATCGCGGCTTCCGGCAGGCTCAGATCTTTCAGGTCTTTGCCGAAGTACGCCTGGGCTGCCTCACCGAAGCCGGTAATGGTGAAAGAACCTCGCTGACCCATATCGACCTGGTTGGCATAAAGCTCAAAAATCTGTTTCTTGGAGAAGCGCTGCTCCAGTTCGATGGAGATCAGGATCTCCGTCAGCTTGCGGGTAAGCTTCTTTTCCGGAGAGAGAAAGAAGCCGCGCGCCACCTGCATGGTGATGGTGGAGCCACCCTGGCGATTGCCGCCCTGACGCAGGTCAATCCAGCCAGCTTGCAACAGACGCCAATAATTGACGCCATTGTGATGAAAGTAGCGGCGGTCTTCAATGGAGGTGACGGCATCGACCATGACTTTGGGAATGTCGTCGTACTTAACGAGGCGGCGCTTGGAGCGCAGTTGACCATCGAACAAGCCGGTGACTAATTGAGGCTCAAGTTCATAGGCGGTGAGGTCCCCAGCATCGCCAAGAGAGGCGATCTTGTCTACGCGGCCTTCTTTGACGCGGACCACGGCGCCTTCGGCGTTGTAATACGATTCTTCACCCGGCTTGATTTCAATGGCGTCCTTCATGACTTTGTAGACGCCAAATTTTGACTTGCCCTGCTCGCCGACTTCGGTGTAGCCAGCATGACGAAGATAGTTGGAGATCTCCCGCGGGTCAGCCTTCTGGCCAATGCGAACATCGCGCGGCTGGGCGTAGATTTTGGCCGTGTTCGCGAAAATGGGGCCGCCCATACGCTTTTCGACAATCTTCTGGTACTTGATGTAGTAGAAAGAGAACACGCCGAACAGCACGATGGAAAGAATGAGGAAAGCAGCGAGTCCAGCCCGGAAAAACGGGCTTCTCAGGCTGCCACGGAAGCCTTTGACGCGAGGAATTTTTATTTTAATGGCCATGTTCCAAGTAGGCGGAGAGCGCCCTTAATATTTCTCTCAGACTCATGGCGGGCCAGAGCGTTACCTGCGCTGGTGCTGAGAAGTTTTCTGTCCTTCTCTATTATAGCCGGTTTAAATCCGTTTATTCAGGGAGTTGGCCGTAAAATCCAGATCGACTGGATGAACCGCCATATCCACGTGAATGCGGTATTTCACGGTGATTCCCAGGCCATCGTGGGTCCGGGTTATCACCACCTGTGATTCTTTAATCTTGATGTCTTCGTAATCAGCTTTGGTGACAACTATCTTTTTGATGTCATCGTCGGTCGCCGAGGTATACGTATTTTTTCGCGCAATATCATCGAGTGCGTCCTGGAACTGGTAGTTGTTGAAGTAAGGCGGAACCAGGTTGAAGGCCACGTAGAAGCCGGCCACCACCACTCCAAGCGCGATCAATCCTTTTAGTTTTCCCATAAAACCAGCGCTAAATCTCCTTCAGGATCGCACCAATTGCGTGAAAGTTGCTGCGATGTCGGGGATGTTAGCATCCTCCGATTTGCGTGTCGAGCGGGAAACCACCTCGACTTTCCCTTCCGTAACCTTCTTGCCAACATTTATCCGGTAAGGTATTCCCACTAGATCGGCGTCCTTAAACTTCACGCCCGCACGCTCATCGCGATCATCCAGCATAACGCTGAATCCCGCGCCCTCCAGCTGCTTCGCAATATCCTCCGACGCCCCCATGATCGCCGCGTCTTTCACATTCGTCGGCGTGACGACCACATCAAACGGCGCAATTGACGACGGCAGCCAGAATCCATCCGCATCATTGTTCTGCTCAATCGCGGCCGTCAGAATCCTCTCTACGCCGATGCCATAGCAGCCCATAATCGGCATGACTTCTTTGCCGTCTTTGTCGAGCACAGTCGCGCCCATCGACTTCGAATATTTGTTTCCCAGCTTGAAGATATGTCCGATCTCCATTGCCCTTCCGACCACCAGCAGCTCACCGCAATTCGGACACCCTTCCCCCGCCGCCACATTCCGCAAGTCCACCCACTCAGTGGGATGGAAATCCCGCAGCGGCGTAACGTTCTTCAGGTGATAATTTTCTTTGTTCGCGCCGGCCACCAGATTTTTCCGACCACGCAACGCGGTATCCGCCAGCATCAGCGGCAGCGCTTCCAGGATAATCGCCTGCGTCACGCTGCCCAGCTGTTGCGCACCCGCAGCGAGCGCCGGGACCTTTACCGGCCCCAGGTATCCCGCGGGCGACATAAACACCCGCTGAATTTCTTCTTCATGCATCGGCCTGAACTCTTTGCCATCCAGCGCCGTCACCAGCTTGGCTTCGTTCAGTGTGTGATCGCCGCGCAGCAGCACAATCACCGGCCTGGTCTTCACCTGTCCGGGATTTTTCTTGTCCGGCTCAATCTGCATCAGCGCCAGCGTCTTGATCTTCTGCGTTGGCGACACGCCCAGAAACTTCGCTACTTCTTCAATCGTCTTCATTCCCGGCGTGTGCACTTCTTCCGGCTGTCCATCGCCTGGCAGGTCTTCCGCCGCAGCCAGCTTTGACCCAGCTTTCTCCAGGTTGGCCGCGTAGCCGCATTTCTCGCAGCTCACCACTATGTCTTCGCCGGCATCGGTCATGCTCATGAACTCATGGGACATCGATCCGCCCATCGCGCCCGAATGCGCTTCCACCACCGCATACTTCAGCCCGCAGCGATCAAAGATTCGCCGATAAACTTCATAATGCTTCTGATAGCTCGCATCCAGCCCGGCCTGGTCGATGTCAAACGAGTACGAGTCTTTCATCGTGAACTGCCGCACGCGTATCAGTCCCGACTTCGGCCTCGGCTCGTCTCTGAACTTGTTCTGTATCTGGTACCAGATCTGCGGAAGCTGTTTGTAACTGCGCAGCTCTTTGCGCGCGATGTCGGTCATCACCTCTTCATGCGTCATGCCCAGGCACAGGTCGGCGCCTTTGCGGTCTTTCAGGCGAAACATGTTGTCGCCCATTCCCGTCCAGCGTCCACTCTGCTCCCACAGTTCCCGCGGATGGATCGCCGGCAGCAGAAACTCCTGGCCAATCGTGTTCATCTCCTCGCGGATCACATCGATAATCTTCAATATTGACCGCTG
>DASYKK010000105.1:0-3186 GCA_035995565.1 Candidatus Angelobacter sp.
CACCAACGAATCCAGAATTGAGCGCCACGCCGAATAAACTCGAAGCTAATACAACTGTCATCACTAACATGCGGATTGCCATCTTCATAATTTAATTTCCTCCAATATTTACGCTTTCAGAAATTTTGTCCCTCGGGTGCCAATAGACTACATGAGAAATTGAATCGCGCTACAACAATTCAGAGCCACTTTCCATTTCCCGTAATTAACCGCAATTTCACGTTGGCAGTGTAAGGATTTTCACACGCGCTCAATCCAACCGCCAGATTCAACCAGAAATAATTCAAATTCAAGAACTTAGAGCGTTTTCCCCGGGTCGTACCGCCCGCAGTGCGGGCCACTCTGGACCCAATTTCGGGAGCAAACGTCGCCGTTCCGTTTTGAAACACTTTACTAAAATAAATAGCGCTTTGAAGGGCACGCTGCAGTTCGTCCCAACCCTGACCTCTTTCCGACTCATGGTTCCAATTGGCTAGGGCCGGAACAACTTGCCTTCACATCATGCCCACTATTTCTTAACTTCGGCTTCAAGCTGCGGGTGTTTGCGATGGAAGTCTGTTGCATCCTGGTAGGCCTTGGCCAGCGCCAGCATTTTGGCTTCGCCGTAAAGTTGTCCCAGGAAAGTCAGGCTAAGTGGGGTGCCAGGCCCTCCACCCTCTACTTCGCCGTTTTCGCGTACACGCGCCTTGGGCGAATCGTCACCACGAAAACCATTAGGCAGGATGATTGCTGGATGGCCGGTGAGATTTGTAATCAGCAATTGTGTGCTGAACGTGGGCGCAACAATTACATCCACCTGCTCGAACACCTTCGCCGCCAGTTCCATCGCCGTAGTGCGGGCGCGATTAGCTTGAATGTATTCCACCGCAGGAACAAAGCGTGCGGCGCGAAACGTATTCGGCCAATCATCTTTGGTTTGCTGGTTAAGCAGCTTGTCCCGGCCGCTACGGGTAAGGTCGTCAAAAGCAGCTGCGGCTTCCGCCAGAAGAATGCTGCGCATGGCTGCATAAGGATATTTGGGAAATTCCACTTGTATCAGGTTCACCCCCATCGCACGCAGTTTGGCCAGCGCGGCTTCTTCGAATTTGCGATCATATTGGCGGCGAGCCATGGCCTCTGCCCGATTGGCTTTTTCCTCCGCCTGCTTTTTCTTCTCATCTTCGGAGAGTTCTTTCTCCTCTTTCGCTGGCGAAGTCTGTTGCGGCGGCGGTTGCTGTTCGAAGTCAGTTTTCAAGTACCCGACACGCAGCTTGCGCCAGTCGAGAGTGGCGTCCCAGTTGAAAGCTGCGTTGTGTACGGTCCGATCATGGCCGTCAGGGCCGTGGATGGCGCTGAGCACAATTGCCGTATCTTCCACTGCGCGGCAGATGGGGCCCAGTTTGTCCATGGTCCAGGAGAGGGCCATAGCGCCGGTGCGCGGCACCAACCCAAATGTCGGACGCAGGCCGGTGGTTCCGCAGCGGGTTGATGGAGAGGAGATGGAACCCAGAGTTTCCGAGCCAATGGCAAAGGCCACGCAGCCGGCAGCGGTTGCCGAGGCTGAACCGGCCGACGATCCGCTGGAGCCTTGTTTGGGGTTCCAAGGATTGCGCGTCATGCCGCCAAACCATTTGTCTCCCTGGGCCAGCGCACCCAACGTGAGCTTGGCCACCAGCACGGCGCCGGCGGTGTCAAGACGCTTGACTACGGTTGCGTCTTCATCAAACTTCTGGTCTTCAAACCCGCCTGCGCCCCATGTAGTCCGATATCCTTTTACCGCCAAGAGGTCTTTGGCGCCCCAGGGCAATCCGTGCAGCGGCCCACGGTACTTCCCTGCCGCAATTTCGCGGTCGGCTTCTTTCGCTTGGGCCAGAGCGCGCTCTTCCGTCAAGGTGATCATGAATTTCAGTACTGGGTCATAACGCTTGAGCCGCGCGATGTACATTTCCGTCAGCGCAGCCGAAGAAACTTTCCTGGTGCGCACCAGCTCCGCCAGTTGGCGGACGGAATAGAACGCGACATCTTCCAGATTTTTGGGCACGGCCCCGGCAGTGGTAGGCGCCGCCGAAATTTTGATCGGGTGGCGTTCTGTCTCGAACTTCATCCCAGGTAGTACCGGATCAAAAATCACTGCGGGAGCAACTTCATTCTTGATATGCAGTGCGGAAATCGCCTCAAAACCCTCGTGATAACTGTTGAGGTCTTCGAGCATCATGTCCTTGTATTCGTCGGCAATATGGACATCAGCGATGGTGGAGGCGCTGTCAATCATCTCCCGCGTAACTTTGCCTTTTTCGTCGGCCATGGCCCACAGCACTCCGGGCAGAAGGGTTGCGGTCAGGCCAAAGCGGGAGCAGACAGTCAGAAATGTTCGGCGATCAAGCATGAATTCTCCAGGGAATAAAAAGACGGCTGGCCATTATAGCTAAACAGAGTCTCTGCTGAGCCGGATCGTTTAGAATCGCGATGTGAATGCGCTCTTTCAGCTTCTCTCTGACCAGGAACTCCCTGCTCTTCTGGAATTAATGCGCGAATTCTACGCGCAGCAGCACATGCACTTCGATGAATCAGCAGCGTCCCTTGCGGTTACGCGGGTATTGGATAATCCCGATCTGGCGCAGATCTATCTCATCTTTCGCGGTTCAGACCTGGCTGGATATTTTGCGCTCACCTTTTGCTTCAGCCTGGAATTTCACGGGCGCTTTGCTCTGATCGACGAGTTGTACCTGCGCGAATCCTACCGCCGGCAGAAGCTGGGCGAGGCCGTGGTCGCCTTTGCCGAAGATTTGTGCAAAAAGGCCGGCATCAAAGCTGTGCGGCTTGAGGTGGGGCGGGAAAACCGTGGCGCGCAATCTTTATATCGCGACGCAGGTTTCAAAGAAGATGAACGGAACTTGATGACCAAGTGGCTGTAGCGTGCAGGAAAAGCCTCCACGAGCGCCCGATTCGCGCCCATGGAGGGACGAGGACGAACGAAATCAGTTGTGTGCTTCCGGTTGGGAATCAAAGAACAGGAAGAAGTTGGTTGGCTGGTCCGCAGCGGCTTGGCCCGCGGCTTGTGCGGCGCGCAATGCGTCCAAAGAGTTGATGCCGGTCTTTCCATCGGCGCTCGGCCACGCACTGGGATCAGTCACAAGCACTGAGATCACTTCCCACCACACAGGTCCAAAGTTCTTGCCGTCAATGATATGGCTGTGATTCAGTGTA
>DASYKK010000106.1:0-2534 GCA_035995565.1 Candidatus Angelobacter sp.
TAGATGACCAGGACCATCAGCAAAAGCCAGCCGCCCAGACAGGTGGCCACGATCCGCGTTTTCCTGGGCAGTAGAACGCTTCCGCCCGTAAGAAGGAGAGCTGCGCCGGTCACATAGTCAATGAGCATGCGCCCCGGAACCCACGCCGGCATCTCTTTTTGCAGCGGGACTCCGGGAAGGCCCATCGGGTGGAGAAAGTGCTGAATGCCAAAGAATATTGCGGCGAGCGCGATCACTATGCGGCCCACAGTGATCAGCGTGCTCCTGGCTTTCCCGCGCCATCCGTCTTTTGCAATGGCCGCAAGGATCCAGGCGGCCCCGCCGAACGACATCTCACGAAAGACGATGGTCCAGGTAATTCTGGCATGCAGGTGGCGCAGCGCACTGGGAAGATAGAGCATCGCCACAAACATGAACATCATGATTCCGACCAGCAGGCCGGACCAGCGCACGCCAATTTTGGTGGCGATGCTCAAGGACGCGGCGATCAGCGCGCAGCCGACGAAATATACCCAGAACATACGCCCGGGCATGTACGGCGGCACAAGATCTTTGACGAATTGCGGGCCGAAGAGATGTAGCGCGCCGAAGACAGCCAGCGGGACAGCGAAACACAAATTGGCCAAGGCCACGATCTTGTCCAGGCCCCGAGCCTGGGCGATATCGTTTTTCGCGGCCCAAATTCCGATCAAAAAAACCGCGATGCCGGCGGAGCACATTGCGAGCGCGGTGCCTGAGATTTCGAGGAACGTGGCGAGAATGATCGGGGGCATAGGTTTCGCGTTTCGGTGGAGAGCTTCAGATTCTACTACGAGACCGCTAATGAGCCGATTCGCAGTCGCGGAGAGTGGGCACTCTGAATGTGGCCATTGGGAGTAGATCCCGCGCGGCAATAGTTCAGTACAGCAATTTCTCAGCCCGCGAAAGAGAACGATGAACGGTTTCGCAATTGATTCGTGGGCGAAGATTGGGCTAAAGTATGATTGTGGAAGTCTGCCCGAAAATCGAGAAAAATGCTTTTCCTGCGGCGGAAATCGCAGTGGAAATTTACCACAGAGGGCACAGAGGACACGGAGAAAAACCAAGGCTTACCACTGATGAAACACTGATGACACTGATTTCGGGGAAGCAGGTGGAGAGGACGGTGGGGATGTGGAATTTGTGCCTGTGCCCGGAGGGTATGGGTTTGAGCGAGTCAGATTGCGGATCGAACCCTCTGGACATCGTGCCATCCCACCCCAGCCCGCGCAAGACCGGCGCGGTCCGGGAACCCCGGCAAGCGGATTATCGGAGATCGGAACACCGCCGAGGGCGGCGGTGCCACACGAGCACGCTGAAGTGCACGCCAATCTGGGATGACCGGGGATGCGGTGGGATACCAAGGGAGGGGTAGGGGAATCGCGCTGATTGAATGATCGGCTAATAGCTCCCGAGCGGAGCACGGCATGGATGCCGGAAAAGATCTTTGACAATTAAATGATCCGCAAATGAGGATCGGCAAACCGGCCAAAAAATTAAGGAGACGCTTTCGTTCGCGTCTCCTTTGGGTAGATCGTTTTGGTGGTTGTTTACAAGATGAGCGATTACGCTCTTCCGGCGCTAAATCCGGCTTGCTCCATTTGCTCACGCGCAGCGTCTGCTGTTGAGTGAATACCCTGCACTTTGAGCTTGAAGTCGTCCGGATTGCTGGCGTTCTCCAAGGCGGTTTCATAGCTGACCAGACCTTGCGAGTACAAATCGTAGAGGGACTGGTCGAACGTCTGCATACCGTACTGAGAGGTGCCGGCGCCAATGGCCTCATGCAGCAGGCGCGTCTTTTCCGGGGTCATGATGCACTCGCGGACAAACGCGGTAGAGATCAGGACCTCAGTAGCTGGGACGCGGCCTGCACCGTCAGCGCGTTTTACAAGTCTCTGGCTGACGACGGCCCGCAAAGTGGCGCCAAGTTGCATACGCACTTGCTTCTGCTCCGGTGGAGGAAATACAGCGATGATACGGTTGATGGTCTCGACTGCATCCAATGTATGCAGTGTTGAGAAAACAAGGTGGCCTGTTTCGGCGGCGTGCAGCGCGGTGGAAATTGTTTCCAGATCGCGCATTTCGCCCACCAGGATCACGTCCGGGTCCTGACGTAAACTTGCTCGCAAGGCAGACCCGAACGAGGGAGTGTCCACCTCCACTTCACGCTGGTTGACAAAACCTTTCTTATCACGATGAAGGAATTCGATAGGGTCTTCAATCGTAATAATGTGCTCAGACCGGCTTGAATTGATACGGTCGAGCATTGCGGCCAGTGTGGTTGACTTACCTGAACCGGTCACGCCGGTTACCAGCACCAGTCCGCGGGCCTCTTCGCAAATGTGTTCGATGACTTTAGGAAGATAGAGTTCTTCCAGCGCGCGAATCTTGGTTGGGATCACGCGCAGTACCAGTCCGACGTTGCCGCGCTGCTGAAAGACGTTCACACGGAAGCGTCCCAGGCCGGCGACGCCGTAGGCCATATCGAGTTCGGCAACTTCTTTGAACTTTTGTTT
>DASYKK010000107.1:0-11595 GCA_035995565.1 Candidatus Angelobacter sp.
CTGGAAGGCTTGCGCGATCTTAACCGGAAGGTCTTCATTCGCTTTCTTCCCCAGTAACTCATGCCCCGCGCCTTCGATCTCCAGCAGCATCTTCTGTGCGGGGATCAATGCCAGGGCCGCGTTCATCTCATCATGCGAGCCAAACGGATCGCGACCGCCATGAACGAACAGCGCGCGTGTACGCAGCCGGGGAAAATGTTCCGTGCGAAGCTGTGCAGGCTTGCGCGGAGGATGCAGTGGGTAGGAAAGAAGCAGAAGCCCCGCCACGACATTGGGCTGCTCGGCGGCGAGCATGCTGCCTTGGCGGCCTCCGTAAGAATGCCCGCCGAGAAAGATGCGTCCTGCCGATTTAGACCGCAAAGTTTCCACAGCGCGACGCAGACCCTCACGGTCGCGGGCAGCCATGGCGGGGAACGGTGGTCCGTGGGGACGCGACTGCCGAAAAGGCAGATCGCAACGCAGGACCAGATATCCAGCGTCTGCGAAAGCCTCCGCCAGCGTGATCAGCAATTTGCTCTGGCAGTTTGCGCCGGCTCCATGAGTCAAGACCAGCGCATCACCGTTCGGCTGCGATGGCTCGTGCAGAAAGCCACGGACCGCCGGTTCATCGGACAGATCAGAAAACTCGCGGCAGACGCTCACTGAGCCACTTCCATGTTTGAACATCGCAGATGCTCGACTTCCTCATGCATCTTAAGCGAGGCCTGCTTGCGATCGCTAAAGACAAAGGTGTTCGCGGAAAATTTCACCTTAGCGGTTATCGAGTGCTTCCCCAGCAAATTGATCAGGTGAGAGAAAAGACTCATGGTACCCCAGTAACAGGCTTCCGTCGCGGCGGAGCCGTCCGGTATGGCATATGAAATACTCGCTGCTGACACGGGCATCTTCAAGTCCACCGCCGGCTGAAAAAGCGAGGAATGAAAGGGCAGGACGCTGGACCCATCGGAGCTGGTGCCCTCGGGAAATAGAAACAGGCGCAGCCCGCGTGCAAGAGCGGATTGTATCTCCGGCTGGATGGTGTGCGTTTCGCTGCGTCGCGAACGGTCAACATAGATGATGCCTGCTAGAGTCGCAATCCATCCGACGGCAGGCCAGGCGCGCACCTCACTTTTGGAGACAAATGCGCATGGGGCGATGGCGGTGTAAACCAAGATATCCAGGTAGCTGAGATGGTTGCTGGCGATCAATCCCGCGGCGACAGGAGAGCCCGTGACTTCAATACGCACGCGGATGCGCGGAAGAGTGCGCCGTGACCAGCGATGGAGCACGCCAATGCGTCTCTGTTCAGAAAGCTTTCCGCCCAGGCGGCGTAGTAAATATTCTCCCAGGCAACCACCGACTCCCCAGAGCAGTCCACCGCCGCGTAGGATGACGCGAGCGAATCGCTTCGGTAATAGGGCAGGGGCAGTTTCCATCTACAAGAAAAGCGGGCTTGCTACCGGGTATTATTCAAGTCTATTGGCGCAAGAAAGTCCACGCTGGCGCGTTCTGGAAGGTCCTGCGCCAAGATGTAGGCGGCATCGACCAGAGAGACAGCGCCTGTGCAACTGGTAGAATAAGCAGCAACCGCAGGCTGATTGGCAGCTTACCAGCGTCAATGCTGGGGCGTTGTTGCGTGTGTGGCAGACAGCGTTCTATTTTCCGAAGAATGAGGAAGCACCGAATGAAGGCACTCTTCACCATAACTTTATCGTTCATCATGGTCCTTTTTAGCGGATGTCTGGGGTCAAGCAGCAGTTCGACCGCGCCGACGTTGGCTTTCGCTTATCTGGTTGGCCAGGGCGACAATGGAATCCGCGCCTTCGCCGAGAAGAGCACCGGGGATTTGCAATCGCTTCCAGTCTTCACATTTTCCACTACGCCACGACCAGTCTCCATTGCTCTGCACCCTTCCAGGAATTTTCTTTACGTGCCGAACCTCACTTCCAACACAGTTTCCGGTTTTAATATTGATCATGCTACCGGCGTACTTACGCCTATCGGCACGGCGCTGCCGCCAACACCTGCCTGCGTAAGCCCGGCTGTGTGTTCCAATCCGATAGCAGCGGGATTAAATTCCAGCGGCCAGTTTTTATTTCTGCTTAACCAGGGATCAACATCTCCTGCGGTTCCCGCCTCAATTTCAGTGTTCAGCGTTGATCCTGCTCGAGGTCTATTGACGCCAGTATCTGGATCTCCGTTTGCGTTCGCATCCCTGGTCGCACCGAACCCGCAATTTCTGGCGGTCTCCCCGACCGCGGGCTTTTTGTATGTTTCCAATGGCGCGTCAGGTAGCATCTCCGCTTTTTCAATTGGGACCAACGGCGTGTTAACTGAGCTCGGGGGTTCTCCGTTTTCTTTAGGGGCCGGCGCGACCGCTGCGGGGCTTGCCATCGACCCCAAGGGACAATTCCTCTACGCTGCTGATTCAGCGAACAATAAAGTCGTAAGCTTCAGTATTGCGGGCGGAGCGCTGGGCGCGGGATCGCCATTTTCGACAGGCACAAAGCCGGTTGCTGTCGCGGTGGATTCTACCTCTTCATTTCTCTATTCCGCAAACCAGGGATCGAATGATGTCTCCGCTTTTAAGATCACTTCCGGCGCATTGACTCAGGTCGCCGGCTCCCCTTATGCGGTACAACCCACGGGCTCGGTGGGTACTCCGCAACCGTCATTCCTGACTGTGGATGTTTCAAATACATTTCTCTACGTTGCCAATTTCGGATCTTCCAGCGTGTCGGCATTTGGAATTAAGTCTTCGGATGGCACCTTGGGCCTGATCACAAATTCCCCTTTTATCCAGGCAGTTGCGCCGCTTTGGATTGTGACAACGCAGTAGACTTTCGAGAGATAGGGTTCTGTCAGGCAGGAATGGCAGAAAAATATTGCAACAATGTAAACGCTGGGGCTCAGGCGGCTTGTTTCTTGCGTTGCCGGGGACGTTCAGCCAGCCGCCGGACTTTTTTGTCCGCATAATCGGCAAGGCGAAATAAGGCTACTCCGGCAAATAGTATGCCAAGCCATCCCAAGCCGAGAATGATCCAGAGTAGCATCAAGGTATAAGATTCAGTCCAGTGCTGCCGGGTTGGTCTTAGCGGCTGGCTACCTTATGGATTTCGCCCCCTTTCATGACGAAATCAATCTTCTGTAATAGCGTGATATCGGCCAGTGGATCGCCTTTCAGTGCAACCAGGTCAGCATACTTTCCTGCCGCAATACTGCCAACGTCATTTTGCATGCCCAGAAGTTCCGCGGCGCTACTGGTGGCAGAGCGAACGGCTTGAATTGGAGTCATGCCGTACTTCACCATGAAAGGAAATTCAACCGCGGGATTGATGCCCCAGTCAAAGCCGCCTACATCCGTGCCGAAAGCAATCTTCACGCCGGCGCTCAGAGCTCGGCGGAACGTGTCTTCATGGATCTTAATCATCTCCAGCCAGACTTTGGCGCCCGCGGCAGCGCGGCCCTGGGCTACATATTCGCCTACATAAATCGTAGGGACATAAAAAATCCCTTTCTGCGCCATGGTCTTTAGGTCAGCTTCGGCAATGTAGTTTCCGTGCTCGATTGAATCCACCCCGGCCTCAACCGAATTGTGCACGCCATTCAGCGCCATGGCGTGCGAGGCCACCTTCCGGTGCTGGCGATGTGTTTCATCCACGATGGCGCGCAGTTCGTCCATGGTAAAAGTCGGAATGTCATCAAGTACCCCGTCGGGGCGGACAAAATAACTGCGGTCGGAATATACCTTGATCCAGTCAGCGCCAAAGCTGATCTGCTCCCGGACGGCTTTGCGGCCTTCATCGGGCCCGTCGACTATCTGCACGCCGTGAGGCACCGGCACGTCTGGGGAATACCCTGAGAGCGGGTAAGCCCCGGTGACGTCCATGGCGCGGGTGGCCACCTTCATACGAGGTCCGGGAATTATTCCGTTATTGATGGCCTTCTTTAGATCGACATCGGCATACCCGGCGCCTTCCGTCTCCACATCGCGGATCGTGGTGAAGCCATAGTCCAGCGCGCGGCGCACTGACCGCGTCCCAAGAATCGCCCGGTAAGCATTCGATTGCTTCAGGAGCTGCTCGTCGTAGTCGGACGCCGTAATATCGCCTTGCAACAGCGCGTGTGTGTGAGTATCGATCAAGCCCGGCAGGCAGGTATGGTCAGACAGATCCGTGACTTGGCCGCCTGCCGGAGCAGACGCATTTTCCTGGACCTGCTGAATGCGCTCGCCCTGAATGGTGATGAGTACATTGCGCTGCACCTTGCCGCTTTCCGGCTGCACCAGCGCTCCGCAACGGACGTATCGGTTTACGATCGGGACTTTCAGGTTTTGTTGCTGAGCAACCGCGAGCGAAACAAAAAATACGCTGGCGGCAAAGGTCGTAAGTCTCTTCATCCATGCACCTCAAGGGAAGTTGGCATCCTAACAGGTTGAGCGGGGACACCCAACAGCGGGCCGCGGTGTCCCTGGCGTGCGATCGTGCGACTTCCTTTATACTGGAATGCTTTTATGTCGTCTTCCGCAGGCCCGGAAAGACCCAGAAAAAATCGGTTCAGACTGCTGCCCACGCTGAAGCGCGGCGAGATGTGGCGCTATTTCGGCCCGGCATTTGTGGCCAGCGTGGCGTACATCGATCCGGGAAATTTCGCCAGCAACTTTGAGGGAGGCGCACGGTTCGGCTATACCTTGTTGTGGGTGCTGCTGTGGTCGAACGCCATGGCAATCCTGATCCAATATCTTTCCGCCAAACTGGGAATCGCCACAGGAAAGACGCTGCCTCAGAACTGCCGTCAATACTTTTCTCCTAAGATTAATTTCGGCTTGTGGGTGGCCGCGGAGCTGGCTGCTCTGGCCACCGATCTGGCGGAATTCCTGGGCGCCGCGCTGGGTTTTTATCTGCTGCTCCACATCCCCCTGTTTCCCGCTGCACTGATCACTGCGGTTGTTGTTTTCCTGATGCTGGCGGTTGAACTTTATGGCTTTCGGCGGCTGGAACAACTGATCATGGTATTCGTTTTCGCGATTGCCGCCTGCTATGCGTTCGAGATGTTCCTGGTACATCCTGACTGGAAAGCCGTGGCGCACGGTGTTTTGGTGCCGAAGATCAATTCAGACAGCATTTACATTGCTGTGAGCATGCTGGGAGCAACGGTCATGCCACACGTTATCTATCTGCACTCTGCGCTGGTGCAGCATAGAGTGAAAGAAGATGCTCTCAGCGACCATCCGGAGAAGTGGCTGCTCACCATGCGGCACTTGCGTTACGAGCTGTGGGATGTGCTGGCGGCGATGAATGGCGCATGGCTCATCAACTCAGCCATGATAGTGATGGCAGCAGCCGTGTTTTATAACAAAGGCGTCAATTTTACGTTTGATGAAGCACACCTCACGCTACATCCTCTGTTGCCCGCGGTTTCAGGCACGGCATTTGCTCTGGCGTTGCTTTTTTCAGGACTATCGTCATCCACGGTGGGCACCATGGCTGGCCAGGTGATCATCGAGGGATTTTTAGATATCAAGTTCAGCGTCTTTCTGCGCCGCCTTTTGACCATCATTCCGGCGCTGATCGTGATTGCCCTGCGCCTCGACGCGCTCAAAATTTTGTTACTATCACAGGTTGTGCTTAGCTTCGCGATCCCATTTGCTCTGGTCCCTCTGGTCTTGCTGACCCGTTCAAAGGCCGTGATGTCCGACCTGGTGAACAGCCCGCGAACGACCTACATGGCGTATGTAGTCACCGCCATTATCGTTGGCCTGAACCTTCTGCTAATTTACCGGATGGTGGGCGGCGAGTTCTGAGGGCCGATCGTGAGATTGTGGAACGTTCGCCGGTGCAAATGAATCCAATATGAAGGTGAATTCATGAATAGTTTCGGCAGTCGCTCCAAATTGCGCGCTGGCAATCAGGAATACGAAATCTACCGTCTTGATGCGCTGGAAAAGCATGATTGCTCGCCGCAGCGCCTGCCTTTTTCGATGAAAATCCTTCTGGAAAATCTTCTGCGCACCGAAAATGGCCGCAGCGTCACCGCGGACGACGTGCGTTTTCTCGCCGGATGGAAACCGCAAGCCGTTCCCGACAAAGAGATCGCATTCACGCCGGCTCGCGTGCTGATGCAGGATTTTACCGGCGTCCCGGCGGTGGTGGACCTGGGCGCCAT
Organism: Candidatus Angelobacter sp.; assembly: GCA_035995565.1. GTDB lineage: Bacteria > Acidobacteriota > Terriglobia > Terriglobales > Acidobacteriaceae > Angelobacter. The sequence goes on from DASYKK010000107.1 coordinate 6,145, forward strand.
GCGGGATGCCATGAAGAAAATGGGCGGCGATCCCAGGCTGATCAATCCGCTTCAGCCGGCGGAACTGGTGATTGACCATTCCGTGCAGGTGGACGAATTTGCCACGATTGGGGCATTCGCCGTGAACGCGGAACTAGAATTTTTGCGCAACAAAGAGCGCTATGCATTCTTGCGCTGGGGACAGTCGGCTTTTCGGAATTTCAAAGTCGTGCCGCCAGACATGGGAATCGTCCACCAGGTCAATCTGGAATATCTGGCGCGAGTAGTCTTCTCTGAAAAGCGTGAGGGCGCGACCCTGGCGTATCCGGATACGCTGGTGGGAACAGATTCCCACACCACCATGATCAATGGCCTGGGAGTATTAGGTTGGGGTGTCGGCGGCATTGAAGCCGAAGCGGCCATGCTTGGGCAGCCGGTTTCCATGCTGCTCCCGCAGGTCGTCGGATTCAAACTCAAAGGACAGTTAAGGGAAGGCTCTACGGCAACCGACCTGGTGCTTACGGTAACGGAAATCCTGCGCAAGACCGGCGTGGTGGGAAAGTTTGTGGAGTTCTTTGGCCCTGGGCTGCCATCATTGCCGTTGGCTGACCGCGCCACCATCGCCAACATGGCCCCCGAATACGGTGCGACGTGCGGCATCTTCCCGGTGGACGAAACAACATTAGCTTATCTTCGTACCACGGGACGCGCTCCCGACCACATTGCGCTGGTGGAAACTTACTGCAAAGAGCAGGGACTGTTCCACACCGCGCAAACGCAGGAGGCCGAGTATTCGCAGATCGTCGAACTCGACTTGAGTACTGTGGAACCGAGTGTCGCCGGACCAAGGCGTCCACAGGACCGAGTTCTGCTTTCCAAGACCAAGGAATCGTTTGAGGCGGCGCTTCCAACATTGATTGGGCCGCGCCCCGCGCAACCAGCCCGCAAAGTGGCCCCGCAGCAGGTGGAACGGTTCGAAGGTGAAGGCGGCACGCCGGTAGCGCTCGCGGAAGATCCCAATGCTCCGGCCGCGCACAAGGACGTGGGAGAAAATGTTTTTGAGTACCTGCACGACGGCTCTGTGGTGATTGCCGCCATTACCAGTTGCACCAATACGTCGAATCCGTCAGTGATGATGGCCGCGGGGCTGCTGGCGAAGAAAGCGGTGGAGAAGGGCTTGAAGCGCAAACCCTGGGTGAAGACTTCTCTGGCTCCGGGCTCGCGCGTGGTTACCGAGTATTACCGCAACGCAGGCCTCATTCCCTATCTGGAAAAGCTTGGCTTCCACGTTGTGGGATACGGCTGCACTACGTGCATCGGAAATTCCGGCCCGCTGCCGCAAGACGTTTCGTACGCAATCACAGAAAAACAACTGGTCGCCGTCTCAGTGCTCTCCGGGAACCGTAACTTTGAAGGCCGCATTAATTCTGAAGTTCGCGCTAACTATTTGATGTCACCACCGCTGGTGGTGGCATATGCTCTCGCGGGGCGTATTGATCTGGATCTGACCAGCGATCCTGTGGGCATCGGGACGGGAGGAAAACCAGTTTATCTGCGCGACATCTGGCCCACGCAAAAAGAGGTGCAGGACGCGGTAAGCCAATCCATTCATTCCGGCATGTTCACCGCGAATTACCAGACCATTTTTGAGGGCGATCAGGAATGGAAACGTCTGGCCGTACCTGAAGGTGAGACTTATGCCTGGGACAACGATTCCACTTACATAAAACGCGCTCCGTACTTTGATGATATGCCGGCGCGCCCCGCAGCAGTAAAAGAGATCACCGGCGCCCGAGTGTTGGCGAAACTGGGTAATAGCGTGACCACCGATCACATCTCGCCCGCGGGCTCAATCAAAGCCAGCAGCCCCGCAGGCAAATACCTGCAGGAGCACGGCGTTCCGCCAAGCGACTTTAACTCTTACGGGTCACGACGTGGCAATCACGAAGTGATGGTGCGGGGCACGTTTGCCAACGTGCGCCTGCGCAATCAACTGGCTCCGGGCTCGGAAGGCGGTATCACCACACATTTCCCCAGCGGCGAGATCATGTCGATCTTTGACGCTTCCGTGAAGTACGTCGCCGATGGCGTGCCCACGATCGTGCTGGCGGGCAAAGAATATGGATCGGGATCGTCGCGCGACTGGGCGGCCAAAGGCCCGCTCCTGCTGGGCATTCGCGCCGTGATCGCAGAAAGCTATGAGCGCATACACCGCTCGAACCTGGTAGGAATGGGCATTCTGCCACTGCAATTTCATGCGGAAGAGAATGCGGAATCTCTGGGACTGCAAGGCGATGAGGTCTATGAGATCGTAGGCCTTCCGGCGCTGCTGGCCAGCAAATTTGCCGACGGAAAACAAGTGCAGGTCAGGGTCACGGGTGCCGATGGTAACGTGAGTGAATTCAGCGCGCTGGTCCGCATCGATACGCCACAGGAAATTCTCTACTATGAGCACGGTGGCATTTTGCAATACGTCCTACGGCAGTTGCTTGCAACCAAACACACGCCAGCGACGGTCGGCCGCGAATGAACGCGAAATGCGCGAATCAGAGCAGAGAATTAGTCTTTGCCTGATTCTTCATTCGCCTCTGACAGAATCTGCCACAGTGCTTTACCGCAATCGATGATCTGTTTGCGGCCACACTTGGGGCATTGGTATTCGCGCATGTCACGGCCCGTAAAGGTAGTCTTTTCGATTTGGTGCATTTCGATGGCACAGTCTGGGCAAGTAGTGTCAGCCATGACTGTAGTTTACGCCGGAGAATTCGTCCCAAGGCTGACGGATTCGCGCCAAATGCTATATCCTCACTGGGCTGGCCCTTAAGGATTCTGGTACAACTTTTATTTATGAAAGTTCTTGTGATCGGCGGTGGAGGCAGGGAGCACGCGCTGGTGTGGAAGCTGCGCCAGTCGCCGCGTGTGTCGCAAGTCTATTGCCTGCCTGGGAACGGCGGCATTTGTGAAGAAGCCACCTGCATGCCCGGCGATCCCAAGAGCCTGGCCAGCATGCTTTCTATCGCGCACCAGATCCAGCCGGACTTAACGGTTGTGGGACCAGAGATTGCTCTGTCGATAGGCGTCGTGGACGAATTCAAACGACGCGGCCTGAGGATTTTTGGTCCAACGCAGCGGGCCGCCCAACTGGAGACGAGCAAGAGCTTCGCCAAGGAATTCATGCAGCGGCACCAGGTCCCCACAGCGCACTACGCGGTCTGCACCTCAGAAGAAGAGTTGCGCAAGTCTCTGGGATTGTTTTCCACGCCGGTAGTAGTCAAGGCGGATGGCCTGGCCGCGGGCAAAGGCGTGGTGATTGCCGCCACCAAAGAAGAGGCTGCGACTGCCGGCATCGACATGTTCAATGGCAAGCTTCTGGGAACGCCGGTGGCCAATGTGGTACTGGAAGAATTTCTAGAAGGCGAGGAAGTTTCCTTTCTGGTGTTGAGCGATGGTGAACGGGTGGCCGCACTGGTGCCGGCGCAGGACCACAAACGCATTGGCGATGGCGATAAAGGCGCCAACACCGGAGGCATGGGAGCCTACTCAACAGATTCGCTGCTCGACACCGGAATGACTGATTGGATACTGAATCACATTGCCCGCCCGGTGATTGCCGGTATGAAGTCAGAGGGCGCGGAGTATCGCGGCATTTTATACTGCGGGCTGATGATGACCGCGCGTGGCCCAATGGTGCTGGAATTCAACTGTCGCTTTGGCGATCCGGAAACCCAGGCGGTACTGATGCGGCTGGATAGCGACCTGCTGGACGCGATTGAAGCCGCAGTCGAAGGCCGCGTGAGCGACGCGGAGTTTAAGTGGTCAACAGACGCTTCCTGCTGCGTCGTGGTTGCATCTGGTGGTTATCCGGGAAGCTTTATGACGGGAAAACAGATTTCCGGACTTGACCGCGCAGACGCCATGAGCAACATGAAGGTCTTCCACGCCGGGACCAGCAAGCGCGACGGCGTTTTCTATACCAGCGGTGGACGAGTGCTGGGCGTAACAGCGCGAGCGCCACGACTGGAAGATGCAATCACACGCGCGTATGAGGCCGTGCGGTTGATCAGCTTTGAAGAAATGTATTACCGCAAAGATATCGGCGCGCGCGCACTGAAGGCGCCGAAATAAACTCACAGGATAACTAACTTCTATGGCAGAGAGCCCTCTTGTATCGATTGTTATGGGGTCGGATTCCGACCTTGAAATCATGAATGAAGCGGCCAAAGCGCTGGACGACTTTGGTATAGCGTATGAGATTGACGTGACCTCGGCACACCGGTCGCCGGCGCGAACCTCAGAATATGCGCGCAATGCCGCTGGGCGCGGAATTAAAGTGATCATCGCCGGAGCGGGCGGAGCAGCGCACCTGGCGGGCGTAATTGCTGCGGAGACGACGATTCCGGTCATCGGCGTTCCCATTCCTTCCACACCACTGAACGGCATGGATTCACTGCTGGCGATTGTGCAGATGCCCGCGGGCATTCCCGTAGCGACCACCGCAATCGGCAAGCCTGGCGCCACAAACGCGGGAATCCTGGCGGCGCAGATTATCGGGCTGAGCAACACCACCGTGGCCGGCAAATTGAAAGAGATGAAAGGCAAGCTGGTGAAGAGCGTGGAAGAGAAATCTCAGAAGTTGCAGCAGATGAGAAAGCGTTAGGCGCTCTTTTCATGACAGCTACCTTTTCCGCCATCGCCATAATTCCGGCGCGGCTCGCTTCCACCCGCCTGCCGCGCAAGGTGCTCCGCGAAATTGCCGGGCAGCCGATGCTTGCGCGCGTCTATGAAGCGGCAAAGCAGTCTCCGCTATTGCGGGATGTGATCATCGCTACCGACTCAGAAGAGGTGATGCAGTTTGCGCAGGCTCGCGGATGGAAGGCGCAGATGACATCCGACAAACATCGTAGCGGCACTGATCGCGTTTATGAAGTAGCTCAGCGCATTCCAGCCGAAGTCTATGTAAATATCCAGGGCGACGAACCGCTGGCGCGTCCCGAACACTTGGACGCTTTGCTGCAGCCCATGCGAGATCCCAAGGTGATGGTTTCTACGATCAAGACGCCGTGTCCACCGGAGGATGTGGGGAATCCGAACGCCGTGAAGGTGGTGACGGACTTGAACGGCCGTGCGCTCTATTTTTCCCGCTCCACTATTCCGTTTGATCGCGACAAGACAGGCGGCATAAGCTACTTCAAGCATCTGGGATTTTACGCTTATCGGCGGGCCGCGCTGGACCGATTTTGCAATTTGCCGGAGTCGAAACTCGAGGCTGCGGAGCGGCTGGAACAACTGCGGTTTCTGGAGAATGGCATTGATATTTATGTGGCAGAGACGCCGTTCAATACCGTGGGCGTAGACACTGAAGAAGATCTGCGCCGAGTGGAAGAGATGGTGAGAGCGTTGCGCGGGTAGCAACAAAATCTTTGCCGCAGATTTACGCTGATGAACGCTGATCGAAACAGTCTGTAGGATCTT
>DASYKK010000108.1:0-6702 GCA_035995565.1 Candidatus Angelobacter sp.
CACCACCGCTTCATTGGGAAAGACCATGGAAGCGTGCTGCAGCTTGTCCACCTGCGCCTTGATCTTGCTGGTCACGCGCGGATTGGCATGCCCCACGGAAATGGTGACAATCCCGCCAAAGAAATCCAGATACTTGTTTCCGTCCACATCCCACAGGTGCTGCATGCTGGCGTGGTCAGTCACCAGCGGATCGGAATAATAGGTGGAAACGGAAGGGAAGAGATATTGCTTCTGCTTTTTGAGGATCTCGTCTTTGGTCATGGCGACTCCGGGCTTGCAGATGATGGTTTGGCTACGGAAATTGTAATGCTTGTGTGATTCGGCGAGCAAAAATCAATTCATCACCCATGGAGGGCTGGCATGGTAGCAAGGTCGCTTCGCTACGCTGCGCTCGGGCCTGCTGCAGCAAGGAACGGTGCTTTTTCTGAATTTACCCAGATTTTCGCTTCGCGCAGTCTGGGCTTAAGCCCAGACGTACACTTCTCGTCGCGCCTAAGGGCGCTGCATACTCGTTGCTATTGCGATGTCGCCATCTTGAGAGCATGAAGGTCTAGCCCCCTGTTATATCCCAACCCATACTGCGAAGATCACTCGATTTTGGGGATCCTTGGACGCGGATGTGAGCACGCTGAGAATCGCAGCCTTTGCTCGAGCGCAAGAACAACGGCCCGCTTTGCGCAAGGGGTGAGGTGATCGCGAGTTGTAGTGAGGGACAAGGAAGGATGCGTGGCCTACTTTACTGGGGCGTGGCGGGATTTTTGGAATGGACGAAGGTGGCTCTCGGAAAAATTGATAAGCATACACGCTTTCTGTTGAAAAGGCTGTGGATAAGTTCAAGTGTCTCTTTAGGGCGCAAGAGCAAAGCCTCCCTTAAGCCCTGAAGAAATAACCACTTAGGAGAGAAAACTTGAGTTTTTCGTGTAAGGTACAATAGATGGTATAAGGGGCTTGACACGCACAACATACAGGCGTAACTTCCAAACACCACGCTGGTTTCAAGTGGACACTTATTAATGGAGTTTTTCGGAGGTAGCGCCAAAAATAAAAAGCCGGAGTGGAGCTGCGGCACAGCTCACTCCGGTGTTCCGACAAAAGAACCCGCTTCAGACGGCAAAGGTACGTGATGTCGGCTTGTATTAGGTACCACTTGGAAACGGCCTGTGTCAATCCTAGTGTTCCCTTGCTCAAGGACCGGCAATCCGGCAGCACACGCATCATCACGTAAATTCAACCTCTGCCTGCGACAAGAGACGCTGATTTTATGTTTGATGACGATAAACGGCAAGACCCGCAAACTCACAAGGATGACCATAACAATGGGAGAGGTCGCGACGACGATGAGCGCCGTGAGCCGCCCGGTCGTATCATTCACCCTAGACCCACGCATGGCGAGCCCATGCGTGGGCGCCTCGCAAAAAGCAAAAACGCGATGGCGACTGAATTTCCGATGTTCACCTACGACGAACTAAGAACGCAATCGGGATTAGTCGCCATTTGGCGCGGATGCGTCCAACCAATACAGCCCCGGGACGCCGAGGCGCGTCTGCTGCTGGATGACCTATCCCATGACAGGCCGGTGTATCAGGCAGCGGATGAAATTCGACATCTTCCGGGATGCACTGAGCGGCATTGCGAGCATGCGTGGATGAACCAAGATTTGAATCTGGGAAGGCGCTTTGACTTACACTTAAAGTATACAGGCGGTGAAGCATTGCCCCGCTGTTATGTGCTCTCGCCAACACTCGAAAAGCTCAAACACACGTGGGCCGATGGGGCCATTTGCGCGTTTATGGACTCCAATAAGAACTGGCGACGGGGCGTCGACACCGTGGCCGATTTCATACCGCACGTTCTCATATGGCTGGTGAAATGGATGGTGTTTGATGCGACGGAGGTTTGGATCGGCTCTGAGCACTACTCCGCTCCTGGCTATCACCTGGAGTTCTTGCACCGGAATGATCTCTGCTGGTGCGGGTCTGGACTGGTGTATCGCCGGTGTCATCGGATCCAGGACCAGATCGATGCCGGACTCGCTCCTCCGAAAAAATTGCTACGAGCTAGCGCCATTCAGAACCTGCGGTGGCTTCAACGCCACTAGGGGTGCGTAATTCGAATCGTAGGCGCGTTACAGCTGTGACTTAGCGCTCTCCGCTGTGCTGCGCGCGCGAGCCTTCGGCAGAACGGAAGTGATCTGTTTGGTGCCTCTGTGGGCCGACTGAAGTCGTGCCCTGACACTTGTGTCTCCGTGGACGCTGAGTGGCTTATTGTGAAATGAAATCAGCTGTTGGTGCGGCGAACAGTGTGGAATCCCACCCTTTCGCAAAAGGCGCGAAAGGATGGGGCACCCATGGGATCGTGAGTTAAAGGAAAAAGCGGGAAAAGTGGGCCACCCGCCCAGATGGCTATTTTCCGGATTCCATCACACTTTACGGTTGGAACTAGAACCCAGCAATTAATAGCTCTCGACTCAGCTCGCCAGTGATCATTGTTGCACCCGCAGGAGGCAGTTATTGAGCCCAGATGCGTAAGCCCTGGGTAGACATTGGAGCAGGATTGAAGCGGCGTAGCGCTGCACGGGGTTTTTGTGCGCGATCCGCTCCGCTGCGCGCGGTCCTGCGGCGCAAGGAAGGGTGGTTTTTCAGATGTTTTACGGCCCGACTTCCCAATCCCCGATTCGCTGCGCTCGTCTCGGAATAAACGCTCAAGTCAGGCCCTGATACGTGTTTCGTGTGCCGAAACAGGGAGGGATACCGTGTCGAATCCCACGCTTTGGGCAAAAGCGCGGAAGCTCGGGGCACGGCTGATGGCAGCAATCGGTCGCTGCCGAGGTGGCGACATCTCAGTTTTCACCTAACGAAGAGGCAATGTGTTTAGAGGTTCGATTTCGTGGTTTCTATTGGTGTGGCTTCAGATAACCTAAGTAGTCCCATCAGAGATACGCGGGCGCGGATCTCTGCCAAGTACAAAGCTAGGGCGGTATGCACGCACTTCTTGCGATAACGGAGCAGGTGCCAATGTTCAAAAAAATGTTCAAATCCTTTCTCGCAGAGGTAGGCAATCACGATGGCGAAGAAAACCGACAGACTCAAGTGCAGAAACTGAACCCCTGCCACCTCAAGGCCTGCATGGATCAGATATACAACTGCGAATCCAGCAATCAGTGGGGCTAGGGTGGGCTGAACCACACGCCAGAGTACGATCGCGAGGCTATAAAACTGCTCTTTGTAAATCTTTTTCGTCGATGAATAAATTAGGCCCGCGATTGCTTTCGCGTACATCCGTCCGACTTGTTCGAAAGGTCTTTTGTTTCTTATAGCTTTGATCGGAAGCAGGCACGCTCGCAGGAACACATTGAGTTCGTTGATTCGACTCAAGGGCTTCCATTTCCTCTTGAACAGCTCTGGATTAATCCGAAACAGCTCATCTGCTTCGAAAAGTTTTGAATCCGTCTCCGCGAAACTTATTTCAGTTCTCAGCATATTTATTTCGGCGTCGTAGCCGCTGATTCGAGCATTTGCTGCCAAGCGACGAGTTATCGTTCGAAGTAATCGCTTGGACGCGCGTAGGAAGAGAAAAAACTGGAGACCTCGGATTCGAAGTTTTCGCATCTCGATAACGAGGGGCTCCGATTCTCTTGCCGCTGCACAACGCTGTATGAGACTTTGCAGCGCATCATCCAGTTGGTTTGCCCTATCGATTAAAGACTTTCTTTCATCGGAAAATCCGTCGAGCAGAGACTTATCGTAGTGCGGCAGCATGATGCTTAGCCGTTGCATGGCGTTCTCAATAAGTTCATCGGCAAATTCGGAAAGGACATGATTAGCAGGCATCAGAATATGAGTCTAACGAATGCCCTAGTCTCTTCCCGCAATACTGCTCCGGAGAGTCCGGGCTCAAGTCGTGCCGCAGAGCTAGCGAACCCTGCTTTGAACATCAAGGACGATTCGGCCGCCTGCCACATAGTCTCTGACTGTTTGTGCGGGACCGATATCAATATCGTTACGTCCGGAGATTCTGCCATAGAGTTCGTAATAAGTTCCATCCTCGAATACCAGAAATACCTGGGTCTGCGGCGCGCTGTCCCGTTCGGCGACGACCACTCCTTGTATTCGTTTTCCCACCACATGTTGAAATGCGTCTTTCCAGAGAGATCCCATAAGTATTGGCTCGGCATGATTTTACTCCTCAATGATCGATTGCTCTGGTGGGATATTTCTATTTTTACTTTGTCGCGTGCCCCATCCTTTCGCGCTGGGTATTCCCCGCCTTTCAATGATTGGTACCCAACGCACAGTCTGAACCCAAGGCCAGGGAGAGAGCTTCGAGCGAACTTTCTGGTGCCGCATGGCAGAGTAGATATTTTCGGGATACCTCGACTGCGCTCCGGTGAGCAACTTGTGACAAAGACTCTTGAGGCGCTCCGCTCGGGATGACAGATTTGGAATTGCCAAAATCGCTGAGAGTGCCAACAAATCGCCGATATTGAAAACCAAAACCCTTACCACTGATCAGCACTGATGTCAGTGATCAGGATAATAGCTGTTCGAAAACCGGGGACAGATGGGACGTTCCTCAGATCAGCCGGGTGAATGAACCGTTGCGCGTGAGACTGGCCAATCCAGAGTGTCCTTTGGGCGTAGCTTCCGCACGGCGAAAGGCCAGGGCAGCAATTTCTCAGCACGCGAAACAGAACGATGAACTGTTTCGTAATTGATTCGTGGGCGAAAATCAGGCTAAAGTATGATTGTCGAAATGTGCCCAAAAATCGGAAAAAGTGCTTTTCCTGCGGCCGAAAGCTGTGTGGAAAGCGGAAAGAAGGTGCGCGCCATGCCTTGCGGAATTGTGAGCGGTAAACCATTAACGGACAAGGGAAACCGGGAAAATCAACAACAGGAACTTGAGCAGCAGGAAGAGGTACAGCAGCGGGCCGAGGCGCTGGCGCTAAAGCTGGCGCAGACCTATGAAGAGCTGACGAGGTTGCTGGAAAGGAATCCAGGGGTTAAGCGGCAGATAACGGAGGGCGATGCCAAGGAGGACAAGGTTTACCAGAAGCTGCAACAGCGGCTGAAGCTGGCGGACATGGCTCCCCGCTGCCGGTGGGTGAGGCAGGACGGAACGAGCTGCCAGTCGCCGCAGATGAAGCAGCACATTTACTGTTTTGCCCACATGCAGATGGCAGAGGCCAGGACGCTGCTGCTAATGCTGCCGCCGCCGGAAGACGCCAACGCGATCCAGGTTGGGCTGATGCGGATACAGAAGGCGCTGATTGAGGACACGATATCGACGAAGAAGGCCGGGCTGCTGCTGTACTCAATGCAGCTGGCGCTGACGAACGTGGGCCAGACGACGTTTGGGCAAGCGAAGGATGAAGAGATGGTGCGGGAGACGGTGGATGAAGAGGAAGCATTCAGCGATCAGCCCTCAGCAATCAGCCAGAACCAAAACCTTTTTACCACAGAGGGCACAGAGGACGCGAAGGAAGAGAAGGGCTTACCGCGGATGGACGCGGATGAGCGCGGATTGCAAGAAGAGGAGAACCGCGAGGAAGTTGAATTCGTGCCGGTGCCCGAAGGTTATGGGTTCGAGCGAGTCAGGTTGCGGATCGAGCCTGAATTGCAGCCAAACCAAAACCTTTTTACCACAGAGGGCACAGAAGACACGGAGCCACCCCTGCACGCGAAAAGGGCGCGTGCAGGGGACCCCAGAGAGAAGGGTTTCTTGCGGATGGACGCGGATGAGCGCGGATTGCAAGGAGAGGAGAGTAGAGAAATTGAATTCGTGCCTGGGGCAGTTCTTCAACCTGAACCCTACGCCAATCTGGGATGACCTGGGATGAGGTGGGATATCAAGGCAGGGGGTACGGGACCTAAGGATTGCCAAGATTGCCAGGATCGGGTAATTGCCAAAATTGAAAACCAAGGCAATCGACATGCGGTAACTCTCGCACGAGGGTTGGCATTGCAGCATGGATGCTGGAAAGGTCTTTGACAAGTTAACGATCGGGACTAAGCGGGGGCTGCCCCATCCTTTGGTCCGAGCGCGCCTTTCTTCTTCGCTCGGAGCAAAAGGGGGGATTACTCGGCGATCGGCTAGAACCTGAAAATTATTCCACCCGAATACCGCAGACTATTCTGGTGATTTCCGGTGCTGGTGGTGAGTCCGGAGGCCAGCGCGTCTGTGGCATTGAAGCTGGTGCGGATGTAGTCCAGCTGCGCGGCGCGAATGGCGAAGTGACGGCTCAGTCCAATATCGACGCCACCACCGAAGGCCATAGCAAAAGCGCTTGCACTATTAATAGGTGCGGAGATCCCGCCAAGGATGGGAACGGTTACGCCCGCAGACAAGGTGGAATGAGCCTGGCCGAACAGAGCGTGTCCGAAGACCGAGCTCTTGCCGAAGTATGCGGTGGCAGTGGGACCAAACAAATAGTTATAGAGATGCTGCTGGGTACCGGCAGAAAAGCCGAGGAAGGAAACGCCGTTGAGCTGTTTGGAGTCGCCGCTAACGTCAGCCGTGATGCCGAAATGGGGAACCACATTGAACGTGCCCTGGACCTCCCAGCCGTTGAGATTGGTGCTGTTGTTGTGCAGCAGGGAATATCCGCCATAGATTGTTCCGCGGGTGGCAACATTGTCACTGCTCTGGGCCAGGGCCATAAACGGCAGACACAAAAAGACACACATCGAGATCGCAAGCTTGCGC
>DASYKK010000109.1:0-44668 GCA_035995565.1 Candidatus Angelobacter sp.
GAATCAACCAGAGATCGAGCGTATCTTCCGCGGAGCCCACGTCCGACATGAGTTCATTGTGGAAGCCTTCAGGATCATCCACCAAATATCCCGGATGAACGTTAAAGAATTTTGCCAGCAGCAGACGCGTTTTGTTGGTCAAGTGCGGACGCGCGCCATTCTCAATCTGCGAGAGGTAACTCTGGCTGATCTTCAATTTGAGTTCACGAGTGACAGCGCGGACAACTTCCTGCTGCGTCATCTCGCGGCCCATACCGCGAAGATTGCCTTCCATCAGTCTCAGGTAGCGTAATTTTTCTCCAAGTTTCATATCGCTAATAGCAATAACAATATTTCAATATGCAATATGTGTCAAGAGGATTTTTTACCTTAGACATCATCCTTCTAACACATTGATTAATCTAGGCTTACGCGAACTCTAAAATCGAGCCTTTGTGAGGAAGCCTTGCAACGGCGTCGATGCCGCACACTTTCGTCCGGATCGTTCGCCGCATTCTGGCTCGCTCGCGCTCGTTCGGACTTGCTCACCATGACAAGGTATTGGCTGCATTGCCTGCCGATAGCTAGGTGAGAGATATAGGTTCGCGAATACATCGGCTCATGAATCATTCATAAGCGCTCAAAAAGGGGCATGGCCTCAAGCCATGCCCACTCATTTTGATTACTGGCAACTTCAGAACGTAAATTTCAACGCAAGTTGAATGTCGCGCGAGCCGCCGCCGCCCAGGAATGGATAGCCGATGGCGACGTCAGGCGTTGCGATCGTGGGCAGGAAGCCGACTCCCACGGCGCGGCAGCCAACAAAGTTTGGACCATTAGCAGGGAGGCACTTGGGATCGTTCGGAACGGGAGTAACGGTACCGTTATTTTCCAGGTTCACCAGGAAGTTGGGCAGCGTGGGATTGGAGAAGTTGGGATGGTTAAAGAAGTTGAAAATATCGGCGCGGAATTGCATGTTGAGCCGCTCATTTAGTTTGGTGTCCTTGGCGAGAGAGAAATCAAAGTTCTTGAAATCGGGACCAACGAAGGCGTTGCGGCCCAGGTTGCCGAAATGGAAACCACCGGCACACTTACCAGTTGTAGGGTTCCAATCGCAGGGTGCGGCGAAGGCTGAGAGATTCAGCAGTTTATTGTGACCGCCCGTTCCAGCAAAAGGATTTCCGATGATATCCGGGCGTTCCAGGAATTCATTGCTGTTGTTGTAATCGGAAAACGAATTCAGGTTATAGGGCTGTCCGCTGGAGAGACGCAGCAAGCCGTTAATGGACCAGCCATTGGTGAACGACTTCGCCATGGCGGAATTGGGCAAGGTATAGCCGAACATCCAGGTGAGGCGATGGCGCGCGTCAAAGTTGGAGCTTCCCTTCTCCGCGCCGGGATTGAGGCTGTTGTCAGGCTGCGCGGCGTTGGGAACAAAGTCTTCACCGTCGCTGGCGTTATCGATGGAGTGCGACCACGTCCAGGTGAGTTGGGAGTTGAAACCGCGCAGATTGCGCAACTTCCAAGTGACCTGCAGGCTGTTATAGCGCGAGCTTGACGTGGACTCAAACTGGTTGACGACATTGATGGGAAGCGCAAACGGTGAATTACCGGTTGCAGGATCGTGCTGGTTGAGATCGCGGAAGCGGAACAGCTTGGTGCCCGCCGAGCCCACGTAGCCAATCTGCAGGGCCATGGATTTGCCCATCGCCTGCTCGATGTTTACGTTGTAATTCTGAACGTAAGGGGTTCGGATCTTTTGATCGACCGTCCACACATCACCGGTGGGTTGAAAACCGGTAAAAATTGGTACGCCCGCAACGATTGTGCCCGCGACACTACTGGCCGCATTGATTGCGTCCGGGCCAACACCGTTGTAGGCCGGGCCGGGATTGAAGGTGTTGAATGGGAAATGGCCGATGAAGAAATCCTGGGAGAACGCGTCGTAATAAAGGCCCCAACCCGCGCGCACTACGGTGTTGCCGTTGCCGCGCAGATCGTAGGCAGCGCTGAGGCGCGGCGCAAAGTTGTTGAGGTCGCGCGGGTACAGGCTGGAAGGCGCACCGCCTTGACCCAGGAGTTGCGGCGTCTGCGTGGTGGTGTTGAACAAGCTGAAGCGGTTGCCATCTTCATAGATCACGCCAAAATAATCCCATCGCAGGCCGGCGTTGATGGTCAGTTTGCGGCTGAAGCGGAAATTATCCTGGACGTAAAAGCCGGAGTTGTTCTGGTGCGTGGTGCGCTGTGAGTTTCCGGCAAACTGGCTGCCGCTATTGGAAATAGTTCCGGAAAGAAAATCATCGAATGACAGAAACTTCAAACGCCCGCGGTAGCCGAGATCGTAAAACTGGTTGACCGTGGTGCGGCGATACTCATATCCGAACTTCAAATTATGTTTTCCGCTGTTGTAGCCGAGATTGGTGAAGTATTGCCAGTTGGTATCAAAACGATGGCGCGGGATGGAGTTGTTGCCGCCCAGGCCGCTGGTGCCGTCGCTGAAGCTGATCTGCGGTAAGCCGAAGTCCTGCGGGTTGGTGACGCCGGTATTCAAACCGATGCTGTTGGGATTAAAGCTCTGGTCCTGGGGGAAAAAGCCTTCCGCAAAGCGGTTCCAGCCGCCGCGAATTTCGAGCAACAATTTTGACGAAAGCAGATGCGTGTACGACAGCGACAGGACCTGGACGCGTGTCGGCGTAGTTGTATTAAAGCCGGGCACGGTAGTGCCGCCGCCCAGGGCCAAGGGGAAACTCTGGTCGCTGTCGCCATAGAAGTAGCGCGCGGTCAGCAGATCAGAACCTTCGCCGCGGCCGAGGTGCTGGTCAATTTTGAAGATGAGGCTGTCCACGCGGTTCTTGAAAGGATCGGTGACCTGCACCGTCGCATTCTCAGTGCCGCCGGCGTCGCCGACAGCAGGCAATGGCCTGCCCCACGGATTCCGCGCCAGCAGATTCGCGATGACAGGATTAACCGGTCCATGCGCTGTAACCGCTGCCTGGCTGGGCACGCTGGCAATTCCCGGCAAGCCGCCGCTTTCGCGCCATCCTTCATACGCGACGAACCAGAATGTACGGTCTTTCACCAGAGGACCGCCCACCGATCCGCCGTACTGGTTATTGTGGAATACGTCCTGTGGAGTCTTCAGGCCAGTGACGGGATCGACCTTGAAGTTGAAAGCATTGCGAGCGTCGAGCGCATTGTTGCGGAAATACTCAAACACCGATCCATGAATATGATTGGTGCCGGATTTGGTTACGATATTCACCACCGCGCCGGAGTTGCGTCCGTATTCCGGCTCCATATTGGAGAGAATGCCGATTTCCTGCAGGGCGTCGATGGGCAGCAGCGTTGCCGGGGTACCAAACACTCCAGCTTCATTGATGGCTGGATCATTGCGATAACCATCATTCATGTCCGTGCCGTCGAGCAGATAGTTGTTGGAGCGGCCGCGATTGCCGTTGATGCTGAAGGTGCCGAACGATCCGGGCGAGTCGCTATCGCCATTGGGATCAGAGGCCGAGCCGGGAACAAGGGTAAGCAGCTTGGCAAAGTCGCCGCCGTTGATCGGCAGATTGGCCAGCTGGTTCGCCTGAATCGTTCCGCCCATGGTGTTGCCGGTCGTATCGATGATCGGCGCTTCCGCCGTCACAACCACTTCCTGCTTTACCTCGCCGGGAACCAGTTGAACGTCAGCACGGGTGTTTACGGAAACGGCGACGGTGATGCCGTTCGTCACTTTGGTGCCAAAGCCGCTCTTGGTGGCAGTGACGCTGTACGAGCCCAGGGGCAGTTCGGTAAAAAGATAGTCGCCCTGGTCGTTGGTGGTGGCATTCCGTGTGAGGCCAGTGTCTGCGCTTTTTACCGTGACATTCGCGCCAATCACCGCCGCGCCGCTGGAGTCAGTGACCGTGCCTTGAATACCACCGCGGAAAGTCTGCGCTAACAGGGTGGCGGAAAGGCATAGCAAAAGGATTACAGAGAAAAATCCGGAAGAGAAGGTTCTCATCACGTCAGACCTCACAGGTTGAGATTGGCTGGCGAGAGGATTATACGCTGGAGGGTCAAACAACATCCTTGAAACACAGAGGAAGGGAGGAAGCGGAGGAGGTTCTGGGCGGGCAGGTAATTGTTGATGATCCTCGCGAGCCGCCACTAGGCCTTTTTTTGCGCTATCGGCGGCCAGCGGAATTGTCACCGCCAGGTTTGCTTTCACCCATAAATGGCCATCAGAACGCGATCAAAGTTTTTGTCGTTCTGGTCGTCGCGCTGGGGCTTGGACGCTTTCTTTTCTCTCTTGCCGGCAGCGCGATCGGCGCATCCGGTTTGCTGGTTGCTGGCGGCCGTGCTCACTGCATCATTGTGTTTGGTTTCGTCGGTGGCGGCGAAGGCTGAGATGGATGTGGCCAGGGTTGCGATGGTAAGTATGCGGATCAGAGTGCTTTTCATTTGAGTTTCTCCTATTTCTCTTTTGCAATGTATGAAGGCATCTTGCGATGGCCTTGCGACGTACACCATGCAAAACGAGAATGCGGAGCGTTTATTCCGCCGCACGGGAGGAGAATATTTTTTCGAAGAACGGGAATAAAAACACGAACTGACTTTCCTGATGTGGCTAAAACGCTTGTCCTGGTACGTGTCCAATGGCCGGAAGAGGAGGAGGATAGTATGTAGAATCCCACCTTTCGCTGAAGTCTGCGAAGGGATGGGCACCCGGCACAACACTAGCGATAACGCTGTCCTAGTAGGAGCTGAGATACGGGCCCACTCAAAGGAGATGTTATGTCAGACAAGATTACCCTCGTTGTTCGCTTTCGTATGGAAGAATCCGCGAAGCAGGAGTTCGCCGCGAAGTTGCAGGATGTGTTCGCGCATATCGTGAAGGAGGAGACGTTCGCTGAGGCTTCGTTGGTCCAGGACATGCGAGATCCGAAGAGCATCCTGAACTACGAGGTATGGAATGAGAGTCCGGAGTCATTCGTGAAGAACCAGATGAGCAAGGCCTATCGTACAAAATTTGAGAAAATGATTGTCGACCTGAAGATTGATCGAACTCCAGCGTGGTATTCCACCATCGCAGAATGGAAGAGAGCCTGAATTCCTGAAGCATTCCCGAACGGCATTCGCGACGTTCTCGAATCCCACCCTTTCACTTTCTATTGGGAGTTCGGAAGGCTATTGAGTATAACCAACTCACTTCGTTTTCTCTTAACTGGTGGTTAGGCTTGATGCCATCAGATTTGAGGGGTTTGTCCGCTTAGCACAGACCGTGATGAGCTTATGGCGATAACTCGCATTGTTGGCCAAAGACGTTCTCGATGGGTGGCATGCGCGCGAAATCCATATTTCAATCGTGGCAGGCCGGCGGCCTGATAGTCATGAGATTTCCTGTGAGTGGTTGAGGCGAACAGGATACCTTATGACCGTGTTTGATTGTTGATAAATACGGGCGTCGGCAGGCAAATGGCCCGCAGATCATCTCTTTACAAGAAGTTTCACTTCATGCCGTTCGGCTTGGCGATTGAAGACTCTTTGGAAATAGCACATATCTCGCGGAAAGGATGCGTATTGCTGTGGCACTCAGGAACTGACCTTGGAAACCTGCAGGCAGTTGATCATCCTAATAAGCCGCTGCAACTCTCGGCGCGAGATTTCTCAGACATTTGAGGGCCACACTTTCTTGGCCCTGGACAAGGCGTAATCGCTTGCAGGCCATCAGCTGTGCACTTTGGTCTTATCCCGAGGGCTATTTCAATGTCGCTGCGGCCGGCGTTCATGCGCGCAAATGTTCAAGGACAGAGACTCTCGTTCCCACTTTGGAGGAATGTGAGTAATATCGTAAGCTACTGCCGAAAGCAAGAACGATCATTTTGTGTGGCCAGGGAAGATTTGTCATGTTTCTAACCTTTGCGGAGGGCCCCCTTTGGCTCAAGCTCGAATGAACGAGACAGAAGGCATTCGACGCCTTGACGCTTTCCTAGCAAGTCGCGGAGCAAGTCGCGCGACGCTTCTGAGTTCGGTGACTGACGTCGTCGATCGTCCGCTGCTTGTGGTAGCGACAGGATCGATCTTGCATGGCGTCGGGAACGAACGCAGCGACGTGGACGTGAACGTCATCGTCGAACGGGCCGTAACACGCATGCCCATGGTGGCCTCCATACGCGACACGTTGATCGACATCCTGCTGTTTGGTGCTTCGGAGGTTGCCGGCTGGGCGACCGCAATCCGTGATCAACCCTGGCCTCCGCCCAGCGTGGCCGTAGAGGAGTGGAGTCGGCGAAAAGTGGCCCTGGTCAACTGCACACGCTTCGGGTATGGCTTCATGCTCAGCGCGCGCGAAGGATGGGAAAGCTGGAGGGACGAGTTTCGCCAGCCGTGGGTGGCTATGCGGGTAGCGGAGTGGTGGCGCATCGAATCCATTCGCTTACAAATCGGAGCGCGCTGGCTCGCCAAGGCGAAGCCGTTGCTCTCCGCCCACCGGCTGCTCGAATCTGTTTTTGCGGAGCTGGAGAGCCGGGCGGCTCTCTCGGGCCAGTTCTATTTCGGATCCAAGTGGATCTTCGAGAAGCTTCGCGCCGTGGGAGATACGCGGGCACTCGCAGCACTCCGCCGCGTTATGCGAGCGCCCACGACCAGCCAGGACGCGCCCGATTACGCAGCACAGTGTGAGGCGGTTCTGGAGGAATTTCGCGGCGGCTGGAACGACAGCAGCCTGGCGGCGCAGCTGTGGTATCTTCCGGGTGTCTCAGCCCACCGGGTGGATACGCAAACGCTCGTGAGTCGTTGGTACCTTCGTGGAATTGAACTCCCTGGGCGAGTTCCTGAAATTCCGACCCAGCCCAAGCCGTTCTGGGAGGGCCCACTCGATGCGCAGCCGCCTGCCGAAGTGCTCGCCTTGTTCACGGCGGACATGACTTGGCTCGCCATCACCAGGAGAACTCCGTGACCAGTTTTACCGATGTCCGGCGCCGGGTCGCCTACCGCGCGCATGGTGCACTGCGGTTTCTCGACGATGTGCAAGGGGGCATCGCCGACATCGAAGGCGCAATCGCGGAGCGTCAATACGACGTTGCGGCTTTTGCCGCCCACTATCTTGCGGTCGCTTGCCTTTCCATTCGGAGTCTCGAGCGGGCAGGCGAAATCGCCCCGTGCGCGGGCTCAGTCTCGTTTGATGTTTTTGAGGGGCTGGCTTCCGAGGAGATCACTGCCGGTTTGGCGCTTGCGAACGAGGCGTGCTCTCTTGATGAGCAAACAGCAGCGACTTGGCTGAACAGCTTTCGCCTCTACGTGGCAGAGACGGAACGGCTGCTCGGCTACGACGCGCCGCTCCTGGTGCTCCGGTCGCTCAACGGGCCGTTCGTTGTGATTGGCATGATCCGACGCTGGAGCGCTCTTCTCGACGAGCTGAATTTGCCCGGGTTGCTGCCTTCGAGCTGGGTCACTTCCAAGCAGCCACCCGCTTGAACTTCCTCAGGTTCCACAATCGTACAGTCGAGGCTGAACGGGGGTGCTCACAAGGCGCACGCGTTTAAGCAGCGCGGCGAGGACGCCTGTCCAGCCTGATATGCGGTTAGAACTCGCCCATACGAAACGCGTCCGGAGGCCGTGACACAGTGATGGCAGCCTCCTCGCAAGCTTGGGGGTTTATGGCGCCGCCAGCCATCGCCTGGCCCATAAAGGTGGGGACATCGACCTCGCTGGTCTTGCTCACGACCTGGTCGCCGGAGAAATGGTAGACGTTGATCCCCGTGAAATCAACGGCGGCGCCGTTTGGCTTGAGCTTCGGAGCAAAGGGCAACGCGCCCGTCCATTTGCCGCGAAGTCTCCAGCGGACGATTACGTCGTTTCCGCTCTCGACCGCCTTGATCACATTTAGCTGAACGCCGGAAAAAACCGAGCGGAGATTCAGTTCGGCCACTGCTTCGGGACCCTTGTGGTGTCGCTTCGTAGCGATATCCACCGGAGCGTGACTGACAAAATGAGGAGAGTGTAGTCCGGGCTCCTCCACGTGGTCTTCGATCATTCTACGGATGCGTTCGATGCGGGTAACTTTCTTTTCACTCGGGGTATGTTCCATAGTATCTTCCCTCCGAAAGCGAAATGCAAAAATTGAGTCATTCATGTAGCCTATCTCGTCAGATTGAGACACGGCGCATTTCGACCAAACTAAATAATATCATACGTTTGGTGTGTGCGAAATGGGTCGCCAGGAAGGTGTGAAACAACTGGGTCAATTTGAGTGCCCTAACGTTCCATGAGCGCCCGGCAGCTATCTTTTAAGGCACCTTCAAGCATCTCTAGATCTTCGTCAGTTAAGAAGGCTGGCGGCGTCAGACGCGTGACTTTAGCGGCATTCATTGAGTGCGAGAGAAGCACTCGTCGGTCGAGCATCTCTGTGAGGAAATCGATCGCCAGGAAGTCTGATTTCCACTCAATCGCAATCAGCAGTCCGACACCGCGAACCTCCCGCACCAGGCTCGGGCAGGCATCCGCGACGGCTGCCGCCACGATACGGCCCAGTCGTCCACCCAGGGATGCGGCTCGTCCGATTACATCCTCTTCTTCGATTGTCGCGATCGTCGCCTTCGCGGCCGCCATGGCAATAGGGGCACCGGAAAAGGTAGACGTATGAATCATCGGATCACGGCTAAGCGGACGGAAAACGTGCGCAGATCCCACTACTGCGCTGACGGGAACTATCCCGCCGCTCAATGCTTTGCCGACCAACAGTAGATCTGGTATGACGTCTTCACGGTTTACGCCCCACCAAGCACCCAGTCGACCTAATCCAGTCTGGATTTCATCGAATATCAAAAAGGCGTCCCGGGCGCGGCAAGCTTGCTCGACCTTGCGCAGGTAACCAGCATGAGGAATAATCACCCCAGCTTCCCCCTGCACGGGTTCGAGGAGTACGCACGCTTCGGGAGAACGGTCGAGCGCTTCGCATAGTGCTGTAGAGTCGCCGAAAGGAACAAACTCCACGCCGGGCAATAGCGGCTCAAACGGTCGTCGATAGGCCTCGCGGCCGGTCACGCTGAGGGCGCCAAGCGTCATGCCATGGTATCCGTTCTCCATAGCTATAATGTGCCGCCGATTGTTAAGCCGCGCCAGTTTGAGCGCCGTCTCAACTGCTTCTGCGCCGGAGAGGCCAAAGTACACCTGGTCGAGACCTGGCGGGCCGACTCGTGCAAGAGTCTCGGCCGCTTCCACCTCCAGCCGATTGAGTAGTAACTGAGTTGCCGTAGGGTGCGTTCGCACTTGTTCGACGACGGCTTCAACTATGCGCGGGTGGCAATGGCCCAGGATGAAAACTCCGTAGCCGCCGCAATCGAGGTATTGCTTGCCGCTTTCGTCCCAGACGCGCGTCCCAAGAGATCGGGCTTCGACGCCCGCGTGCATAAATTCCGCATAATGAGCGGTGGCGAGGCTCACATGTTTGCGGCAAGCATCGAGCAGCCGGCGGCGCTGTGCCGCAGCCTGTGACGGGTCATTAAGATGTGTGCTCATCGCCATGCCGTGCTACGATCACGCGTCCACCGTGTCCCTCGAAGCGGCACGGATCGCAGTCCATCGCGGCCAGCACGCGCTGGCGACCTGAGCGACCGCCTATCTAGTGACAGCGGCAAGCCTGCCCAAGGGCCGCACAGCCGCGACACTCTAGGCCCCGC
The DNA here is from genome assembly GCA_035995565.1 of Candidatus Angelobacter sp. Taxonomy (GTDB): domain Bacteria; phylum Acidobacteriota; class Terriglobia; order Terriglobales; family Acidobacteriaceae; genus Angelobacter. Next base: position 9,642 of record DASYKK010000109.1, read on the forward strand.
CATCCGTACGCCCAGTCGGATATGTGGTCACGCGTCCAGGTGGTTCTGCGCTTGAAGCCGCGTACGCACCGATCGAAGTAAGCATTAGTAAGGAGCTTTCCCGGATTGCGCGCTCGGCCACCGGGTTGAGCATGTCGCTCATGAGCGGAATGCCAATATCGAATAGTACCGAGAGAGTCGCTCGGCAGGTGCCATCGCTCAGGGGGTCGAGCCGCCAGAACCCTTCGAACTGAGCCATGTCACCCTCGATTGATTGATACTCGATACGGTGATGCTCGGCATCGATTTCCTCGCGTTCGGTCCACCGCAGCGCGCAGCCCTTGAGTTCCATCTCCCACGCGGTGCGACGGTAGTTCGAGCCATGTTCCAGGACCTTTACAGATCGCACGTGATTCATGATGCGGGGATAGGCTTCAACATCGTTCATCACGCCCCAGACTCTCTCTACGGACGCGGGCATTACCGCGTTGACCTCTACCAGCGGCATAGATTGTCTCTCTTTCCGGCCCACGACGATAGTCACAGTCCACCCGGAATCTATCAGACAGTTCTCATGTTCGCAAGTGCTGTGCGGCCTCACGATCCCACGCTTCATCATCTTCCATCGGCGGTATGTCGGTTGAATGAATTATGCTGTTGCTTTGTTTCTGCCTGCGTCGCAACAGTTAAAATGATGCGATTATAGAGATAGACGATGACCCTGACATCTGATCCGACTCGTCTCTTTACTGCGAAAGTACGAAGCTACGAGCGTTTTGTGCGCTTCGTCCGCTATCCTCAGGGAATTCGGGCATTTTTTTCGAGTTCGTCTCTGCTGTGTTCCAGGCTCCGCGTTCTGGATGCGGGTTGCGGAACCGGAATTGTCACTCTTGCTCTACGAGACGCCCTGCTGGCTCGTGGTTTCAGTCCTGGTCCTCTTCATGGCTTCGATCTCACGCCAGCGATGCTCCAAAGGTTCCGGCATTCGGTGAAAAAGCACGCCATAGACGGCGTTGAGCTCGTGCAGGCAAATGTACTCCACCTAGAGAGTCTTCCAAGCTCGTGGCGCAACTACGACCTGATTGTATCTGCATCCATGCTTGAGTATGTACAGCGCGACCGCTTTGTCGCCGCGCTGCTCGGCCTGCGTGCCCTACTCAACGACAAAGGAAAACTGCTGCTCTTTATCACGCGGAAGAACTGGATCATGCGACAACTTGTGGGACGGTGGTGGCAATCGAACGTCTGCGGCGCGATAGAACTGCGGCGGTCCTTCTCTAGCGCTGGGTTTCCGGCGTTCGAATTCCGGACATTCCCGCCTGCATTCAACTACCTGAACCTGTGGGGCTTCATCATTGAGGCACGTACGTGTGCTTAGCGTTTTTTCCCCTGCATTGTGTTATCGCGCACCTCTCCCTCGTGCAAGCATCCAAGCAAAGGACCTACGTTTCGCGCTGCCGTATCGCTTGTGATTTAGCTGTCTTTCGTCCCCAATCCGTCTCCAGGCAGTAGGTAATAACTTTGCCGTAATAATCGCGAAAGGGAGGTAAATGGATACCACTGCCGTCGAGCGCACGGATCAGATAGTGATCGTCAAAAGACTGTTCAATTCCCATCTGCGGCAGAAATGTATTCAGTACCTTCAAGAGCTCAACCAGGATTTTGTCGCCGGACCGCAGGCTCTCCTGCACATATTCTTCATATTTCGACAAACTGACCAATTCCGGCATTTTCAGAGGAAGCCACTTCCTGACGAGAGGATGCTTCTCAAACAACTCCGCGGCAGTGTCTCTTATCTCGGCTATGATTGGGCTGCCGCCTGATCCGCCACAGACATGAACGATTTGACCGGGTACGAAGTGAAATTCGAAGAGAGCAGACAATGCTGCACATGCCCAGTCAAGCGGAATGAGATCTACCTGCCAGGTTGGATGCCCAGGAACAACGGGTAATACATTCTTGGCTAGCAACCTCAAGATTCTATGAAAATAGTTGAATTGCGTGACCTCACCTGTCCTTGAGTCTCCGATGATCGTGCTGAGCCGGTAAATGACTGTTGGAATGTTCGCCATGGCTTCCAATACCAGATGTTCCGCCTCATATTTTGATTGCTGGTAGGTATTGACGAAGCCCTTATGGTGCCGCAACTCCGCTTCTGGTATGCGGCCGGTCATCCGGCCGGCGACGTAGGCGGTGCTCAGGCAAACCAACTTCTCCAAGTTTCTGCAGCCTTGGGCTACTTGCAAAAGGTTGGAGGTACCACGGGTGTTCGTTGCCCTGACCTCCTCGATGGGCAACCCGAAGCGCGTCTCTGCAGCACAATGGAGAATTTCAGTAACTTCTCTCTGGATCGTGCCGAGAATCGAGGAATCGAGGCCGAGCCCAGCTCGCGTCATATCACCTTCTAACACGGTGATTTGTTCGCATCTCTCCAGATGAGATACCTTCCCTTTGTTTCTTACGAGAATCGCTATCCGGCGGTCTGGCCTGCGATCAAGGCAGGCGCGCAAGAGCTCACCGCCCACCAAGCCGGTTGCCCCAGTGAGTAACAACACCCCACGGCTCATTCATGCTCCTTCGATGTCTCGAGTGTCACTATGATGAGAACGCTGGTTTCGCAGGCGAGAGATTTATCTGGGAGCTCGCTCGATTCCAGCAACACGCAATCCTACAACGCTGTTTCTTTCAGTAGTAGCTGTTTCCGTGCGCTATCACTTTTTGTTACAATATTTACCTAGTATTCCGATGTCGCGGGCGCTCAGTTCGTTTTCGCAGATGCAGCGATCTGGTTGCCTGCAACGAGGGAATCGTTCCCAGGAGCGGCCGGCGTTCGGCTCATTATTCCGGTGGGTTGGCGGTGTTTCGCTATGGCAAAGAGCGCAAGAAGCGGCGTAAATCGGGATCGCGCGTCCATCTCTGTACATGGAAACCTGTTCTTACTGATCAGGACGGCTCCATCTCTAATTCTTAGAGCAACTCGTCATTCTTAAGTGGCTGTTCATAAAGTACGGTATTGTTGGGATCTAATCCGTTGCATTCTCGAGCGAGGCAACATGGGAAATAGTCTTCTTTATTTCGATGTGATCGATTTGGACGTATCGGTTGAAGAAGGGGTCAAGCTCAACTGGCAAGGTAGAGAGATCGATACCGGACCTTTGGCGATCAGGCTGGGCGCACCTGGCAGCAGTGGTGTGATTGACTATGAAGCTGGGACTGTGAAGGTCGAGTTTCGCATTCAGCTCTCGTTTCCTGCCTTGGATGAGTTATTCGATATTCTGAAAGATATGGGTGCCGAACGTGGCGTTACCGCTGCGTTTGGTGGCGTCATTCGCTCGCAGGGTGCTGTATTCGAAGATCACAGCCTTCGTCTTTCAGGCCAGGGAGAACTGGCGGAGCACCGCCTCTTCACTCCCGCGGAGATGAGGCTTGATATTCGCGCCCCTAGTGAGTGAAAACCTGACATGAGCCTCCGGTCGGGAGCTGAAATTTTTAAAGCTTTAATCGAGGGTGAACCTGTAACTTGGCGCTTCAATCCTAAGGAAAAGCGTGTGATCCTGACTCTTCCTAAGCACCTTGGAGGTCAGACGTATGAACTCTGCATCGCGGGAAGCTACACGTTTGTAGCACGGCCCATGATGGACGGCTTTCTGGGCCCAGTTTCCACCGGAGCCGCATTGGGGAGTTCGGGTCCAAGCAGCTATCAAGATGCGCAGCCGCCTGAAGCCGTGACTGGCATGCCGTCGGCAGCTGCCCCAGTCTCCAAATCCGAGCGCAATTGACATCAACGTGTACAATACGGGCGATCAGACGACGCTGGCAGTTGACGCATACCACAAAGCAGGATCGGAGAAGCCCCATGGCTGCTGCCGCGCAAAACCGCAGAATGCCTGCCCGAGATCGATTCATGTCTTGGATCCCACTCTGTTACTGGCAGTCTTCTGTGCTGCATCGGCTGAGGCTAAGCAGAGCTAGAAAATGCAGGACACGTGACAGTAGGCAGAGATTCCCGAATTACAGCCTCGTCAGCCAAGCCGTACGTTTTTCGAGATAGTGGCTACCCTGGCAGGAGGACGATCTTGAGTGTAGATGGGAATGTGCGCATCCGGCCCGAGAAGGAAGCAAAGACCGTGCGCTCCACCATTCCTCGGGCCGTTGAGCCTCGTCCAATCGTGAACGCCTTACAGGTTGAATCCATTTGCAAGCAGTTTGGCGAACGGCGCGTTCTGGATAATGTTGGCTTTCATCTGCCCCAGCGCGAAGTACTGGCTTTGTGTGGCCCGTCCGGGGCAGGCAAGACCACACTTCTGCGTATCATTTGCGGCCTGATTTCCTTCGACGCAGGGCATGTCACGATTGGCAACGTGTTGATTCCTTTTAATACTTGCTATCCTGCTGGTATGTACGGTCAAGTGGGAGTGATATTTCAAGAACACAACCTCTTTCCCCACTTGACGGCGATTGAAAATGTAACCCTGGCTCTACGCGAATTCAAACGGATGCCGGTGAATCAGGCCTACGAACGCGGTATGGGTGAGTTGGAGCGGATGGGTGTGGGGGCCCTGGCGAAGCGATATCCTTACAATCTTTCCGGCGGCGAGAGGCAGCGCGTAGCCATCGCTCGGGCTCTGGCTATAGATCCCCTGCTATTGCTGCTGGATGAGCCTACTTCACATCTCGATCCTGATCGTGTCGATGAGGTCTGCGACCGTGTTGTGGAATTAGCAGGAGCCGGCACAACGATGCTGCTGGTTACCCACAATATTAAATGCGCCCGCCAGGCCGCCAAGTCTTTCGCCTTGCTGGAAGATGGTAAGTGCCAGGTCTCGCATGATCCGGCTCTTCTGGATAATCTGCGCTACCGAGGTAAGTGACGAACATGGATTTCGCGCGATATGTCTTCGCGCCACCCTATTGGGGCTGGCTATGTCGCGGATTGGGGATGACCCTCATTATCGGAATTACCAGCGGCCTGGGATCTGCGCTTTTGGGTTTCTTGGTGCTACGCTGCTATCTTTCGCCCAACAGGCTTTTCAGGGCGACCGGGGCTTGCTATGTGATGGTGTTCCGCAATTTACCGCTCCTGCCTCTGCTGCTCTTCCTGGCGTTTGGACTTCCGGAAATATGGCGGCAAATCGGGTGGGGGGCCTTTCCCCGCGGACTTGAACTGGCGCTTCTGCTGCTCGGCTTGTCGTTTAACACCGGGGCGTATTTAGCTGAAATACTCAGGGCCGGAGCGGAGGCGGTTGCTCCTTCGCAGACTGAAGCGGCTCGCACGCTCGGGCTCATGCCCGGCACCATCCGCCGCCGTGTGGTCTATCCCCAGGCCGTGCGGATAATGGCCCCTGCACTAGCCTCGCGTTTTATCCACAACATGAAGAACTCGACCCTAGCGTTGGTGGTGCCTTTGCCGTTGGAGAGTATGGAACTGCTCGGTCAGGCCGGCCGGATTGCAGGCCAAACTTTCAGTTGGGCGGAGCCGCTCATCTTTGTGACCAGCGTGTATTTGCTCCTGGCGCACGGATTGGGCCGCCTCTTGAATTACTGGGCCGCGAATGAGCATGCAAGGATTCTCGCCGCATGATGACCCTGCGGCACGTCTTGAGCGTTTTGCTGTTTGGATATCCGGTGCCTCCGGAGATGATTGACCCTCATTTTCCGTCCTTTCTACAGCGCGGCGGGGGAATGTTACTAACGTTGCTCATCACGGGTCTCAGCATGTTGATTGGGGCCATCCTCGGAACCGCGCTGGCGCTTTGCCGGCGCGAAAAGACAAAAGCAGCGTCGGCCAACGCTTTCGACCGAATGATTGGAAGCGCGCTGTATTCTACTGCTACCGTGCTCGTGGAAGCTGTCCGTGGCCTGCCTATCGCGCTCCTGATATTGTTGACATTTCATCTCCCTTATCGCCTGTTCCACTTGCGCCTGCCTGATTCGGTGTTGGCGATCACGGCCCTTTCTTTCTATTCAGGGGCCTATCTGAGCGAGATAGTGCGCGCAGGATTCCGGTCGTTTGATCCGAGCCTTCACCACGTAGGACGTGTCCTTGGTTTAACGCCAAGGCAGGTCCTGTTGAAAATTGAGCTGCCGATCATTTGCCGCCACATGCTCCCGGACCTTACAAATCTGGCGGTCACCGTTTTCAAGGACAGCTCGACGCTCGCCATCGTGGCGGTGCCGGAGCTCACCTATGTTGCGCGGCAAATGGTGATGTCCGAACCTATAAACTATGGTCTTGTCTTACTGCTGGTTCTGGGATCCTATTGGGTACTTGCTACTGTACTATCAGTGCTCACAACTCGAACACTGCGGCTCCTTGTCCCCATGCATATAAGTTTCTAACGTTTCTTGTTTGCTTAGTCTTACTGATATCATGTGCAGTTTCAATTCACAGAGCTTTGGATGGAAGCATCTCGATGCCGGAGGACCTAGCGGTTATGAAAACGCGGAATCTTGTGTTTGTGTTGTTATCCATTGGCATGGTGTTGCTCGGGTACTACATAGGTAAGGGACGTAACTCACAACAGATAGTCTCTCCAGGACAAAAATCGGGAGACACGCTGAGCAAAATCAAGTCTGACGGCAGGTTGATCGTAGGGATTGGCCAGGAAGCTGCCCCTTTTGGCTACCGGGAGAACAACGAACTGGTAGGCTTCGATGTTGATATCGCCCGCGCCATCGCTGGGCGCCTTGAGGAATATGCAGGACGCAAGGTGTCGCTGGAATTCAAATCGGTTACGGACGAGACCCGCATTGCCTGGGTGCAGTCGGGTGAGGTGCACCTGTCACTGTGTCATACCAACATTACGCGCAAGCGCCTCGCCAACGTTGATTTCAGTGTCCCCTACGGCTGGGACGGAAAAGGAATCTTATACCGCCGGGCCGAAGGCAAACGCGATCTCGATTGGTTCGCCGGCAAATCCATTGGCATCAAACGGTCCTCCTCGTCTGAAGGCGAGATCAAGTCCTACTTCGAAAACAAAGGCTGGACCCTGCCCTCGCTGCGGCAATTCGACAACCATGCCGCGGGTATTCGGGCTTTGATGGACGGCCAGATCGACGGCTTCACGGACGATAATTCCATCATCATCAATACTGCCATGCTTGCCGGATATAAGGTGGGGCTGGCCGGTCCTCTTTCTATGACAGATACGTCATACTCACCAACCTTTTTCGGCATCGCTGCCCCGCAAAACGACTCCGTCTGGCGGGACACGTTGAACTATTGCCTGCACGATCTCTGGCTTAGCGGCGACTTCCAGACAATCTACGACAAATGGTTCGGCCCAAAGTCGATGTGTCCAATTCCTCTCAAGGACCACAAAATGGAGCCATTCGTGAAGGGTTAGCTCCAGCATATCTTCCCTAGTCTATCGGGCCGAGTACGATTTGATTTGTGCGGCTTTTCGCAATCCGTGACCTAAACCCGCTTAAAGCTTGCATATCTTCAACAGCAAAAGGAGAGAAATGATGAACAAGACGATCCCTGTATTCATTCTGGCTTTGCTGCTCTGGAATTCACAGTCCTCATTTTCCCAGGCGCCTGTCCGTCCCCTTGAGCCCCCATCGCCGGAGGAAATGCAGGCAAAATTGCGCGTGGTATTGAATGAACTGGCTGAGACCCAGGCTCAAGTGAAGGCACTCACAACACGAGTGAAAGACCTGGAAAACCATCAGTCTTCGGCGCCGGTAACAGTTGAGGTCGGGCAATCTGCGCCGCAACCTGCCCGGCCAGCAAGCGGTCCAAGCCAGGAAAAAGGGGACACCCTTGGGGTGAATCCACCTCCGCAATTCACGGAGGAGGGATTTGTCAATAGGATCATCGACCCTGGCATTGGCGGCGATCAACGCGAGAACAAGCTGAGTCTCAGGCCAGAGCTCTTCGTGCAAGCCCGCTATTCCACGCTGCCGCAAGACAGGGCTACGCTATCCGATTTTAAATCCAACTTCCGCATGACGCGTGCTGAAATGCACTGGTCCGGTGTAATTCATCCGAGGTTCGGGGCGGGCTTTGAGATCCAATACCAACCGGCGAATGATGGCGACCCCACCCAGCTCATCAATGACGCTTTTCTGCAATACTATCCAGCGGATCACGTCACATTCACCGGCGGGCAGTTCAAGCTCCCGTTCGGGTTCGATAATCAACAGTCCAGCGCTGACCGGGAATCGCCTGAGCGGGCGATGATTGTCGAATACTTCTTTCCTGGCCAGCGTGATCGTGGCGTGCTCCTCCAGGGCAACCTGGGTTCTTCCGGCCAGCCCAACTTTCAGTATTTCGCCGGAGTGTTCAACGGCAACCGGTTCTGGGCCGATAACAATCGCCAGGTCAACTACCAGTTTCGAGGGCGTACCCGCTTCGATTCAATCCATCTGGCATTTGGGCTTTCCGGCCAGATCGGGCACCAATTGTTGCCGCCGAGTGTCACAGGAACCAACAGTCAGAATGTGATTGGTTTTGACATCCAGTATGCGCTTCACCGCCTCGGCTTGCGAGCGGAGCTGCTTGCTGGAGATATGCCGTCAACCGCTCTCTCGCTCAACCCTGTTTTCTTCGCGGCCTTCCGCCCCGGAAGGCATTCGGCGGGTGGAGCAGCCGTAGCTACATATGCTGTGACTTTCAGAGACAACGTATATGCGCGGTATGACCAGGTGAACTCGGATCCGCAAACTGATCTGACAATTCGGGCGGTAAACTTCGGCTATTTCCGGAGCCTGACGCGCTCGGAAAGGATTGGCTTCGACTACCAATGGAAGAACAATTTGAGTTTCAACAACAATGCCGTCAACACTCGACTGCAGATCACGTGGACGGCCAAATTTTGACCTAGGTATATCCGGTCGTCTGCAACCATCGACGCGGTATGCACTGGATGTGGGCGGGCGACGGCTAGAAGACAAATGACACGGGAAGTCCAAGGGCCTGCTGGCCGAGAAATTGTCGCGTGGCCGCGCGCGCCGGGGAGTGGAAGTGGGCTGCCTGCACATCACGCCAGAGCCTGGCCAATGTTCCTGTGCGCGCGTATGTTGCGCCGCCGACCAGTTCAGCCAGACTCTCGACCCCGCGAACACAAGCGTCTACCCCAACGTCCTTGATCGCGAATGCAAACGGCGCCAAATGACTCGGCTTGTGATTTCCAAGGTGCAGGCGGTCGGCAATGCCCGCGCACGCGGCCGCCAAGGTATGCTCCGCCGACATGACTTTGCCGACCTCGCTTTGTACGCTGGCTAACTGAGCGCGTGTGGTTCCGGATGCAGATGGACCAGACGCATGCAGTTGCTCACACGCGAAATCGACAGCCGCTCTGAGGACACCAAGATAGGTTGCCGTTGCAGTGACGCAAAACCACACGAGGCCCGCTGCCAGGATCTCGTCCTGGTCATGGCAGCTCTGTCCCGATCTGTGGAACACCAGCTGGTCTGGAACAAAACACTCCTCAAACCTGAGAGTATCGGAGCCCGAGCCTCGCATCCCCAGTGCGTCCCAGGTTTGTTCCACATGAATTCCGGGTGTCTTGGCCGGAATGATGGCGGTCATCAATCCGTCCGCCTCCGGTGGATCGGCCTCCATCTGAAAGCACACAAGGTCGCACTGAGCGGCCAGCGAGCAGGGAGATTTCACGCCCTGGACCACGTAGCCTCCCTGGGTCCGTCTTGCCTTCGCGTTCGCCCGCGCCAATGTGCTGCCCAGGCCAGGCTCGGCGAAAGCGGCCGCCACGATGAGCTTCTGGGTAGCGATGGCTTCCAGAACCAACCCACAGGAGTCTCGCCGCAGCTGCCAGTGTTCCCTGGCCATGCCGACGGCGAACAGGTGCATGTTGACGCCGATGGCCAGCGCAGGATCCGCCATTGCGAGCCGGCGCTGCAGAGCCGCGCACTCCAGCAGGCTCGCTCCTCCTCCATTCAACTGATTTGGGATAGGCAATCCGAAATATCCGGCGTCCCGAAGCCGGGCCACGGTCTCCGCTGAAAGCGCGCCACGCTCGTCTGCCTCGGCCGCCTTCCTGGCAATGTCGACTAGTATTTCATCAGCGAGCAGCTTACCAGTCGACGGCCAGATCATGCTGGAGCCATCGAACCCCGAAAGCCGGTTGGGAGTATCAGTACTGGGCGTTTTTTCTATGGGGCCGGTGGTTTTGTCCATAAGCATGTTCAGCCAGTGCAGTCGTGCCGTTCGTTTCGTGTTGGAGGCGTCTCCGCTTTCTGGTTGCCGACGAAGCAAAGATTACATACGCCTCTCACGATTCGCTCAAACGTCGCGCCACAATCAGCGTGGGCTGGATTCCCCCGCTACCAAACTCATGGGCGGCGCTCTTCAAAGTAGCGATGATGCTCTCCGACTCCTCGGCACCGTAAACCTGCTGGGCGCAGGCTCCGAGGAATCGCATGGCCTCAGCACGCTGGCGGAGAAGCGCAGCTCCCCATGCTGCCAGTGACTCAAATGCTACGATTGTGAGTCCGGCCGATTCAATTTGGCTGCGCCTCTCCTCCGGCGTGGCCATCTGGAAATAAGGGTGATATACAAGGAAGTCCTCGCTGAGCGGCGGCGCCCCCGCGGGACGGAGGCTCACTTCGTCAATCATCACAAAAACCCCGCCCGGTCGCAGAACCCGATGGCTTTCCCGGGCCACATCGCCCACGGAACGGAAATGTGAAGCCGATCCAGCCGCAAATACGGCATCGATGGAAGCTGATCGAATGGGGAGACATCCGACATCCCCCTGCACGATAGCGGGCCCGACATCGCCCATGGCTTGTCCAATCATTTTCGCGACCTGGCAGTGCTGCCACACGATCTCTACCCCTATGAGTAGGGGATGGATGCCGCGCGATTTCAAGTTTTGTTCCGCATGGCGCAACGCGCCACCGAACCCACTCCCAAGCTCGAGCACACAGCGGAGTTCTTGCCCGTTGGCATTCGCGATGAGCCGGTCTAGCGCCAGAGAGACACCGCGCGGCCCCAAAAGACCGAGCTGGTCAAGGCCAAGACCAACAGCGATGTCACGGTCACCCACCACTTCCATCGCAGCTTTCCAGACTTCGTCCCAGTGGGACAAATGAGTAAACAGCTGGGAGTGATGGAGGGCTTGACGCTCGATTTCCGCGTTCGTGGTCATATGTTACACTCCGGTCCCAAGCGATACATAAGGAGCACGCGGCTTTCTGGATGGCCGTTCACCGTAACGGCGGAAACAGGCAAGAGACAGACGGTTACACTGTGGGAGCAGAATCGCCCGTTCCGCGCTGCGCTTCGAGCAAGCGCGCCGCCCGCCAGGCCCCGCTCGCGGCGAACTGCTGGACCTCCTGGGTCGCTCCGCCAATCACTTTCAATCTGCGCGATAATGCCGTCAGCGCGTAGTGGCTTACCTGGGCACTTGGATAATCGAGAAACTCCACAGGATCCAGGCCGTCGCATGCACCCGTGCCCCCTGGGACCACTATTGCCGCCGCCACTGGCATCAACTCCATCAACGTGCTCTGGACCAGGAATCCATAGCGATCATCTTCATGACACTTCTGCCGCAGATACCAGGTGCCGAAGGCGATATGACGGTGTTCGTCGCTCTTCGTGTGGTAGAGCCCCTCTCTTACCGCGGGCAAGATTGAGTTTCGTTCGCAGTAGTCCAGAACAAAATGCATGGCCGTGACCGCCAGCACCCCCTCGACAATCAGGTGGTAAATCGTGACCGCCTCAATCTTGGCTTCAACATCGGCTGGGTTCTTCCGCAAACGCTCTACTACATCTTTTAACCTGCGATCGAACAGCTGGGTGAAGGCGTTGTTACAGCGTATTTGCGCGTCTTCAATAGCGGTCAACTTGTGGTCCGAGCCCGCCATGAAAACTTCGCGCCAGAACCTGGAGCAAAACTGCGCGTGCCGCACTTCATCCACCTGCTGCGTTGCCATGAAGGCGAATTCCTGGTCGCCGGCCGCCGACATCATGATGGGTGCGAACGTATTCGCCACACGATCTTCGCCTGCGAAGAACGGGGCCAGCGCGCCGATCAGCAGCGAGCGCTGCTGCGGGCGCAGGTTCGCCCAGTCTCGGCAATCAAGCGTAAAATCGAGCGCGCCTGCCGCCCATTGCGCTCTCTCCCAGTTGTAGTAGAGTTTCGCCGGAGCCAACATCTCTAGGTGAGTCAGCTTGGCATCATCCATCGTCGCGGGATCGCCCTGCTCGCCGTAGCCACGCCCGTCAGGCCCAAAACTTCTCACGTTGTTCGGCCTCCCTCTGTTCCACATCCGTATCCGGTGTGTCGCCATGATTATGGTTCGAAAAAGCGATGCCGGTATGAGGTTCTTCTCCGAACAGCCGGCCCGCCCGAAACCCGACGAATCGTAGGCTTCGCGTTTCCGATCCTGTCATCGATGACGAGCGCGCTGACGCATTCGCAGTCAGGAGGACAGGTTATTATACCACTGCCGCCATAGCTTCGCTGTTTGTTTCGGGGCGGGATAGTGTCCTATGACAAACACGAAGTGGCAGTCATGGCCTACGTCAAAGAGCTGAGGACGAAGCAGCTTCTTCACTTCTGGATCGGAAAAGCAACGTTCCGCAATCTCTTGACCACCTTAAATCACTGCGAACCACTTCAACATCCACTCCGAGTTGAACCCCGAGGCCGACAGCCAGCAAAGCTAAATCGCCGGACGTCTCTCCGGAAATGCGAAGATAAGCCAGCGCAATCATGGTTGTCAATTCGTGCAGTCGCAGTCGCTGCGGCGATGATTGGTGCCTTCAATCGTCATTCGAACCTAAAGTTCTCAACTCACAGCCCGCTCGACTACTTCACTCGGTCTAAGACCGGCGTCTGACAAGGGGGCAGAGGCAATTCTGTATCCATTGCTCATCGGAACAAAGTTATGATCAGGCCAATCATGGCGGCAAAGATTGCCACGGTCGTGATCCACCCAAGAACATTCATTGCTCGCGTATTCACCCACCGCCCCATGATCTTGCGATTGTTTGTTATCAGCATGACTAACAGCATCAAAAACGGTGTCGAGAATCCCTGGACAATGCCCGCCCAGACCAGAGCCTTCATTGAATTGAAGCCAAAAAAATTGAGGCACATGGACAGCAATGTGAAGATTGTTATGGCCGCATAGAATTTCTTTGCTTCTCCTGTTTTTACATGCAAGCCATGCTTCCATCCGAATGCCTGGGACAAATCGTAAGCTGCGCCGATGGTCATGACAGGCACGGCGAGAAAACCCACGCCAATTACACCTATTGCAAAGAGCAGCCCTGCGGCCTTGCCCGCCAAAGGCTGAAGGGCACGGGCCGCGTCTGCCGCAGTATTGATATCAGTCTGGCCCGCCTTGAACAGCGTTGCGGCGGTGGAGAGGATGATGAAATACATCACCATATTGGAGAACAACATTCCAAAGCCGACATCGCGCGCAGAGCGCCGCAGTTCTTCTTTGGTTGTGCCAATACGATCTGTCAGCCGTCGCCGGCCCATTGCGATGTCTTCCTCAACGTCCTGGTTTGACTGCCAGGTATAGAGGTAGGCAGAGAGCGTCGTTCCGATCACGGCGACAAGCATGGAAAGAAACGCTTTGTTGAAGTGAATACTCGGAATGAGAGTCCCTTTTACGACCGGCCACAGCTCCGGTTTGGCCAGGATCGCCGATCCAACGTAAGCTAAGAGAGCAAGAGCAAGCCAGCGGAAGACGTTCCTGATCAGCGTGTATGATCCCCATATTTGAAGGGCGAGAAGCACGAAAGTGACTCCACCTACGATCCAGCCGACGGGAATGGGAATGATCAAGTTGAGGGCTGCCGCCATACCGCCAAGGTCCGCACCCGCTTCCACAATGTTTCCAAACAAGACTCCAGCCAGGGCCGAATACAGCAGCCAGCGCGGGTAATGATCGTGAATGACAGCGAACAGACCTTTCCCCGCCACCTGTCCCATCTTGGAGCAGAGATATACCACCGCAAACATCATGGGAAAAGTGACTGGCGCTGTCCAAAGAAAGCTGGGACCAAGTTGCGCTCCTGCCGCCGCATACGTTCCGATTGCCGACGGATCGTCATCCGATGCGCCAGTGATCAGACCCAGCCCCAGAGAGCGGAAAACGCCGTTCGTCGCGGGCTTGTTGCCGCCTGTTTTAAAACGTTCTTCTACTTGTGGATCGTGCTTACGTCTTTCGACAGGATGATGCGCCTGCGTTGCCATGATTGCTCCCACCTGAATCAAGCCATTAACTTATTAATTACTATTAGAAGGGGAGCTGCTGAATTGGAGTTGGGTGCATGATGCCGATCTTTATGAAACATTAACGACTTTTTGGAAGAGTCTGGGCAGCGTCATATTTCCGTCGATCCCGTGTCGAGTTGACGTCTTACCACAGTATCCACTTAGGTTCATCGTACCGAAGTGCTGATAATTCACGCGATATTCACATAACCGTTGCGCGGCGTTAACTTTGAATTGCTACAAATATGGTGCATGCAGGGAAATTGCTTTGACACGGTGATTATCTCCGACTTGCACCTTGGATCCGAGGTCAGCCAAGCCGGCGCAGCCCTCGCTTTCCTGCAATCTGTCCGTTTCAAGCGCCTCATCCTGCTGGGCGATATTTTTGCCGACCTGAATTTTCGCCGTCTCACCAAAGAGCATTGGAAGTTCCTGGGACACATTCGAAAGCTCTCAAACCCCCGCCATGGGATCGAAGTAGTGTGGGTCGAAGGAAACCACGATCATGGGCTTACAGAAGTCATGTCCCACCTGGTCGGGATTCCCGTGTATCAGGAGTTTTCCTGGAACTATTGCGGTAAGCGTCATTTGGCCATCCACGGCCACCAGTTCGATAGCTTTGCCGTGGCGAATGCCTTCCTGAGCAAGGTAGGCCAGGTCATCTTTCTCCAATTGCAGAAAATCGATTCCGAGAACCAGCGGTTTGCCCGCTACCTGGATCGTCTTAACACAAGATGGTTGCGTCTCTCAGAACAGGTGGCGCACGGCGCGCTCAGCTACGCAAAACCTGGCAAAGCTGAGCGTATTTTTTGCGGACACACGCACGCGGCGCTGTCCCGGGAGCGGGACGGCGTTGAGTATTACAACTCGGGCGGTTGGGTCGACCAGCGATGCACTTATGTCGCCATCGGCGCGGAAGGAGTTGCCATCCATGAATACGTTACCGAAACTGACAATCGTGATTCCGGCCAAGAACGAATCGCGGCTTTTGCCGACACTCCTGAACTCTCTGTGCCGGCAGGATTATGGCCTGATGAAGTGTACGAAGGTGTTGCTGGCTGATGCCGGTTCCACCGACGGGACAAAAGAACTGGCCATGTCTTTTGCCGGCCGGCTCGATATCGAAGTAATTCCCGGCGGACTGCCTTCTGTGGGACGCAATGCCGGAGCACGAAGGGCCACTACGCCTTACGTGCTCTTTATCGATGCCGATATGGAATTGCAGGACACAACTTTGCTGCGGCGGAGCATGGAACTGGCGGAGCGGCGCAGGCTACATTGCGTCACAACGAATATCTGGTGCTCGCAGGGATCTACTCGCGACCTGGTACTTTACTTTGCCAATAACATCGCGCAATACGGATCGCTGTTGGTGAAGCCTTTCAGCACCGGGATGTTCATGCTGTTCGAGAAAGCAACCTTCGACCGGCTTGGCGGTTTTCATGAACAAGCGCTATACGCCGAAGACTATCTTCTTAGCAAAAAGGTGCGGAACCGCAAGTTTGGAATCGTAAGCGGCTGCATTAACACCACGAACCGCCGCTTCCGCAGCATGGGACATTTAAAAATTGTAAGCATGTTCCTGAAGACCATGTTGAACTCGTGGAACGATAATTATTTTCTGCATGATCACGGATACTGGCGGCAGAAGGTCTAGAATCCAATTCAGGAATGGATACAGGCCCCCTCAGCACAACCCTCGTCTTCCCGGCTGATTTTGCCTGGGGTGTGGCTACGTCTTCGCACCAGGTAGAGGGCGGAAATTCAAACAACCAATGGGCCGCGTGGGAACAACGGGGCCGGATCAAATCAAGGGACCTCGTTGGCTTTGCCTGTGACTGGTGGCACAATGCAGAGGAAGACTTTGATCTGGCAAAGTCTCTGGGTGTGAATGCGCTAAGGCTCTCAGTGGAGTGGAGCCGCATTGAGCCCCAGGAAGGCCAATGGGACGAGTCTGCTCTGGCCAGATACCGCCAGATGCTGAAAGCGCTTCAGGATCGCGACATACGGCCATTCGTCACACTGCATCATTTCACCAACCCGCAGTGGCTTGAAGCGAAGGCGGCCTTTGCTAATCCTGAATCCGTGAGGCTTTTTCAGCGCTTCACGCAGCGTGTGGTAGGCGCGCTGGGAGACCTCTGCTGCGACTGGGCCACATTCAATGAGCCCAACGTCTACGTCTCGCTCGGCTATTTTCTGGGGGAATTTCCTCCGGGAAAGAAAGGGCACGTGCTCGAGGCAGCGCGAGTCACAAGAAATCTTTGTCTTGCGCATGCAGCCGCCTATCGCGTCATTCACTCTTTGCAGACGGACGCCAACGTTGGCTGGGCGCAACACTACGTAGTATTCAAGCCGCGCCGAACCGATTCCGCAATGGATCGCTGGTTGTGCGGCTTTATTCAGCGAAGATTCAATGACAATTTTGCCGAAGGCATTCAAAGTGGACGAGCGCCGTTTCCCCTGAACAAATTCGGCCAAACGATGCCCGACATCCAAGGCACTTGTGATTTTGTCGGGATCAACTATTACAGCAGGCTGCGCGTGGGATTTGATGCCCGAAGTCCCAAGACTCTCTTTGTCCAGATCTCAGTTCCCCCGCACAAGCCCCAGGGGGATTCCGGCATTGAAGTTCCTTACGGTGAGGTCTACCCAGAGGGCTTGCGGCAGGCCGTGGAGCACTTTGCCGGGTTCAAGAAACCGATTTACATCCTTGAAAACGGAGTGCCTGACCGCGAGGACCGCATTCGCCCGTGGGCAATCGAATCCATCATCAGCCAAATGCACGATCTCCTGGCTGAGGGAATAGATTTAAGGGGATACTTTCATTGGACGTTGGCGGACAACTTCGAATGGAACGAGGGCTGGCACCTCCGCTTCGGATTGTATGAGCTTGATCCCGCTACGCAGATCAGGAAGCCCCGCGCCAGCGCACAAGTTTATGAGCAATTGATCAAGCAGAGCAGGCGCAAAGATCCCATGCCGGCCAAAGATCTTTCGTCCAAAATGGAATTTCCTCACACAACCTAACCGCAGCGACGCCGAAGTTCGTCGTCAAGCGATAGCGGTCGCTGAGGCATCTTCAACTCTCACGCTTTCACTGGCATGAGGGGTTCATTGGCCAACTCGTTCATTACCGTCGTAAGTGCTTCCCGCCATGGCGGCAGGGACACCCCAAAAACGTTGCTCAATTTCTGATTGCAAAGACGCGAGTTGTGCGGCCTCACTGCCGAGGTAGGATATTGGCTGCTCGGTATCGGAATTACTTCAGCTACATTATTTTTAGATAAGCCGCGCCTCTTCATCTCCTCCATGATAACCGTGGCAAACCCATACCATGAGACGATTCCAGCGGCCGTCATGTGGTAGATTCCGCTGCGATCTCCCAATGAGTCCGCGATGGAAATCTTTTCCGCAGAGGATTTCTTCACCAATTGCTCGATGATCTTCCGGGTTGCGCCCGCAAGATCCCTGCTCCAGGTTGGGGCTCCTATTTGATCATCCACGATTCTCAATTCCGGACGTTCCGCTGCCAGCTTGAGAATTGTTTTCAAGAAATTCTTTCCGCGGGCGCCATACACCCATGAAGTTCGAAATATCAGGTAGCTTCCCTCCACGGCTGCCACGGCCCTCTCACTACTGAGCTTGCTGGCGCCGTACACGTTGAGCGGAGCCGTAGGGTCGTCCTCCTTGTAAGGAGAAGGGCTTTTCCCATCGAAGACGTAGTCCGTGGAATAGGTGATAAATAATGCACCGAGCCGTTTTGCTTCTTCCGCCATCGCGGCTGGTGCGTCCGAGTTTATCTTCATTGCGACTTCTGGCTCAGACTCCGCCTGGTCCACCGCAGTATATGCGGCAGCATTTACAAGTATGGACGGTTTTATCCTGCTAATCTTCGAGCGCATTCCATCGATATCCAGCAGATCAAATTCAGGCCGTCCCACACAGATGACCTGGCCTAGTCCCTGGAATTGCCGACTGGTTTCCCATGCCAACTGGCCGTTACGACCGGCAATCACGATTTTCAAATCAGACCCATTCATCGTTTAACCAATGGCATTTTCGGATGGTTGCGGCTCTTCTGCGCGGCGTGGCCTTGATTTCTCTATTTATGAATTCCAGGCCTGCTTAGAAAGCCGGCCGCTCCAAAAGGCCGAGAAGATATTGGCCGTATCCGTTGGCGCCGTGGGCCCGGGCCAGCGATTCAAGCTCGCCGGCGGTAATGAACCCAAGGCGGAATGCTATTTCTTCAGGACAGGATACCTTCAATCCCTGGCGCTTCTCGATGGTTTGAATGAAAGAGGCCGCCTCCAGCAGAGAGTCATGCGTGCCGGTATCGAGCCAGGCCATGCCCCGGCCAAAGATTTCAGCGGAGAGCCGCCCGCGCTCAAGATACCAGCGGTTGACATCTGTGATCTCAAGCTCGCCGCGCTTGGACGGTTTCAGTTGCGCGGCCACATCGACCACCTCAGAATCGTAAAAATACAATCCAGTCACGGCATAACGGGACCTGGGCGCTTTGGGCTTTTCCTCAATGCTTAACGCCTTGCCCGTACTATCGAACTCAATCACACCATAGCGCTCGGGATCGTTCACAGCATAAGCAAAGACAGTGGCGCCTGCTGTCCGGGCGGAAGCCCGTTGCAGATTGGTCGATAAATCCTGCCCGTAAAAAATGTTGTCTCCCAGAATCAATGCGCTTGGACTTCCCGAAAGGAATTTCTTGCCGATAATGAATGCCTGGGCCAGACCTTCCGGTGCAGGCTGCACCGCATAACTTAAATTGAGGCCCCACTGGTGGCCGTCTCCGAGCAATTGCTCGAAGCGTGGCGTATCTGCCGGGGTGGAGATGATCAGGATGTTCTTGATCCGAGCCAGCATCAGCACGCTGATGGGGTAATAGATCATCGGTTTGTCATAGATCGGCAACAGTTGCTTGGAAACGGCATGGGTAACCGGATACAGTCGTGTACCCGCACCGCCTGCCAAAATGATGCCTTTGCGCTCCTGGTTCATGAGTTGTCGGCCTTCATTGTGAAGTGTGATAGTGGAGATCAATCCATTCCCGATACGCGCCGGACGTCACGGACGAAATCCACTCTTCATGCGCTAAATACCACTGAACGGTCTTGCGTAGCCCGCTGGAAAAACTTTCCCCGGGTGTCCAGCCAAGCTCGCGTCGAATCTTGGCGCAGTCCATAGCGTATCGCCGATCATGACCCGGCCGGTCTTTAATGTACGTAATCAGCGATTCACAACGAGCGCCAGGTTTCAACTCGGAAAGAATCATGCAGATTTCACGGACCACTTCAATATTGCTCTTCTCACTGTTGCCGCCGATGTTGTAGCACTCGCCGATGCGGCCCTTCCGGAGTACCTGGCGAATCGCTTCGCAATGGTCTGTAACATAGAGCCAATCGCGCACATTCAACCCGTCACCGTACACTGGCAAGCCTTTTCCGCTAGTAGCGTTATGGATCATCAGAGGAATCAGCTTTTCCGGAAACTGAAATGGACCATAATTATTGGAGCAGTTTGTAGTCAGCGTAGGTATTCCATAAGTGTGGTGAAATGCCCTGACCAGATGGTCGGAAGCGGCCTTCGATGCGGCATAAGGGCTGTTCGGCGCGAATGGCGTTGTCTCAGTAAAAGCCGGATCTTCCGGACCAAGAGAGCCAAATACTTCGTCCGTCGATACATGCAGGAAACGAAAACTCGCTCTTTCTTCCTCCGCAAGAGTTGTCCAATACTCGCGAGCGGACTGGAGCAATCGGAATGTTCCTTCAATATTCGTGCGAATAAAATCCTGAGCGTCATGGATCGAACGGTCCACATGACTCTCCGCCGCAAAATGGACGATCGCCATGGGCTTATGGAACAGTAATAACCTGGTCACCAGTGAAGAGTCATTGATATCTCCACGCGCGAAAACGTACCGATCATCGCCGCCAAGCTGAGCCAGGTTGGCGGGGTTTCCGGCATACGTGAGCTTATCCAGGTTCACAATCCGTGAACCTTCTGTCGTAAGCCAGTGCAATATGAAGTTGGAGCCGATAAAACCGGCTCCGCCAGTCACCAGAATTGATTGGTGTGATCTTGTCATTCTCTATAGCCGAAACAATACTTTACGCTACGGCCATGGCTTGTTGCACTTAACAGCTGAACAAAAGTGTTTACTGCATTGAAGAATTTGACCACTGGTGAATACCTCCGCTGATAAAATAAGGAGCACGGGCCCGTAGCTCAGGTGGATAGAGCATCTGCCTTCTAAGCAGAGGGTCGCCCGTTCGAATCGGGCCGGGCCTACCATTTTCTCCCTTTTCATACGTCCCTCCGCTACGCCCTTTCTGATCGCAAACCTCCCTCGTGCAATGCTGCCGCGGCTTGATCTACAATCTTCACCCGGCTTTCATTTGTGGAGTACATGAACACCGACCACACAGGAGGATCTATGAAAATCGATGCTCGCATAAGCAAAATGGGTATCACAGTGCTGATTGTGTCATTTGCCTTGGGAGGGCAGTTGCTAGCGGCGGAAGATCACGGCAGTTCGAATCGTAACGCGGCTGAGTTATTTGCCGTGCTGCCGGACGGCGCCTCCGGACCGGAGGGTTTAGCGGTGGGGCCTGACGGCAATGTTTATGTCGCAACCTTTGGCTTCAATGCCGTAGGCGCGGTCACGGGTTTGGGCCAGCTCTATGTTTTCACCCGCGAAGGCAAGCTCTTGCGCAATGTAAGTGTGCAGAGTTCGTCGCCCCACCTGCTTGGAATTGCGTTCCACCCCCAGACCGGCGCATTGCTGGTCAACGACTTTGGCGGTGGCCAGGTGCTGCGCGTGGATCCCATTACCGGAGCTTCTTCCGTGTTTATGACCGTTACGGGCAGTTCCGGACTGAACGGGCTGACATTTGATTCGGCGGGCAATGTTTATGTTTCTGACTCCGCTCAGGGCATCATCTGGAAGACCGGC
Organism: Candidatus Angelobacter sp.; assembly: GCA_035995565.1. Lineage (GTDB taxonomy): Bacteria > Acidobacteriota > Terriglobia > Terriglobales > Acidobacteriaceae > Angelobacter. Next base: position 30,792 of record DASYKK010000109.1, read on the forward strand.
GCCAATGGCGGTGTGGGAACCGCATGGGTAACTGACGCGTTACTCACCACCACAGGCGTGCCTCCGTTCGGGGCCAACGGTCTGGAATTCAATCACGCTGAGACAACACTGTTTGTCGCCAATACGGGGAATGACACGATTGTGCAGATTCCTTTCAATCATGGTACCCCGGGGAAGCCCTCAGTGTTCGTCAACAGCATCAATGGCGCAGACGGACTGGCCATTGACGCACATGACAACCTCTGGGTAGCAGCCAACCAGAGCGACGAGATTGACGTAGTCAGTCCTACCGGTAAACTGCTGGCCAGGCTTGGCGATTTTGGGGGCGTGAGTCGCTCCGGCACGCCGCGTGGTTTGCTCTTCCCTGCCAGCCCGGCTTTCAGTAGCAATGGCGAATTTGTCTATGTCACCAATCTGGCGGTGGATCTGCGTATTTTCGGGCTGCCCCAGGCGGTGGATTCGCAATGGTGCGCGCAGGTAAAGCACTACACGGTCTCCCGAATCAGGACCCGCTTTACGCCGCTGGGCGCGGCGCATGACTGAGTCTCACGAAGGAGATCGCATTCGGCGGCATGCGATCTCCATTATTGTCAGTTTTCGTTTTCAGCGCGCGCTGGTTGAAGAAGCCCGCTGCATTTCAGACGCCACTCTCACTACATCTGCATCCACCATCATTGAAACCAGTGCTTCCAGACTAGTTTTCGGCGTCCAGCCCAGCACCGCTTTCGCTTTTGCAGGATTACCAACCAGAACATCCACTTCAGCTGGCCGTTCAAACTTTTTGTCAGTTACAACATACTTCTCATAGTCGAGACCAACATGCCTGAAGGCCAGGCGGCAGAACTCGCGAACACTGGTACAGCGGCCCGTTGCGACGACGTAGTCATCGGGCGACGGCTGCTGGAGCATCATCCACATGGCTTCAACGTAGTCCGCTGCATAGCCCCAATCGCGTTTCGCTTCCAGGTTTCCCAGCCGAAGCTCGCGCTGAAGACCGAGCTTGATCCTGGCCACTCCATCACTGATTTTGCGTGTGACGAATTCTATTCCTCTCAGCGGAGATTCGTGGTTGAACAAAATACCGCTACACGCAAATGTTTTAAAGCTCTCCCGATAGTTGACCGTCATCCAGTGCGCATACAGCTTTGCCACTCCATAGGGGCTTCGGGGATAAAAGGGTGTACGTTCCGACTGGATGGGCTCCTGTATCTTCCCAAACATCTCGCTGCTTGAGGCTTGATAAAAACGAATCGCTGGATCCGTGAGCCGGATCGCTTCCAATAAATTCACGGCGCCTATGCCTGTTGTCATTCCGGTTAAAACGGGCTGCATCCAGGATGTCGCCACGAAGCTTTGCGCTCCCAGGTTGTAAACTTCATCCACAGCACTCGATGAAAGCAGCCGCGTCAGCGACGACAAATCGGTTAGGTCGCCCTCCATCAAATCTACTTCGTTCTCAATTCCCAGATGGCGCAGACGCCATTGCGTGTCTGAAGATCGCCGGGCGAGAAGCCCATACACCTTGTAACCTTTTTCCAGAAGGAGCTTTGACAAATATGCGCCATCTTGTCCGGTCACTCCAGTTATCAACGCTTTTTTGTTCATTCCAGCACGTTCTCCAGTAATCGAGGAGCTTTCGCACGCTCGATTTTACCTGACCTTCTTCGCCAAGAAGATAATGCAACCTTACGGAATTATTTTGCTAGTTGCTCCATCTGCTTCTCATCGATGATCCTGACCCCCAGCTCACGGGCCTTATCCAGCTTCGAGCCCGCTTCTTCACCAGCGATCAAATAGTCTGTCTTTTTGCTGACCGCGCTGGAGACTTTTCCTCCGGCATCCTCAACTAACTTCTTAGCCGCCTCACGGGAGTAATTGGCAAGGGTTCCGGTAATCACAAAGGTTTTTCCCGCAAGCGCGGTACCACGCTGCTTCTTTTCGCCTTTGAAGTTCAGATACTTGCTCAAGCGCTTTACCAACTCACGATTGCGAGGTTCGGCAAAAAATTCCTGAATGCTGTTGGCGATGCGCGGACCTACTTCATCCACTTCCTGCAGCATCTCTGCGGACGCAGTCATCAGAGCATCCATCGACCCAAAATGTTCAGAGAGAAACTTGGCGGTACGCTCACCTACAAAGCGGATTCCCAGGCCATAGATCACTCGTTCCAGTGGAAGGCGCCGGGATTGTTCAATCTCGCGCAACAGGTTGGTCGCGGATTTTTCCCCGACGCGCTCCAGGCTGAGCAGCTTCTCTTGATTCAACTCATAAATGTCCGCCAGGTCTTTGACCAGACCACGGCTTGAGAGTTGGTTGACCAGTGACTCGCCCATGCCTTCAATGTTCATGACCGAACGCGCCGCGAAATGCAGAATACTTTCACGCAGCTTGGCGGGACAAGCCGTATTCACGCAGCGATGATCGGCTTCACCTTCCACCCGCACCACGTGGCCGCCGCATTCCGGGCAGCGCTCCGGCATGTGGAACCTTCTATCGCCGCGCGGGTGTTCTTTGTCAGAAATGACTTTCACGACTTTTGGAATCACGTCGCCGCCGCGCTCAATCATCACCCAGTCGCCGATCTTCACTTCCAGCCGGTCGATCTCATCCTGGTTGTGAAGCGTGGCCCGCGTTACTGTGGTGCCGCCGATGGAAACGGGCTTCAGCGCGGCCACCGGCGTCAGCTTTCCGGTGCGGCCTACCTGAACGAGGATGTCTTCAATCCTGCTGGTGCCGCTGCGCGCAGCATACTTGTAAGCAATGGCCCAGCGCGGAGCTTTACCGGTGAACCCAAGCCGCTGTTGCGTTCGCGTGGAATTTACCTTGATGACCACGCCATCAATTTCATACGGCAACTTGTCCCGCAACTGCTCGCACCTGGCGATAAATTCCAGAACCTGGTCAACATCGCGAACAAGAGTGTGGTTCGAATTCACCTTGAGTCCCAGCGCGTGAAGCGCCTTCAGCGAGGCATCATGATGCTCTGGAAAGAATTTGCCATCGACCAGAAGGAAGTAGGCGTAAAAATCCAGCCTGCGCTGGGCCACAATATTCGGTTCCAGAACGCGGATGGTCCCGGCCGCGGCATTGCGTGGGTTGGCAAACTTGCTCAGTTCCTGGCGCTCGCGGTCCTCATTCAGGCGTTCAAACGCGAGCAACGGAATGACGACTTCTCCGCGAACTTCAAAGTCGGGCGGCACTCCTGCTTTCTTTAGCGTAGTGCTCGCAATAGAAAGCGGTACAGATCGCATGGTACGCACATTCGAAGTCACATCTTCGCCAATAGTGCCATCACCGCGGGTCGCGCCCCTAAGCAGATGGCCGCCGCGATACGTAAGCGCCAGCGACATGCCGTCCAATTTAAGCTCGCACACGTATTCCAGTTTTTCGCTGCCGGCGGATTCGCGAACACGACGGTCCCAATCTCGCAGTTCCTGTTCGTTGTACGCGTTGTCCAGTGAGAGCATCGGCCGCGAGTGCTCCACCTTGGGAAAGCCCTCCTGCGGTTTGCCACCGACGCGCTGGCTGGGCGAATCCCTTGTAATCAAATCGGGATGTGCAGTTTCCAGCCGCTTGAGTTCCTGCATCAGGCGATCAAATTCAGCGTCAGGGAGCTCGGGGGCGTCGAGGACGTAGTAAAGATGTTCGTGATGCCGGATGGTTTCCCGCAACTCGTCGATCTGGCGCTCCACGGCCCGATCTTTCACCCGATCTTTCATCCGATCTTCGGCTGCAGTTGTCATGGCTAGATTATATTTCGAAGCGCAAATGGAAAATGAGCAGCAGGCTTGAGGTTGAAAGTCTGTGCGCGCCGAGGCGCACCCTTGCCCTTCGCTTTATTGTCGGCAGCGAAGGGCAAGGTAGGGGACGTCGATTAAATTTTCGGGTTCCAGCTATGCCCCGCGTTGAGGCGGCAGGGCAAACGGCTAGTCGCGGTCGGGACGGGAGTCGCGATCTTTGCGGATCTTTTTCTTTGCCCGTTTACGCGCCAAGGCCTGCTTTACGCGGCGCTTCTCGCCCGGCTTCAGATAATACGAGTGGCGCTTTACTTCCTTGATGATGTCTTCCGTCTGGACTTTACGTTTAAACCGGCGCAGCGCGTTTTCTAAGGGCTCGCCTTCCTGTAATCGGACTTCTGCCAAGCTATTCCTCCGTGCCGAATAAAATCATGCACCTTAGAGGATACATCATATTGCGGCCAAAATGCAGCTTTCTTGACTGGCTCGTGTTTATCCTGAATAAGATAAATCCGGAGCCCAGTCTTTTCTTGAAACGTTTGAGGAGTAAATGTCACTTAGAAGGTAGGGAAGCAAAGGGGACAATCGCCATTTATACGTTCTTAGCTCAAGGGGTAATCAATGAACCTCAGCATGAGCGCTTTTCACGAAATCGGTTTCGTTCTGCGGCTCAAATCAGTGGCCTTGTTAATCTTGACCTGCCTCCTTGTTCCGACCGATGCGTATGCGGATGCTGCAAGACAGCCAATCGTGATAAAGATTGGGGTGTCGGAATACCAGACTATTGAAGCCACCTATCAAGATCACCAGAAATTTTTTTATGTATTATCAGTTCTTTCCGGGGATAGGGATCAATCGGGCGCGGTCGGCAATTCTGCCGTATTCGAAATTTCCGTGGGCAGTTACGATGAGGTTGTCGACTGGTGGAATAAAGGCCAAATCGACGCAGCTGTCTTGTCCGCTACTCCAGTTGCGACCCTTCTCGCGTCCAGCACTGAAGAGGTGGAAAAGCTCAAGAAATCTTATATCGGAACGCTGGGGGAAAGACATAGAGAGAACGATCCCGAAAGGCCGCTATTAAACGCATTTTGCGGCAAGTTACCCGAATCCGAATGTCAGGACACGCTTTCAAGGCAAAGAAAGGTTGAGGGAGCGCGATATTTTTACCGCTCACTTGCTCTTGTAAACGCTGATCACGTGACTGCAACCGGTTTTAACGATGTAAGTCGCGCCAATCCAACGTACCTGTTTGTCAGACCGGCATCTGCGTCGGGTTACCTGGTGCCGTTTACATTTTTAAAAAAAACACTCCCTCAGGGAAAGGCCATTCTCGGCGGAGCAAAGGAAGACAATCTCACTTATCAACATGCCAATTCAGTCATTAAACTGCTGCAATCTGACAAGCCTACAGTCGCGTTCATCTATGACAGCGTGCGCATCAGCGGTGATCAAAAAGAAATCATTGCCCAAGCCCGTACCAAATTACGAAAATTGCTAGGGACCGACTATCTTGACACGACTTTGATCCCCTTCAATGCGCTCTTCGTGAATTACAACCGTCCGAAAGAGATTTATCTTAGAAATATGAAAATCCTTCAGAAAGCCCTTAACCGCTTTAAGGGTGAGGCCTCTGTCGGAAATTCTTTTACGCGGGACTACCGAAAAACCGGCGACTTTACTTTTAAGAGATTCGACGATTGGATCTCCAAGTACGATGAAATGGTAAAGATTATTAAGGACCCACCTCCAGGATGGAGTGCCTCTGCTCCCGTTCTCTTTAGCGCGTCACAGATTGGAGACGAGCTCTACCACTACTCCGACTGTAAGAAAGATGGAACTTGCGAACGCCTGCCTAGACTGGCAGTGGTGCTGTCCGGCGGCGGCGCGAAGTGCGCTTATCAGGCCGGAGCGCTGGAAAGCATTGAGGAGGTCCTGGACAAACGCCGGCACGCGTGCGAAAAAGAAACGCCCGACAATAAATACTGCAACAAGATCTTTGATATCGATGTTCTTGTTGGCACATCGGGCGGTTCGATTAATGCCCTGCTAGCGGCGGCAGGGAACACCAACACTGCGAATGGTCGTTTAAACATGGAACACGTCTGGGGGACGCTGAATCAGAACGACCTGGTTGAACCTTCCGCTCGCCTCAAGCTCTGGCTTGCAGCATCCTTTGGTATGCTCCAGGCTTTTTGTTTGGCGCTCCTGGTGGGCCTGTTTGCCACGGGCAAGTGGAGCTGGCTTGCGCTTGTTGACCTGCTCCTCATCTTCTGTGTCGTCCTCTTATCCATAATTTTCTTTGTCAGTGGGGGCCGGTTCGTTCCCGTGGCCCTCGTGGTGCAGCTTGTCCTAGTTGCTGGAATAGTCGCGATTAAACCTGTCAACCGCTTTATCCAGAAGTTGTTGGGCAAGCACCGGGCACGTGCAATGCTACTGGTACTTCTGGTGGAATCCATTGTTTTCGCCCACATTCACGGCGAACTCAATTACTCTACGACTGGAATGCTCCTGGGGACCCTCCTGACAGGTGCCGTGATTATCGCGCTCGTCGCTGGTTTAACACGATATTTGGTCAGCCTCCAGGCCGTGAACACCCTTAAATGCGCGCGCGTCTTTGCCGCCTTGTGTGCAATGGTGCTGGCTCTTCTCAGGTTCGTCATAGTAGACCTTCACCCGCCGGTTGTCCAAGGCACCTCTCCAATTGCTTCCACTCTTTTGCGGCTTGTTCCATTTACCCCCGACATACCTGCTTCCTACGCGATTCCGATCAACACAGGATTGATAGCGCAGCTGTTATTGTTCGTCTATCTCGTCATCATTGATTTTGAAACAGGCAAGCTGCGAAAAATTAAAGATTGGCGATTTTATGCTGTCGTGGCCTTCATGGTGATTGCAACCTGGCTTCCTATTCCCCAGCAATCGGGCGGGCGCAAAGATCTCGTAATGACTTCAGCTCACGTCGTCGGAGCGCTTTTTCTCCTGCAGGCCACTGTTTGGCTGGCCTTCTTCATCCTCGGCAGAAGCCTGAAGAAGGGACCGATGCATTGGTGGATGGCCGCTTCGGCTACGATGTTTTTCATCTCGGTTGCGGAGTTCTGTATTGCCCTTGTGTGGGTGCTTATGGACTATTGGAGTCCACCATTGGGACACTGGATCCTTCATCTGGGTCTATTATTTATCAAACTTCTCATATTCCGCTGGGTGCTCGCTACGCCTGTGCTCATCGGACTGGCTATGCTATTGACCCCGCTTACCCTGAACTGGCTCCAGGTTAGCTGGGATTGGAATCAACACCGCGCATTGGCTATCGGCGCCCTCGCTGGCATAACCGCCGTGGTCAGCGCTCTGGTCACGGGCGTTCTGTTTTTCCTGGAAGTCTCCGTTTCTGAGAGTACAGCCATCGCCAAAACCTTTTCCGAGTCTATGCCCTCGGTTGTGGCAGGGTTAAAGGCCCCAATCGATAATCCGATAGCCAGCAACGCACCATGTTCCGGAGATCCTGATCTGTGCAACATCTCCCGCCAGATCATCGCAGGATCCTCTATTCGGAGGGACCTCCTGATCACAGCCTCCCGTCTTCACGAGCACCACAGCGGTGTTGAAGCGCTGCCGGACGATCTATATTTTTATTTCAAACGTTCTTCTCACAAGGTTCCCTTGGACGCCAGATTTGTATCCTTCGCTAAGAATCCTCACCTTTTGCTGGATGCAGTGATTGGCTCAAGTACGATCTACCCGGTTTTCCCCCCGCGGAAATTAAGACAGGTCTGTCTGCAGAAAGACGCCGGGAGCGGCTTCAAGCCTGAAAATGAGGTTGACATTATCGATGGTGGGTTCATTCACAATAGTCCCATTGAGGCGGCGGTAAGTTGGGGCGCCACTCACATCGTCCTCATTGAAGCATCGCCCGACGATAGCCCGCAACCTGCAGAGCATTTTGGACAGCACGTAGCTAAAGCATTCGATTACCTTTTTTCTCAGGCGCAACGTACCGATGTCTCTTCCAAGGGTTCTGTAGAATTATTTGAACTCCGGCCAGAGAACTCGATGGACGTTCTGGATTTCAGTCCGAAGCTTCTTCAGCGCGCGATTAACGATGGAAAGGAAGATGCGGGAGGGGGAGCGGGCGTGAAACCAAGGTTTCATCGCATCGCCAGGGCTCCGGCTTTCCGGGAACAATATCAGCCTTCATCTGGCGATGCACCTACCTTGTCCCCAGACGAGCAAGACCAGTCTTTCTCAGACGAATGTCGTGAGAAAAATGCTGCGGCGGCCGAACAGAAGTCCTCTCATCACTAACTCATACGTACATCGGTGTAAAAATTGAAAACGCACCCCTTGCGAGGTGCGCCTGCTGGTTAGAGAGCGGACTAATCGCCGGCTGTGTCGTACGAGTTTGAGCAGGACAGTGTCCTATTTCGCATTGAATCGGAGGCGAATAAAAGGTCGTATGAGAGCGGCTCTTGGCCCTTGGCTTTTAGCCTTTAGCTAACCCCAAAAACAAAATCTCAATACTGGCGCGACACGGCATAAGAAACAGCAGATTTGACGCGATGCGGGGCCAGGTTGACGCGATTGATGGGCGATATGAGGCGGAATTTCTGGGATCGAATGGAATAAGCCCTGTAGAATCATAGTCGGAGGCCATGGGGGTGGGATAGGCAGATTTGATAATTTGGGTAAATTGGTAATTTAGTAATTGAAAAGCGAACGTGACTTAACTTTATGCAGCACTTCAGCATTCCATCAGCGGCTGTAGAGCCAGTGCCAGAGCGAATTGCAGAGGCGCGGTACGCCTATTATCGGCGGTGCCAGGTGTTCCGAAAGAGCGGCGCCAAGTGCAAGGCCTCGGCGGAAAAGGGCTCGCACATCTGTCATGCCCATGCCGGACAGTTGGCAACAGCAGTTCGGCGGGAGCGGGAACGCAGAGCGGTGCTGGCAGAAGCTGTGGCACGGATGCGCAAGAGAGGCAAGCCGGACTGCGAAACGGCCGACCTGTTCATGGATTTTAAGGGCATCCAGGTGACGCTGGAGGTAATGGCGCAAGCGCTGATTGGCGGCCTGATTGAGTGCAAAACGGCAGGCAGGCTGGTGGTGCAGTTGCAGACCGTATCAAAACTGTTGCGGATGGTTCACCGCACGAAAACCAAAACGTTACCACGGATTTACACTGATAACACTGATCTGAAAGAATCGGCGGAAGAGACAAGGTTGCCGCAAATTCGCGCAGATGAGCGCAGATTGGGCAAACCGGGTGAAAAGGCACATTCCACCACGGAGTGGCAGAGACACCCACCCCACCAAGCCAAAACCGGGCTTGGTGGGGACCCCGGCGGAGAACAGCCGAGAGAAGAAAGGAACTGGGCCGCGAATCATTCGGCCGCCAATCCTTGGGGTGTGAAACAAGGGGGTATGAAACAAGGCGGAGAGACGCGAATTGCTTTAGTGACAAAGGTACGGGCATTCGCGGAAGGATGCTGTTGGGGCCACGCGCCTCCGGAATTATTGAGAACGGCTTGAGTTGAACTCGCGCCAGTTTTTTCAGGTTTGGACTGGATGTTTCTGGCTGATACCAGTCGCAAGAAATCTTTGACAACTTAATTCATACAAAAAAACGCACCCTTTTCGAAGGGTGCGTCCATTTACGTTAAGTTAAAGGATTACTCGCCGTTCGGGTCGGCACCGGGCTCAGTGGCGTGCATCACGCGGAACGAGCTGCCACCGTTGGCCCAGATCAGCACCATGGCATCTTTTCCGCTGGGAACGTTCCCCAGTTCGCGCTTTACGTCATCGGCAGTCTGCACCGGTTTGCGGTTGACTTCCAGGATCACGTCGCCACGGCCGATACCTGCATTATCTGCCGGGCTTCCGGGTTGCACGTTTGTCACGACCACGCCCTTGACCTCGGAAGGCAATTGCAGTTGCTCGCGTAGATCGGCGTTCAGGTTTTCCAGCGCCACGCCCCAGCGAGCTTTGCCATGGGTTTCGCCAGAATTGGACGCAGTTTCGTCAGACTTCTTGTTGATGCTTTCCAGCGTTACGGGAAGACTGAGGCTCTTACCATCACGCATCACCTGGAGAGTTACTTTGTTTCCCGGACGGTGCGTGCTAATAGCGGCCTGAAGCTGGCCGGAGTTGTCCATTTTCTTGCCATTCAATTCGGTGATCACATCGCCGACTTTGAGTCCAGCCTTGCCAGCCGGAGAATTGGGTTCAACCTGGCTGACCAATGCTCCGGTCGCGTTTTCCAGATGGAAGAATGTCGCGTTTTCGGGAGTGACATCATTGATGCCGATTCCCATCCGCGCGTGCTCAATCTTGCCGTCCTTCAGCAACGCGTCCACCACTGGACGAATGATTTGCGTGGGAATAGCAAAGCCCATGCCGGAAAAGCTCCCGGATGGAGAAATCAGGAAGGTATTAATGCCAATGACTTCGCCATGCGCATTTACCAGCGGTCCGCCGGAATTACCGGGATTGATGGCCGCATCCGTCTGGATGAATTCGCCGGGCTTGCGGGCGTCATCACTGTAAGGGTTTGGACGATTCAGGGCGCTCACAATGCCGCGAGTCACGGTGAAACGGAAGTTGAACGGGTTACCGAATGCCAGAACAGTCTGTCCCGGCTTCAGAGCGGTTGAGTCGCCCCAGGGAAGGCTGGGGAAACCGCTGCCGTTGATTTTGATTACGGCCAGGTCGGTCATAGGATCAGCGCCGATGAGCTTTGCCGGCAGTACCCGGCGGTCATTCAGCGTTACCCGAATATCCGTGGCGCCATCAATCACGTGATTGTTGGTTACGATATATCCGTCTGGCGAAATGATGATGCCGCTGCCCAGCCCGTGCTCCACTCGGGGTCCCTGGCGTCCCTGTGGACCTTGCTGTCCAAAGCCCGGTCCAAAGAACCGCTGGATTTCATCCTGGTCGCGCCCGGAGGTTTGTTGCTGCTTGGCACGCGAAGTCACTGTCACGTTCACAACTGCCGGGGTTACATGGGCCGCAAGCGTTTCCATGGCGTGGTCAAGCGCAGTGATTGCGCTAATGCTGTTGTCGTCAAGCGCCGCTGCTGCGGGCGCAACGCTGGCGGCGCTGGCCGGCGCAGGTTTAAGAAATTCATACCCCCCAAAGCTTGCTGTCAAAGCGAGCATGAACACTGCTGCCAGCGTCTTGCCTTTGAGCAGAGCCTTCCATTGCTGTATTTGCGTTTTCATTTGTTACTTTTTCTCCATTTAATTTGAGTGCACTTGATTTCTACAACTAGTTATTTAGTTTTTAGAAGCCGGAGGTCACCTTGCGCCTCTGACGCTATGAAAAATCCTTTAGATCTTTCGGGGTTTTTGAACGATCGTGGATTGCGGCTGCACGCTCACCTGCACCATGTGTACCTGCCAACTCTGCTCCTCGCCAGAAGCTGTGCGCTCCGTGACGACGAAAACCATTTCTTCGCGTACAGTAACGTATTGCTCCTGCATAGGAAGTTGATTTTTTGCCATCATCACGAACGGCTGAATCCGTTTCCGTGAGTTGACGCGGCGCCAATGACCAGCATTGCCCCGAGACATGAGCACAGTCTTCGCCTTTACGGGCACAACCGGTGCGTGAGTGGTCTTCAAACTGGCCGGTACCATGTGTACTTTCGGACCATCGGCGCTTATTGGAGAAGCAAGGGTTTGGGCACTTTGTCCTTTGTCCTGACTATTCACCTGGGCCTTCGCCGTTGAAGGATCATCAGCAAACCCTACCAGTTCCGGCGTGAATGAAGCCGGTAACGCGCACAGGCCGGCCAATACTATGACCACCGGTATTGCGGGCTTCCACAATTGCGTCGCCCGCGGGCGGTCAGGATCCAAAATCTTGGTGACCCGCTCTGTTAACTGACGGACACGGCCGACAGCAGCCTGCGCCAGCGCAAGTTGCCGCCGGAGAAAGCTTCTTTCAGCTACATGAGCCAAACATTCCGCGTAAACGCGCGGTGTTCCTGAATGCGCAAGGACGGCATCGTCACATGCCATTTCCCGGTCCAGCGAAAGCCGGCGCTCGATCCACCAGACGCTGGGCAGGAAGAAAAAGATAGCCTTCAATACTTTTTGCGCCAGATTGGTCCAATCGTCGCGACGACGCAAATGCGCCAATTCATGCAGCAGAATATATTTCAATTCTTCGGCTGGAGTGCTCTCCAGCATCCAGGCGGGAAGGATAACGGCAGGTCTGCGGAAGCCAATCGCTGTCGGGACTTCCAACTTCTTTGAGACAAGCACGGCCACTGGACGCGACTTTTGCGCCTCTTCAATCAGTGTCCGGATATCAGCAGAAAAGGATTCCATGTTCGCCGGAACTGCATCCGCCCTCAGCCTGCGCAACTGGAACGTCGCGAGGACTACACGCGCCATGCCTGCCAGGACAATCGTCGCCCAGGCCAGAAACATGTACCACGCGACCGACGTTGAAACCGTAAGCGCCGCATGCGACGCTGCCAAGCCCGCAGGTTTGCCCTCACGGTAAAAACTCAACATCGGCAGCAAAGCCGTCGCCAATAAGGTTGAGAACCAAACAGCAAAGTTTGTCCGTGAATCCCTCTTGGGAAACAGCTGCAACAGAAACCAAACGGCAGCGGCAAGCAGAGTTCCACCCACTGCGCTAAACAAAAGACGCTGCGAAATTGCTGTGGCTATCCCGTGAATATTCAGGGCCAGGTTCATACCTTCCCCCTTTGCTCCCGCAGCAGTTGGCCCAGGCGCTTAAGTTCGTCGGCGTCGATGCTTTTGTCCTCAAGAATGTTCAGCACCAGTAGTTCATGGGAATCTTTGAAGAAGCGTCCGACCAGGTTTTTGATCTCGAAGCGCGTGGCTTCCTGCTTGCCTACCATCGGTGCATAAACGTGCGCACGACCTTCTTTCACGTGCTGCACATAACCCTTTTTTTCCAGGATACGTATGGTGGTAAGGACGGAGTTATACGCCAGGGGGAGTTTGGCTGGCAATGCTTCCAGCACCTGGTGAACCGTCGCCGGCCCGGTCTGCCACAGCACTTCCATGAGGCGTAACTCAGCTTCTGTCAGAGTAGGCGATTTCTTCGGCGGCACGGACCTGTCGCTCCTTGGCGTTCCCTTGAGAGATTTCCCTTTGTCTATGTCTATTAGACGCAACGGAAATAAAATAGTAACTAATTCTTTAGTTATTTTGGGATAAAAATCTGTTACTGCTGTATCTGATTGATTTTAAATGGTTAATCTATCTTGCGCTCTCGCCCACCGTCTGAAAACGGCTGCGATGCTGTTCCACTAGTTTGCGAAGCTGCGCCTGGAGCGAGTTCACGGTGTCAAACAGAGCCTGGATTCCATGCGTCTGCCAGGTCACACCATGATGATCAATATCGGTGCATAGGTCTTTTAGCATCTGATTCGAGCGGCGTAATCGTTCCGCCGCGATAAAAGACAAAACGTGGGCTGGATCTTTTTGGGATTCCACAACATTAAGCAGTTCGGTTACTGTCCATGCCGTCAAACGGGCATTGTCCAGAACGTGGCGAAAATCCTGAAGAAGCAGAAGATCTGGAGCTGCACCAGATTTCAAAGCCACATCGATCTCGCGCAACTCGCTTGAAATTGCCTGCAAACGATCCGAAAACGCACCCGGAAGCGTATCCGCCATTCGACACCTCGTTACCCGATACGTTAACCCAAGGCGACCTCGTCCGCATGTTAAAAATATCTCTGGGTGCCTAGTTAGTGATTACTAATGTAATTTGAAGAAGATTTGCTGGACTAACTGCCATTAAAAGTAAGAAATCTGTTTTCTACTGTGCGTAAAACTGTGTTGTTGGGAAAGGCAGTCGCTAGACTAGGCGTTCCAGAACTGCGGCTGGATAGGTGATCACGGATGCCTGCCGAAAGCGGGCGGCCCGATCCTAACGGACCAGGATATAACCGCATCCCTGCTCCAGATCTTCCTGCGGCTCCAGCGGCTGCAATATTAAGGTTTTGTCGCTGTCCTTGAAAAGATAGCTCCAACTTGATGGCGGCTTCTTGGGCCACGTGGGCGTTAGCTTAATCTTTGAAGCTTTCATATCGAGTTCGTAGCTGCCGGCAAGCCTGACTCCCGCGGCAATGTTGTGTTCCTTGCCCACCCAGAATTGCTGGGG